>JBATTW010000502.1:0-2333 GCA_049670805.1 Bacteroidota bacterium
GTCCTGACAAGACAGCCGTCCGATGTGCAGGACTGTCTGATGCGGACATCGGTCTTAAACCGGTTCTCTCCGGCTCTGGCCGAGGCGCTGTGTGAGGCCGAGCGCGGAAAGGACGAGCATAGACTCAGCGGGCAGGAGTTCATTGAGTGGCTTGTGAAGGCAAATCTCTTTGTCGTGCCTCTGGATGGGGAACGGACCTGGTTCCGGTACCATCACCTTTTTCAGCAGCTTCTGCAGAACCGGTTGAAGACGAGGCGGAGCCCGGAGCAGATCGCGGCGTATCACGCCACGGCCAGTACCTGGTACCGTGAGAACCGCCATATCGAGGAAGCGATTCAGCATGCGATCGCGGCGGGAGATGCAGAGACCGCGGCTCAGATTGTGGAGGAGTCACGATATGCCATACTGGATGATGACAAATGGTATGTCCTGTCACGGTGGCTGGAGATGTTGCCTGGCGAGATCAAGAGACAGAGGCCGGATCTCCTCCTGGCACAGGCCTGGGTCTCATTCTATCGGCTCGACTACGTGGCTGTATCCACTTTCGTTGAGGAAGTTCAGAAAATTGCGGGTGGGGACAAGCAGCACCCGACGTTGCGGGGTGAGCTTGACTTCTTCAGGGGATATTTCCAGTACTGGCAGGACGAGGCATCCCAGTCCGAGGAATCGCTCAGGAATGCTGTGGAGGTGATCCCGGAGAGGTACAAAATGATGCGGGGTGAAGCTGAGCTCCACTACGGCCTGGCTCTTAAGATGAACGGCAAGGGAGAAGAAGCCCTCCGGATGCTGCACGACCTGCTCTACGTGAGGCGCATACCGGAGGATGCACGACGGGCTCGAGTTGTGGGCGGGCTCTGCTTCATTGGGCTCCTTGAGGGCGAACTCGAGGAGGTGGTGAATGCCTCTCAACAACTTCAGTCCCTGGGAAGCAATCTGAAGAGCTCCTATCTGGAGGTATGGGCACACTATTTTCAAGCATGTGTCGCATACTTGAGGAACGATCTCGAGAGAGCAGTCCAGCTCTTTGACAAGGTCGTGATGAATCGCTATATCCTCGACCCGAGGTTCGCGGTTGACGCCATTGCCGGTCTTGCCCTTGCCCATCAACTCAGGGGTGAGGCGGGCAAAGCCGGCGAAACTCTGCAACTCCTGGAGGACTTCGCGAGTGAAACCAACGACCTGGTGTGCCTTTCTGTTATCCGGTCTACGCAAGCGCATCTCTCCCTGGTGCAAGGCGACGCGGAGGCGGCTCTACGTTGCCAGCAGATGTTGAACCTGGAATATGATACCGGTGCGATGTTCACATGGCTGGAGCTGCCCCGTCTCACACGATGCAGGGTGCTCCTTGCCGAAGGCTCCCCTGCAAGCGTCACAGAGGCACTGGAGGACCTCGAGGAATACGCCGAGTACAATGAGTCACGGTGCAATGATCTTCAGTTGATCCGCGTGCTGGGTCTGCAGGCGCTGGCCTACGCGAAACAGTCAAAGACCGATGAGGCCACCTCTCTGCTTGCTCGAGCCCTGACAATAGCCCGGCGTGGCCGCTTCATACGTCCGTTCCTGGATCTGGGGCCGCCGGTGGCAGAACTGCTCGAGCGACTGGGGGAAGAGGATGCCCCGGCTGACTATGTGGGAAAAATCCTGAAGGCCTTCACGCAGGATAGGGGCAGGACAAAAGGGGGTGCGCTCGAGATGAGGGCAGAATCCTCCGTCGAGTCCCTCTCGCAGCGAGAGCTTGAGATCCTCACTCTGATGGCAGAAGGGTTGAGAAACGACGAGATTGCAGGTCGGTTATTCATCAGCGGGGGTACCGTGAAGAACCACCTCTACAACATCTATCAGAAGCTGGGTGCGCACAATAGAATACGTGCGCTGGACAAAGCCCGCGAACTGGGTTTTCTCGCCGCTCAGTAGTCCCGCCCAACCCGGTGGCCCCCGTGTCCCCCTGAGTCCTACCACTCTGGCTCCCACTCTTCAATATCCACCGTTTTCGACACACACTCAGAGGTAATGAGTACCACTTTCTTCCTACCCACCCAGAATCCCACTTTCGTAACTGGTCAAGAGTAACAGTGTGCCCTACCATCTTCCTCAGATAGTCTGAGGAGCCTGGCATGGCTGCCCATTTCCTGACACTTCTATCGCCCTCTATTTGCCATTGCGAACCGTTTTTCACCATTCTACCCCGGGATCCAGCTGCTCCAACGCTCCCGGGGTGATGCCCCCGGCGTGGCCGGGGCGTCGACAATCTGACTCCTTCTACACATAACGTGATTGGAGAGGACATGGTAACAAAAAGAACGATGTCTGCGTGGAGGCATCTTGTGCCTCTG
>JBATTW010000503.1:0-18545 GCA_049670805.1 Bacteroidota bacterium
AGAATAGGGTGGTTGAGCGCATCAAGTGTCAGTACCGGAGCCGGCTCCGGGACCTCCCGATCCACGTAGGTGACCGGGTACTTCCCCCACCGGCTGAAGAGATCCTGCCCTTCCCTGTTGACCCACTCCTTGAAATCGATCCCTGTTGTCCGGTTGATTTCACGGCAGATCTCGCCGTCCTCGTGCTGCTTCGCATAGAAGTTGTCCAAAGAGCCGATACCCGGCACCAGCGGGTGCGCATAGTTGCAGAACATCGTCAGGAAACAGGTGTCCCAGAGGAAGATGTTCTGGTTGAACGCAGCGTCAATGAACTGGGAGACGAATCCGCTCTTCGGCGCGGGCTCGTGGAAGTTCCGAAACGCCAGCTCCCAGGCTTTCCAGTACATCCGGACATAGAGCGGGTTCTCGTCAAAGATCGGGGCCGGAAGCTTCGACCTTGTTTCCTGAAAAACGGGAAGGGCTGCAGGCGTGTAGGTAGCGGTCTTGAAGTAGTCGCCCTGCGCCCGGATAGTCCGTCCGCCCATAAGAGCCCCGAGAGCTAGTGCTGCGATTATTACTGTGCGTTTCATTCTACCGGCCCGATCCTCGCCTTTCAGATTCTCAAGTCATTGATGTGATCCTGCCCCGCCAGTACTCCCACACCCCACCCGGTTTGTCATATGCTGCCACAGCTTACCCTGTGGCTTTTATCCAATGATCAGCAGAGCCAGGTAAGGAACGAGATTAAAGACCAGAAAGACGATCTTGAACGCACCAAGGAAACAGTAGAGAATCACATTGAAGGTCTCCCGGGGAATGGGGAACCACTTGACTTGCGTTCGATAGGTAAGGTCGGGGGCGAAAAGAAAGAAGATGCTCCAGAGAACCAGGATGCCGCCATTGATGACGGTACACCACATGAAGAATGCTGTGAGTGCCTGGATATCCATAATGTTTTTCCTTTATGTCTGCTCAAACGATTCATGCCGTAAACGTATTTTCCAGCTTCCCTGGTCAATCACAAACAGAGCTGTCCACACTCCTTTGAGGTCAGTGATCTTGTCATCCATGCTGGTAAACCCATAAACAAACTTCGCCGTGAATGTAGCAGCGCGTTCGCTTACTACGTATATGTGTACATCTTTCCAGGACGCATAGTTTACCTCTTTCAGGTCCCCGTAGTACTCGCGGACATTGGCAGCAAGTGATTCACGAGAAGGAAACACCTCGGTATTGCTTACCGCAACCACATCATCCGTGAAATGGCTCAGGGCGGTTTCTGCATCCCTGGCATCCAGGTGTGCAGTTGCTGCCCGGTGGATTTCTGCTTTGATACCTTCTATTTTGCTTACCGAGAGCATCTCATATCATCTGGAGAAATGGGCACCATTTGTTTCGACGAGCTTTTTGAAAGTGGCAAGATCGCTCTGCGTTCGACGTCGTATTGCGCCACGCAGGAGAGGGAGTAGTAGGCGTGTAACAAGCCTGGTTCCTGATCCTCTCCACCGTATTGTCACTTCCGTCCTGTCATTCCTCCTTCGAAGCCAGGTTTCGACATGAGCTTTGAGGCCGCCACCCTCAACTCTTGATCTGAAATACTGGTTTGGTACGGTCTCTTCCAGAACATCAACCAGGACGTGTGGACGACCTTTCTGAGCATAGTGGAGATGTGCAGCTGATCCGACCTCCCCGGGATTTCCCGAGATGACCTCAAGTCGTTCGAGGTCTGTTGTCCAATGAACGGCATTTGCCGGGTCCAGAAACGCCTCTGCGACAATCTCAGGAGGCTGGACAATCTCAACCGTGGTCTCAATTGTCGGCATGATGTTACGAAGACGTCAACAGCTTGAGGACATATTCTTTGACCGTATCAGTTCCTTCGATCACGTCCTCGATTCGAGGCTCCACTTCGTGGTCCGGCACAATCCCCCGGTCCCTACGTATCCCGTAGACTTCCACCCTGAAGGATGCACGCGCGATCTGCGCCTGGAGCTGCGTGTTCTCCAGCGTGGTGACTTTGACGGCGTCATTGCAGGTGTACGTACCCCCTGTCTCGGACCCCACAAACGTTCCGATTTCATGATACTTCATGAGCGCGCAGAGGTGACCGGTTGTGGAAAAACATCTTCCGTTTGTGAGAGTGTAGACCTTCCCGGCGAACCGCTTCTCCCGCTGGGGGAGCGGGAAGGCAAGCGAAATGTACTGGCCGTACGGCTTGGCAAAGTAGGTGATCTGTCTGGGCGCGAGGTATGAAAGAAGATAACTCGCGGCAAAGGGATCTCCACCATCGTTGTCCCGAAGATCCAGAATGAGGTTCCGTATCTTCAGTTCGTCTATTGTCTCAAAAGCAGTGTCGGTGAATTGCCTGAATGTCTCTAGATCGTCATAGTAGCTGAAGCTGTTTATCGTGACTACAGCAGCGCTCTCTGGCTCCAGAACCTCGATCGTGAGGAGGGGTTCCCCCTGAATACGCCCAGCTATGACTGCTAAGCCTACAGAGGGAACAACCTGCTCCTGAAGGTCGCCGTCGCCGTGTGGAAAGTAGGTGAGTCGAAACTCATCCGGATAGCCGTAGAAGCGCGCGTAGATGAGATGAAACCTCCGCTCCAGTCTGTCCAACCTGTATCCCCTGTTGAAACCATCCCCTGTGGTCCCCTCCATCAGGGTCTCCACGATCTCTGTGACAGGCACCCCGTTTATCGCGACAATCTCGCTCCCTGGCTCCAGGAGCTCTTTCGTTCCGAAGTACTTCACTGCGTATGCCTTGCCGTTCAGAAATTTGAGTTTCAACGGGAAGAACTTTGCAGGTGCCCCTGACCAGTGCCCCTCCGGCATCCAGAGCCGGGAGTGCCCGCATCCAATACGGGCAACAACCGGGGCAACGATGGTATAGAACTCATCAACGGTCATTGGCCTGTTGATGAGGCGGGAGCGCGCCTCGTAGAGCGAGTCAAACGCTGCCTCGCTGGTGAATACGTAGAGTGCCGGATGCGAATCCTCAATGACCGACCGCAGCTGTTGGAAATCCTCCCGCAGCTCCTCGACCGAAAACGAGGGAGAATCGCCCCCCGCCTGTGTATCGAAATCGAAAGTGGAGCCGGGAATAGTTGCAGGGGCGCCGGTGAGTATCAAGCTCCGGTTTCCATGGTCGGTGTTGTCGGGATTAGGCCTCCACTCCCATATCTCACCAAGCCTCTGGCTGACGATCACGAATTTGAACTGGACGATCCCCGCGGGGGGGCCTGGCAATTCATACGTCTCGGCATAGATCGCGGGCCGGACCTGGAGTGCGAGCGGATGTCCGTTCCCCCTCCAGTCGTTGAAGGATCCCCTGACCACGAGGCTGTCCCCGCCGGATGGCTCAAACAGCCCCCGTTCTATCGCACCGCTCATATCGACCTGGAACGTGATCTGATTCTGGGCGGATATACTGCCGACAAGGCAGGAGAGAAGAGCTATGAGAGAAAGGATCGATTTCATTCTTGTCATGGTTCTTGTTGGCGATTCCGGACCGAGAGACCCCAGACCTGCGAGCTCTCCTGAATGACATAGTGCCACGTCTCCCCGCCATCCGTGCTCCGAAAGAGTCCGTCGTTCAATGTGCCTGCAAAGAGCATCTGAGGATCAGAGGGGATGACAACCAGAGAATGCACCTGGGGATCGGTCAATCCGCGTGACCGCTCTTCCCACCGGGCACCTCCATCTCTGCTCATGTAGACCCCCCCACCAAATGTCCCGGCGTAGACGCGGCTCTCTTCCTCGGGGTGGAGAGCGATCGTGTAGACGGTCATGTCCCCCAATCCTCCCGAACGCTGTTCCCAACTGATCCCTCGGTCTGCGGAGAGAAAGACTCCATCCTCCTCGGTTCCCAGCCAGAAACGATTGGATTCGTGCGGATCCTGTATAATAACACGCACACCCTTCCCGGCCAGACCCACCAGGGTCCAATGGTCTCCGCCGTCCTCACTCAGGTAGACCCCCTCTTCGGTTGCCGCCAGAACACGATGCCAGTCGGTTCTGTCGATGCAGAGATCCCCCGAGTAGGGGCGCCGCATGCCGTTGGATTTCTTCTCCCAGGTCTCTCCCCCATCGGTGCTCCGGAAGACGCCGTACGCTGTCGAGGCAAACACCACCGAGGGGTTCCCTTCAGCAGCCTTCACTTTGAGCACCTCCGTCACTTCCCAACCGGTAGTCACCCTCCAGGTGGCCCCCCGGTCGGTCGACCGAAGAACGCCGTTTCCGCAGGCGGACCAGATCACCCCGTCGCTCCCCTCTTCTGTATAGAAGGTGCGTATATAGTCACGCCAACCACGGAGCTGCCAGCTATTGCCCTTGTCGGTGCTCACGAAGAGGCCGGCCCTGGGTTCACCATCGGCATCGTACCGGGGACCGATGGAGGCCAGGACCGCCATGTAGATTGTCTCATTCTGTGCCGGGGCCACCCCGGCAAGAAGCGCAAGGACCAGAAGACTAGAACAGAGTCGTGTTACCATCTGCATTATCTCTCTCTGATCTGGCCAGTCTGAAAATCCAGAACCCGGACCTGATCTTTGTAGCGAAGCTCGATGAGCCCTGTCCCGACATCAGCAGAGATGAATGGCCCGTCATAGAGCCTGGTCTCTGTCAGATCCACAACCCGGCCGTTCAGGATCCGTGGACCGTCATATGTGAAGGACAGGGTGTCGCCTGCGAGTGATCGGTACGAGACGGTGAGCGTCTCATCGAAGTCATCGGCAGTGATAGGACGCGAGCGGATCCGTTCCATGAACTCATGATAGTCCTGGGCAGTCTGCACTGAGGCTACCTCGACGACAGCGCCGTTCTTTAGATGGTGGCTTCTCATCCTCCAGTTTTTCTCCTCATCAATCCACTCGTACGGCATTAGAGGATAGAACGCCACGGCGGTGTTTCCTCCACGGCAGAAGATCCACCCCGTGGAGTCCATCGTCCGGTCATCCAGCGTCTTCGGGAAGAAACCGTCTATGTGGGGCTGTTGCTCACCGGGCGTAATACTGTAGAGAACGATGATGACGTTCTCGTGCTGGAATGTCTGCTCATAAGGGGAGCTGGAATTCCACTTGTCCGGGCTGGTATAGACCCGCTTGTGCCGGTCCACGTCTGTCGCCAGGACCTTCAGCTCTTCGGGGAAAAACATCCCCAGCTCCCGGTCTGAATAAGAAGGGTGAAGCGTGAATATCGTATTGTTCGGCCTCTCGGAGACGAACGTGACATCCCAGGTGTGCTGCTGAAAAGGCTGCAGAATCCCACCCTGGAGAGACCCGAGCGCGTAGTCCCCCGTCATGTATGTGTACTTGTAGACGGGAGGGTTCATCTCATCCGCGAACCGGATGATGTTGCGGACCCGTTTCCGTTCCCGGTGGACATAGGGGGTGGACCGGTCTGTCGCCATTTGGAGTATCATCTCTGGCATTCGGTAGCTGCTCAGCGCTCCCCATATGACCTCCCAGCCGGCCCGGATCCGGGGCTGGAAACGGGGATCGTCCCAGAATTCAAACTCCGGTTCACCAAAGTAGAGCCAGGCAATCCGCGTGGACTGGGCAACGATAGGGTTCGTGATATCTGCGGGATAGTCGCGGCTGTGGCCTCCACCGTAGTTGCCGCGAAGCTGCTCCGCGGCAAAGTCCGCCAGTATCAGATCGCTCATCATCTGCGCTTTCCGCTTCATGACCGGGTCGGCCGCGAAGTCATAGAGCACAACCATCGGGATCAGAAAGACTGGCAGGTATGTGGGCGAGTCGAATTCTCCCTGGCCGATTGTGGTGGTGATCTCGATCCAGTGGTTCAGCCACCCCTCAGCCTCACGAAAGTTCTCTTCCGAGCTCCGCCCGTTGAACCACTCCGTCCCCGGTTCGCTCGGCCAGGTCTGAGCCGCGAGGTAGAGAGCGGTATAGGTCGTGACCCAGTGATTCTCAGTATCTCCCCGGTACAGACCCCTCGAGCGGAAGACCTCCCTCACCTTTGCGTGCAGCGAGTCGGGCAGGATTGACCGGAAGTGAAGGTAGGTTGCCATCAGTGAATAGCCGTGGAACCTCCCCCTCGCCCTGGTGTCAGACGCCATGGAGTCTATCACCACCAGGGCCCTCTCAACGTCCCGCTCAACGGCAAGTCTTCCGGCCAGGCTGTAGAGGCTGTTCTCCGGCTCCGTGCTCAGGATCTCCAGGAGTCTCCGCTGACGGGCTTCAAACTCGTTATCCTCGGTCGCGGAGCAGGCGCACAGGAGCCCGAGAAGAGGAATGAAAAATAGTTGGGCAGTTTTGATTATCGAACCAGGATCATCTTCTTTGTACTGACAGAGCCACCCACATTCAACCTGTAGAGATACACACCGCTGGCGAGGCTCGACGCGTCAAATAGTACCCTGTGATTCCCCGCTTCCATCCTATTATCCAGGAGCGTTGCCACTACCTCTCCCAGTGTGTTGTAGACGCTCAGTGTCACATGGCCCTGACCCGGAAGGGAGAAAGAGATGGCTGTCGCCGGATTGAATGGGTTCGGGTAGTTTTGATGCAGCTCCACCACCGTCGGCAGCTCACCAGAGGGGACCCCAACCGAAGTAACCATTTCATCCAGAGGCCTCCGCCAGACACCGCTTCCCCATGTTCCGGCAAAGAGATCCGTCCCCATTATTGCGAGCTCTTGAACTTCGGTGTTGCCAAGGCCCGTGTTTACGGGAGCCCAGCTTTCTCCGCTATCCGTGGAGAGAAAAACACCTACGTAGGAGGTTCCTGCAAAGAGATCTGTGCCGCGTGAAATGAGGGTAATGACAGAGCCTGACGTCAGGCCGGCGTTTACCTCGGTCCAGCTGCCCCCGTTGTCGGTGGTGCGGAAGACACCCCCTCCGAATGTGCCGGCAAAGAGGTCCGGGCCGACAACAACAAGGGCACGGACATCCGTGTTTGTCAGCCCCGCACTTACAGCAGTCCATGTTCCACCGCTATCCGGGGAGAGAAACACCCCACCGCCGTGTGTTCCGGCAAAGAGCCTTGTCCCGCTCACAGCAAGAGCTCGCACATCCGAGTTTGTCAGGCCGCTATCGGCTGCAGTCCAGCTCCCCCCACCATCTGTCGAACGAAACGCGCCCCCATACTCCGTCCCGGCAAACAATATCGACCCGATTTCCGCAAAGGCCCAGACAAACATATCTGTTATGCCATTGTTGGCATCATTCCAGCTTACGCCGTCATCTGTAGAGATCCGCACGCCATCCCCATTGGTACCCGCCAGAAGATGTGTCCCCCCACGGAAAAGGACATTAACGGGACCATCTGCAAGGCCAGAAGCCTGGGGAGTCCAGCTTGCGCCCTTGTCCGAAGAACGAAAAACATCACCGCCGTCGGTTCCGGCAAGAAAATGGTTGCCGCTTTCTGTCAGAGACTGAACAATGGTGTTTGTCAGTCCCGTGTTCACAGGGTCCCAATTCGCCCCATCGTTCGTGGAGCGAAAGACTCCTCCACCGCCGCTCCCGGCATAGAGGCGTGCCCCCATCGCAAAGAGAGCCGGTATCTGAAAATACGTAATGCCCGTATTGACAGCCGCCCAGTTTGCCCCGTTATTCGTGGATCGAAAGACACCGCCGCGTCCGGTCCCGGCGACGAGATCTGGCCCGTTCGCGATGAGCGACTGAACCTCAAGGTTCGTCAGGCCGGTACTGACTACTGTCCAGGTATCCCCGTTGTCCGTGGAGTGAAAAACGCCATCACGGCCGGTCCCTGCAAAGAGGTCCGTCCCGATGACGGCAAGTGCCCGAATAGAGAGAAACGTCAGGCCGGTGTTGACCTCTGCCCAGAACTCCCCGTTGTTTGTAGAACGAAAAACGCCGCCCCCGTTCGTCCCGGCAAAGAGGTTCGTCCCTATGACCGCGAAGGCCCGAATATGGTCGTACGTTATGCCCGAGTCGGCGGCAGTCCAGGTTATCCCCTGATCTGTGGACCGATAGACACCTTCAGTAGTGCCGGCAAAGAAATATGTCCCGTTCGTAGAAAAAGCATACACGGAAGCGGGGGGCATACCTGTACCCGACGAAGCCCAATTTGCCCCGTCATCCGTGGAAAGATAGACGCCCTGAGTCGTGCCGGCAAAGAGACCTGTGTCCAGCCCTGCCAGACACCAGACGTCCATCTCCCCCGGCACCAGGCCGTTGTTAACACCGGTCCAGTCTTCCCCGCTGTTTGTGGATCGGAACACGCCACCGCGATAGGTCCCGGCAAAGAGACTGGTGTCTCCCACACCTCCTGACGAATAGCTGGCGGTAAAGCAGCGAACATTTCCTCCATATGGACCGTTGGTCTGAATCCATTGCGCATCTGCATGGTAGCCGCATACGCAGAGGATCGCTGTCACTAAGGCAATTCCAACCAGTACCGATTTCATGGACACGGCCCCCTTCCCCTTGTCTGCCAGTAGAATGCTGACGAGTGTCAGTAGTAAGGAATGCTCCGGTGGGAAGCTCGATGATCAGGAGTGGTCGTCGGTAGGAAAGAAACCTGTCGGCGGCCCCAAATCATCGAGCCGCATGACACCGAGATCTGACAGTAATCTAACCCGCTACATCGGTGAAATCAAGAGGATATTCAAACGAGCAGGGTTACCGAACCACGACCATTTTCTTCGTGCTTACAGAACTCCCTGCGGTTAGCCTGTAGAGATAGACACCACTGGCAACACTCGAGGCATCAAACATAACTGTGTGATCGCCCGCTGCCCGGGGTTCATCTACCAGCGTTGCCACTTTCTCCCCCGCTGTATTGTAGATCGTCAAGGTAACACGGCCCTGACTCAGGAGGGAAAAAGAGAGTGTTGTCACCGGGTTGAACGGGTTGGGGTAATTCTGATCAAGAATAAAACCGTGAGGAATCTGCTCCTCGTCTAGAACCGTCAGCACTTCGACGCGAACACCCTCCGTGTAGTGCACTTCGCCGTCAAGATCGGTCTGTTTGAGTCTGTAGTACCAGCTTCCGCCACTCGCCATTGTGTCCGTGTAGCTGTAGGCGTGAGGTTCGACAGTGGTTCCGTAACCGGGCAGGAAACTGTTCGAAATCGTTTCATACTGTACCTGGCCGTCTGCCGATTTTTGCACTTCAAACCCGAAGTTGTTCACCTCGGCCAGCGTCACCCACTCCAGCCGAACAGTATTTGCGTCCACGGATGTAGCAGTGAAGCTCCCCAGCTGAATCGGAAGAGGATCGCCAATCGTGAATTGGATATCGTCATGGCCCATCGCGCCTGCCCAATCGCCCCCATACGCTAGACCGGACTCGTGAAATGACTCTTCAGTCAGAATCACCCGGAGCCTGTATTCACCGTCCGGCAGCACAACACTCCCGGGAGCCGGTCGACCGGACTCCCTTTCCCCATACACTCCGACCGATTCTGTGGCCAATGTCGTATCATAGGCCGGACTGCCTGAGTCGACAACCACATCTCGTGAGATGACGGGACCGTCGTCGGACTGACGCGTTCGTTGATCAGTTCTCCACAAGACATGATAGCTGCTATTGAGAGTAAGACTTTTGGAGAAATTCCCCAGGTCATCGGTTATCACGTAATCGAAGACGATGTAACCGATATTGTCCCACACCCGCCCCAGATTCTGCATCTGCTGATTCGACCAGTCATCACCCTCGGTTGACCCCCAATCGGCCTCCGGTTTCCCTTCAAGCTTGAGTTGGTATGCGAAATTCGGCTTGAGCCCGGTGGCGGTCAACGTTCCTGTAAATTCATCTCCGCTCTGAGAATAAGTCAGCGTCACCGTTGGACCGGACCCATAGTCGAACGTGCTGCGAAATGATTCCGCGAAAAGATTGCCCGGAGCGTCCCTCCAGCGATAGTCAGGGCTTCCGCCAAGCCCTCCGAGCGATACCGTCACCTGGGCCTGTGCAGAGAGACACAGGCCAGAAATCAACACCGCTCCAGTCAATATCTTGATGCTTCCAGCAGTCATAGTGGCACCCCTCAGGTAATCTAGCCCACTGCATCGGGGAAATCAAGCGGTCAGTACTGTAAATACTCCGCCGGTTCCACGGGACACTCCGGACCCATCCGCCACATGAAATTCGGGTCAGCAAAAGGTGTGTCGTTCCGGTGTTTCTTCATCAACTCGATCTTCTTCTGGAGCAGCTCCCCGAAGTTATCTCCATACATTGACCAGTTTTCCCCCATAGAAGATATGGGGAAGAGCTCAGAACTGGTCGTGTTCCAGAGCTGAAGCAACTCCTCCGAGTTTTTCATCTCATCGTCGATCACGGCGAGGAGGTCAGAATGCATCCTCTCCTTCTCGTCAGGCGAAGAGGCCGCCATGTAGCCGTGTACGCCGGCTATCCAGCCGGCGATGTTCCGAAGGTTCCTGAAGTAGCTCCGCAATGCCCGGAGACGGTCCCGCTGGTCCAGCAATATCCCATGGGCGGGGGTGCTCACGGTTTGCCGCTCCAATGAGCTATTCAGCAGCGCGATCGCCTTATCCAGGGGTCCCCATACCAGTGAATCAGACTGCCGGACTATGGACGCCGCGTGATCCCTGTCGATAAGCAGCCAGAGCGCATCGGCACTGAAATCAATGAGCGTGGGGTTGTTGAATGTGGAGATCACGTGCTCTTCATAGTATGCCCGTACGCGTTCGGGGATCTCTTCGATGTTCGGGACAAATGGCCTGACCCAGGTCCGGTACAACGGGTATGCCCAGCTATTGCCGTAAAGCGGCACATCGGGAAAAGAGCGGACCGCTTGATCGGTCAGCCGCCAAGCCTCTACCAGCGTGGGAGCCTCGTCAGGCCCGCACCAGCGGCGTGCCGCCGATTCCGCGATCTCGTCCACCGTACCGGGCGTCCCCGATTGATAGGCACGTACGATCTCCCGGTTGATGTTCCTGGGCGTGAGAGAAGGCGGGTCAATTGTCACAGACACCTCGTGGGTTCCGGGTGCCACGGCGGCTGAGATCCTTTCGTAGGTCAACCAGGGAGAGGGAACCCCCAGAAGGAAATTCCCCCTGGCCTGCGCTGAGGCAAAAAGACGGGACCCCTTTGCTTCGAGCCCCTGGATAGTGGGCCAGGTCTTCTCATTCGCCGTGTCGGCAGGCTGTATGTGAAGATCCAGCCCTTCGCCAAGACCGCCCAGGATGATATCCTGCTCCGCCCCGAACCAGGAGAGCGCGGCAATCAGGCGAAAGTCGGGATTTGTCTCAGTAGCGGCATCTCGCAACAGCCGGAAGTATCGAAGAACGTTTTTGCCCGCGGCCTCTGCAATTGCTTTCTCTGTCTTCCATTCCCGGATAAGATAGGCTCCCCCGTTTCTTCCGGCATAGAGCGTGGAGGTGTACTCAAAACCGGCCCCGCTGTCGTTTGTCCAGAGATAGAGATATCCCAGCTCCGGAACCTCTTTCATCAACTCTTTCATCATCTGGGCGTAATGCCACCGGACCACCGGGTGGCTGAGCGTGGCTGTGTATCGGGGACGGTAGCTCCGGTAGGGATGGTCCACCCGCGCCCCGCGGAGGTAGGGGTATTTGTCGAAGAACGCCTCCGGCATGCTCCGGGGTGAACAGATTCTGATCCCCGGCGTGAGGCCGTATGCAACGGCAAGCTGGACGTTCTTCTTCAGGAGATTGAGGTTTGCCTCGAGGTACTCAGGGGGGTAGAGACCACGGGTAAGATCTGTTGCGACAAACTGATCCAGATCCGGGCTGCTCCAGTAGAAACGGTGGTAGATCTCTCCCGGAGGACCCTGCTCGTACGCTGCGGGGAAAGCAAGCACATTGACGATGACATGAGAGCAGCCAAGCCGTGCGAGCTCCTTGATCGCCCCTTCGGGGTCGTAGTCTCTCGTAAACCGCGGCCTGCCGGCGAACATCCCGTCATTCCCTTCCAGCCACGGAAGACGCACCGAGACCGTCCGCCCTTCCGCGAACTCATTCACATCCTCACCCGCCCACTCATCTCTGACGCGGCAGAAGGCTGTGTATAATAGATGAGTGTGCGAAGCGGTCAGCTCTCCCGTCCCGTCAGGTGCGATACGGAGCCGGTACCATCCGGCCGAAGATTCTGATTGATCACGTGAAATCTGGATGCGGAGGGTTCCCGGGCCGATCTCCGTCTTCCCTTGAACCTCTTTGATGGCAGCGCCTGGCGTGACATCTTTCTGCACCGCCTCGGCCACCGTCCGTTCAACAGGAAACCCCGAAGCGGGGATTTCCAGAGTCGTCACCTCTTTCAACGCTTCATTGACTGTCACCCCCTCTTGCGCGCAGACCGATGAAATCCAGAGAATCAGTATTGTGCCGCAAAGCAGAAGCCGGGATAGTCTCATGTATATCTCCTTGTTCACTCGTTCGGCTAACTTAGACGCTGTAGTGGGCCTGACACTCCTTCTCTTTCCCCCGGACCACACGCTTACCTTTCAAGGGTCCTCGTGATTCCGTGACCACGGTGCACTGATTCTCGCCTTTCTCCTTCTGGAAGTAGACCACAACCCAGTCATCGGTCTTCCCCAGCTTGTGCGCGGTTGCGGTATTGGAGAACATCACGGTGAATTTGTATCCTTTGTACACACTATTCATCAACGGCAGCCACGCCTCTTTTTCCGGGTTCAGCAGTCGGGGCGCGATCATTTTCAGGTTCCCTGCCGCGGCCTCCTTCCGGTATTCCTCGTCAATCTCCAGGATCAGGGCGACGGGGATTTCAATTGGCTGTGTGAATTTATGGTCAGCCTTCCTCTTTTTGATCGTTTCCAGTTTTTCTGCAGGGACTTCCTTCTCCAGCTCCTCGAGGAGTTCGACCTTTCCCTTCTCAACATACTCCTGTATCAGTCCGGCCAGCTTCTCCCCCACCCCTTTGAGTCCCGAGAGACCTTTTGCTCCTTCTTCCTGCACCAGATTCGCGAGGGATTGACGTACGCTTGCGACAGAATCTGCCGCTGTGCGATAGCTACGAACACGGAAGGGATTCTCACCCTTCGCATCGAGCAAATCGGCAATCCGATTCAGAAGATCAGCTATCTCGTTATTTTTGACTGGCTTAGAGGGCACGCCTATGTGTCCCTGCCTGGGGGAGTGGTGTGAATGGCTTTCTTTGCCCGTGGGAGCAATCAAACGATGTGCTGTAAAAAGATATGGCAGTCAAAGGGGATTGTCAAACGAGGGGGACAGAGCTTTAGGTTGGAGCGCTCAAATTCCGGGCGCAGAGCCAGGTATCATGTGCCACACTCCCTGGACACCCCATTCACTCTGGCCGGGTGAGGTAAGGGCGTGCCGTATGGCCACCCTGTAACCTGCAATGTATTCATCACAAGGCAAGAACGGGAGACCGGCAGCTGCCTCCTCAGCCCGCTGGAAGCACTCCTCAGCCACCATCTCAACCTTGTCTTTCCAGGAGGCATCCAGCAGTCCTCTGTACGACTCCCGAATGGCCTCCGGAGATTCCACCCTATCTCGCACAGGACCCAGAGCGATGCGCAGAGGAACATTTACCTTTCCTGATGCAAGGTCTTCTTCCATGTCGTAGATGTCGTCCAGAATCTGTGAAGCCTTTCCCATCTCCTGGGAGAAAATCTGCATCTTCGGGATCTCGCTCCGTCTCCCCGTGAGCTCAAGAGCAGCTGTCATCCCAACAGAAAGGACCGAATCCACTCGCGCATACGCCTCGAGGAGAGACTCAACTCCAGCCTCCGGGTCACGATGCAGCTCCTCCACCCGCACGATCCCGTCTAGCGTATTGCGCAGGGCCTCCCGATAGGTGCTGGTGAATGCAGTTGACAATCCGTGGACCAGCTCAAAGCAGCGTTCAGCATCAAGGAGGAAGAGACTGGGCAAAAGACTCAGCCGGCCCGGCGGGGCGTGCCCGTCGAGAAGATCATCAAGGATACGGATCGCGAAGTAGAGGCAGAGCTGGCCACGGAGAAGGTGCGCCATCGCGTCGCTTCTGAGGGCTGGACGGCCTAGTCTTCCCATCTCGTAGATGGTCTCGGGAAGTGTCAGCCAGAATGGAGGCGCCGAGCCGGGCTCGTCATGTTGCTCCCAATACGACCTGAACTCTGCCGCGAGGGCACGTGGCCAGGATTCCAGAAGAGGCGTAAGAAATTCGTCAACCATACGAGTCAACCGAGAGCCGCACCTAGAGTCTCCAGACAGGTCGGGGGAAGCGCCCGCCCCTCACTTTGTCGGGACGGTCGCACTTGCAGCCACCGGTCAGACATAGGTACGCATCACAAAGGTCCTCCACCTTTCCCGTACCGTAGAGCAACATATCCACCAAGAACTCAATATCCTCATCAGAAATACCGGGTTCGATGTCCGTTGCGAACTTTTTCACCTTGGCCTGGTTGAGCGGCTTCTTACTAAGTTCGCAGAGGTTGTCAGGATTGTGCTTGATTTCATAGATGACATGATACAATTCAAAGCTAATGTCGTCTGTTCTCATGATAGGCCTCTATTGTTTGTGGTACGTGTTGGTTACTGTGAATCTCTGCGGATGTGAATAAGACGAGATCCACTCTCTGTACATTCAACGAGGATGAACCCACACTTCACTGCCTCTGGAGGAGGCCAGCATCGCTACTCTCCGCAAAGCTTCCAGCGCCGGCACGCTGACCGAATCATGCTGGAGATAGGTCCTGTAGCGTGCAATTGCTTCCGTAGCATTCCCGCCCGCATCTAGGATTCTTGCAAGGAGGAGGTGTGGTTCAGCGTAATTGGAGTCAAGCGAGAGTGCGTTGTTGACTGCCGCAACGGCGGCAACTGTGTCCCCCATCTGAAGAAATGCCCGGGCTCGATCGGCATGAAGCAGCGCTGAGTTTGGGTTGGTGGCAAGCGCCCGCACGAAGTATCGATCTGCAATTTCCGGAAGTTCCATGTCAACAAGAAGACGCCCAACTTCGCGGCATATTTGATCCAATCCCATATCTGAAGACTGAAGTATCTCATACGCTCTGAGCTCGTACCGGGATGCGGAGGAGGCATCCCCATCACGCAACGCAAAGGCGGTCAGAAGAATATACACCTCCCCGCTGACAGGTGTGAGATCGAGAGCCTGATCCAACACGTCTCTGGCCTCCTCCCACCTGCCGAGTTTGGCCAGAACTTGCGCATACCAGGGGTAAGCGAGCGGATAAGCCATCCCTGATTCCACCACCGACCGGAAATTTTCCCCTGCATGCTCGTAGTTCCCAAGTTCGTATTGTATCCACCCTTTGTTGATGTGAACTATGTGATTACCAGGAGCATATAAAAGACCCTTGTCCAGGGCTGCCAATTGCTCTCTCATATTGCCGTGCAGAAACATATCAGCGTACTCTATCATCGCTCTCTCAAAGGCTGTTGATTCTCCCTCAACCGCCTTGAGAGCGGCGATATGGGCCTCTGCTTCATCAGTCATGCCGGCCTCGACCAGAGTGGGGACGAGCCATACCCTCGGGGCCACGAATGTGGAGTCCAACTCAATAGCTTTCTGGATCAACGGCAAGCCCCCGGGCACTCCGGTATAAGCCTGTATCGCGGCTTCCAGGAAGGCCTTCTTCGCAGCAATGGTCTTCATTCGGGTGGGTATCCAGGGTTGCAGGTCGGTATCCTCGTTGGGATTGATGATCTCAACATCAAAGTAGTATTCGATCTGTCGGACAACTCCCGCCACAGCCGCATCGAGCTCCTTCTCACCCGGGAACGGCACGCTCGCGGTGAATTCAATAGTACTGGTTTCGAGAGTCAGTAGGTTTGCCTGAAGCCTGAATCCCCCATCCTCGTTGTAGATGCTCCCCTCCAGGACATAGTCGATATCCGCCTCTCTGAGTCTCTCATATACCCACTGATCATCCGCGCTCTGACCAGGATCCCGCGAGGCTCCTCGTATGTCCGACCCGAGAAATGGGTCCTGCACCTCGAGAAACCTGATCGCAGTGAGTTCCCGCGGCAGGAAATTCTCCTGGACGTTGCGGGCCCACACGGAAGCTTCGGGATGCTCCGTCAGATTCTGGACAGGCAGAATCGCCACTTTCCACTTTTGGGCATCGGCCTGACCCGAAAAGATGCCTGTCACCAGGATAAGGGTGACAATCGCCGCAACTGCTGCAATGCCCGCAACCACTTTGGCACTTGGCGAGGAAAGGACGGTACCAAACCACCCCGCCTTGTCTCCTACTGCAATCTTTCGAGCCCGGCGTCGTCCTTCCGTATCAGGTGGAGTTTCCTTCCCCGACTTCGCCAGTTCCAGGTCTGCGATCATTGCATCGGCAGTCCCATACCTTTGATCCGGTTCCTTGGCAAGTGAGGTGGTCGCGATGTGGTCTACGAGGGGAGACAATCCGGGACGGTAGACAGACGCAGGCTGTGGATCCAGGTTCTCTATAGAATAGACCACCGCCGGCTCGAACTCCCCCTCGAAAGGCCTGTGGCCCGTTAGCATCTCGTAGAAGACCACGCCGAGCGACCAGATGTCCGTCCGGTGGTCGACACGTTCGCCTCTCGCCTGTTCCGGTGACATGTAGGCCACCGTTCCGGGGAGTACCCCGTCTTTGGTGATGTCAGTCAGGTTCTTCAGTTTCGCGATGCCAAAGTCAACGATTTTCACGACACCATCGAGCGTCACGATCATGTTCGCCGGCTTTATATCACGATGGATGATACGGTGTTTGTGGGCCGCCGAAAGACCACGGACGGTCTGGAGCGCAAGGTCGATTGCCTCATCCACCTCCAGTGGCCCATGGGCAGTCTTTTCCTTTATCGTCTCGCCCTCGTAGTAATCCATGACAATAAAGACATGTCCATGGAGCGTATCGTCAATATCGTGGACGGTGCAGATGTTCGGGTGATCGATAGAGGAGGCTGCGCGTGCCTCATGGGTGAAGCGGCGTCTCGCTTCAGCGTTTCTGAGGTATTCGGGAGGGAGGAACTTCAGAGCGACGAGGCGGTCAAGGCGCATATCTCTCGCCTTGTAGAGGATCCCCATTCCTCCTGAACCGATAAGCTCGAGGATCTTGTAGTGGGAGACCATCTGTCCGACGCGTGCGGACATCACAAGTCCTCCTTCAGGTGCGGGCTAAGGTTCGCCCTCCCTGAAGCTGTGCGAAGGGTATTCTCCATCCAACTTAAGCACCGAATTTCCCAGAGTCAATGCACTGGAACAACGAGAAATCGTTGATGTAATGACTCGGTAGAAATGTCACCTTTTAGACTCGATAGAAATGTCACCAGGAGGCATCTTTGGACTCCCCCCCATAGTGCGGAGTCACCCCCATGGGCAACAATCTGGTGATGAGTCAAAAGGAACGTGACCGCCTGGTCGTCATCAAGGAAGTGATCAAGGGCCGTCTCTCTGCCCGAGAAGCGGGGAGGTTGCTGGAACTCAGCCGTCGCCATGTGTTCCGCCTCATGAAGCGTTACCGCCAGGAGGGTGACGTGGGGCTCATTCACCGACTTCGCGGCTGCCCCTCCAATCGAGGGTATCCCAAACGCCTGAAGACTCGGGTCCTGGAGCTCTACTGGCGGCCTGAGTACAGGGACTACGGGCCGACCCTCTTTGCCGAGGTGTTGCTCAAGGACCACAAGATCCTCGTTGACCATGAGACAGTGCGGCGCTGGCTCATGGCCAAGGGCGGCACCAACGTCCAGCGACGCAAGCGGCCCCATCGCTCAAAGCGGCACCGTCGATCCGCCATTGGCGAGCTTGTCCAGTTCGATGGCTCTGACCATGACTGGTTCGAAGGCCGTGGCCCACAGTGCACGCTCCTCCACATGATCGACGATGCCACCAACCGCGTTTTCCTGCGCTTTGCCGGCAGTGAGAACACCGCCGACTGCATGAGAACCTTCTGGGCCTACTCCAAGCGCTACGGGCTGCCCCGTTGCCTCTACGTTGACCGTGGGACCGTTTTCTATGCTGAAGGCGGTGCCGTAACTGACTTCGGCCGGGCAATGGCTACCTTGGGCGTCCAGATCATCTATGCCAACAGTTCCCAGGCCAAGGGCAGAGTCGAGAGGGGGAACCGAACCCAACAAGATCGCCTCATCAAGGCCATGCGCCGGCAGGGGATCTCCACGATCGCCTCAGCCAACCGCTTCCTGGAGCGATCCTACATGAAGGCCCACAACAGCCGCTTTGCACTTCCTCCCGACGGGCTACCCGATGTGCACCGGGCGCTTGACTCTGGGCTCAAGCTCGAACAGATCCTCTGCTTCCAAACCGATCGCTATCTCAGACATGATTACACGATCACTCTGGACTCCACCTTTGTCCAGATCCTCAAGGGACCCTATGTCCTCCCTCGCCCTGAACAGCACGTCATTGTCCGCCGCTATCTGGACGACTCTCTCCACATCTTCAGCAGTGACCAGGAACTGCGATTTGAAATCCTCCCGGGAAAGCCACCACCCCGCAAACCACCCCTGGTCATGCCAGCTTCCAACCACCCGTGGCGGCTAAAGACACCAATCGGCAAGAGCAAACGACGCAGACGACGATGAAACTAACCCCAGACCACACAGACCCAAAAACCTACAACCTCAAATGCCAAAGACCCTGACATTTCTAAAGAGTTCTAGGTGGTGACATTTCTAAAGAGTTACAACA
>JBATTW010000504.1:0-7768 GCA_049670805.1 Bacteroidota bacterium
CCATACCCCCCCGCGAAAGGAGAGGCCTGTCACACGAACCGAGCCTGCCGGCAGAGGGGCCGGAAGAATGGTGAGTCCCCCGGGGTCGATCTCGAGACCACAAATACCCTCCAGGATCCCCCGATACCAGCCGGTGACACAGTTGAGGTTGGAAGGTGCCCCGTGGTTCTGCCAGGCGGCGGGATCGCCGTCCCGGAAGCCCTTCAGACCGACATACTCGGGGCAGTATCCAAGTTTTTCGAGCGCCATGTTCGCGAGCGAGAGCCAGTGGATGATCCCCTTCTCATCGCCTGCTCTTCGAAGCAGTTTGAGCGCATAGAGATCCCAGTGCGGATACCAGGCGTCCAGAACAGCCTCATTACCGTTTCCCCTCTCAGAAAATGGAACCGTCCTGACTCCGTGGTCGGTAAGGAGTTCGCTCCTGACAAAGCGGGCAATCTCAGGGATTCTCCCGCGCACGAGGGAGAGCGTGAGTGGTGACTGAAGAAACAGGTATGAGAAGAGCGGGTGTCGGTTGTTACCAACTCCTGTTTCCACATCCACGGCATCCTGCAGCGATTGCACAGCCGGATCCCGGAAGGTGGGGAGAAACGAGGCCTGAACAGTCGATGCCTCCTCCGCAGCCAGAGATTCCGTGTGGCCGTCCCCGGTGAGTCCGGCCATGTTCTGAAGAATGCGGCAGAGCCCGTACCAGCAGCCGGTTTCCATCGCTACCGCCCTGCGATCGGACCGGCCGAATTCCCGGGGCAGGTCCGGGTAAAAGCCCGTGCCACATATCAGCCCCCCCCGTCCGGAGTGTTCCTGGAGCCTGAGAAATCTCCCGACAAGTGCGGGGTAGATGGTCAGGATATCCTGCACATCCCCCGTCTCCAGATAGACCTGATAGGCGAGGTGTGCCAGCAGAAACTCCATCGCGGCCCCTTCGTCCGGGGTATCAAGGGGCTCCAGTTCCCTGGTCCAGCGAGCAGGAATGCGACCATCGACATCACGGTGGGCGTTGACGAATTCTACGGCACGGCGGGCACCGGTCACGTCTCCCCACAGAAGCATCTCGACAGCGGTCACCAGCAAGTCCCAGGCCCAGATCCAGTAGTATCGCCCCGGCGTGGCACGGGGGACACCGTAATCCTTGATCACACAGGAGTTCACCAGTTCGGGAACAACACCAAAGAACTCTTCGAGACGGGGATAACCTGTGAGTTGCAGCTTTACATATCCAGGCCGCTCCCCGGAGGCCTGCACTCCCCCACCGGACAATCCCTTTTCTCCGGACATTCCCGTTCCCCCGGCTGGCGCGGGAGGCTCATCCGCAAAGCGCACGGTAAAAACAATCTCCTTCTCTGATCCCGACCCACCCCTCGTCGTGAAGAGGTACGCGCCCTCCTCTCCGGTCAGCGCAAAATCTTCCCCTCCAAGAGAGACCCGTATCGATGCATCGTAGAGCGACAGAGCCGCGTCCCTGTATTCGGGCCGCACATCATCAACTGTCGCTTCCCCCGATCGACATTGCCGCCGGAAGACTTTCCTGCGCCATACCTCGGGAATCAGGAAGTCTCCCCCGTAGGGTCCGCTCCGTCTGATCCATGAGTCAAACAGTATTCGATCGCGGCAGGAAAGCCGGAGCGTATCCCCCTCCCTGGAAGGATCCATCCAGTGCCGTTCCCCCTGCACATCCGTAAAGGTGGAATCCGTTCGATATCGGATCATGACACGGAACTCCCCGACCGGCATCGGCGAGAACGTCAAAACAAGCGCCGGGCTGTTCGCCTGCACCACCACCTCCAGCTGTTGACCCAGAACAACCGACCGGGAGACAACACGCCCCGGCGACCACTCCAGATCGTCAAACGGAATCGGGGTTCTGGTCCCGCCTTCGGATAGAAGAAAACACTCCAGAACCGCGTGCGACTGGGCGAGCATCCGTGAGTTCCGGCTGACCGGTTGCCGGCCGTGGTAGCCAATCTCCGATACGCCGTGCCCCGGGGATGTCACCAACGCATAGATGCGATCCTCAGAGATCCAGCACCCTTTGTCTGTGAGTGTATCAGGCCTGATCCGCATGAAACCCTTCCGGGTGAACCCACCCATCATTGCGTCGAATAATCAACCCGTCACCGCTTTCGATCCTCCATGGATTTCCAGGGACAAAAATGTAATCGGACCGCACCCGGCGCTCAAACACGAGGCACCAGACGATCTCCAGTTCTTCGTCTTCAGAGGGAAGGGTAAGTATGTGAAGCGGAGCCCCATCATTCGTGTAGCCGGGGATCACCTCTGCCTGAGAGCAGTGCCACTTCACGGGGACAGGCTGGAAAACATGTAACTCGACTCGGCTGGAATCATCGGGACCCAGAAGAAAGACCGGCCCATCCGCGCCTTCTCTCGCAACTACAGGGAATCGCGAACCAAGGTGCCACTCGATCGATCGCTTGCGGTCACACCTGATCCGATCAGACCCCACAACAAAACGGTCCAGATCCACATAGAGCGAGCGATGAACTGCAATGGCCCCTACCGACGGGAGATACGCCGGTGACAGGTCCGCACTGATGGCCACCCGGGAGCCATCGACCCGCAGCTCTGGCGTTGGCGTGAGAACCGAGGGCGGGAAGAAGTCAGGCAACCAGACCAGGGAGTCGCCCAGCTGTCCCCGACCGTCCACGGTAGGGCAGCTGTGGTGGGCTGTCTCGCGACGGTATACCGGACCCGGACCAGAAACGAGCAATTCCCCTTTGTGGAGAATGAGAATCGCCCCCTGGGCGGGATCCGCGTGGCCGTATCCGCCGTATTCACCACTCCGGTAGCGCTGCGACCCCAGGGGTGGTCCGGCCCGAAAGCAGATCAGGGAATCCCTCGACCGGACACAAATATGCCCGCCATCGGGGAATGAGGCAACAGGAGGCTCCTCCCGGGGTGTCGTTCCCGGTTCCTCTCTTCTATAGAGGAACTCATAGACCCGGCGTCGCGGAGGTGATGCGCGGAAATCAACCCCCTCATGGGAAACCCCGGCCAGCATCTCCCCGAATGCGAACGCCTCAGCTGAAGCCGTACGCGCGCCGATCAGATAATGGAGCCACGCATCACCGGAGACCCGATACTGAGGATCACCAAAGGTCAGTGCCAGAAGACCATCACCGCTGGTAACAGACATCCGGAAACGAGAGGCATTCGGCCAGTGCGGTGATACGCTCCAGAGATCCCTACCGGCACACACCCGAAGAATCTCCATCCAGCGCAGGAGGAACCCGTACTCATATATCCAGAGGTTAATTCCGTGTGGATAGAACCCATCGGCCGGAAGCATGGCCATGACGACCTGCAGAACCCCGGCGAAGTACTCCGCCCATTCCTCCGAGCGTGGATGCTCCTCCCAAAAGAGGAATGCAAAAGCCAGCACACCAAGGGCACAACCCAGGAAGTGGGCCTGCGCATAATCCCTCCTTTCATAACCCAGATATGACCAGCAGCGGTCAGCCACCGCAAACAGCCACTCCCGGGCCTGTTCACGCTCCTCAGCAGAAAGGTGATCGAAGAGCCAGTCGAAACCGACGCAGAGGATGAAGAGGGTTTCCCCTGCCTGGGTGTCGATCCGGAGGGGCTCATAGTCGGGGGCTTGTGTCTGGACCAGATATGCCAGAAAGCTTTCCCGCGCACGCCGAGTGTTCTCAGGCGTTGGGTCGACCAGATTTATGAGCGACGCAACAAGGACCTTGTCCTCTCCCCTCAACAGTTCCGGACCGGAAGGTGTCCGCGACCCTGGCATCAAAGAGGGTGGCACATCCCATGAGTGGAGCAATCGCTGGAGCGCATGCCAGGCGGCGGCCCCGCTTCCGCTCCTCTTCTGTCTCAGCAAGGGAAGGTCTGCCGGGGAGACCAGCAATCGGGGGTGCTGATCGATCAGATGGCGTTGAAGCTTCGTGGGCAGAGGGACCACCCGGGGGCAGGAGATCGAATACAGCTCCGCAGAGATAGGCATGAGACGTGGATCCTGGATTTCCACAGCGACTTCCGGGTCGGGTGCGGGAGGCAGCTGGCAGATCCCCCGCAAGTGACCACTCCCCTCCTCATCTCCCCAGAACTGAAAACGAACCTCCCTGGACTCCGATCCCCTCCTGAGGAGGGCCTCCGGCATTGTGGGAATGTCTCTCCACCCCGGCCATGGACCCACGTGTCGTCCTGGGGAAACGGACGAGAACTCCAGATTTGCGAAGGTGCGCAGCTCAGCACCCGGCCGCAACTTTGCGTACCGACAATAGGGCTGGACTGGGAATTCGCGTGCATCAAAGATCAGGTGGACGAGGGTTTCTCCCTCTGGAATATCGGGGAGATCCCCCCGGTATCGTGCGGGGCTCCCGGCGATGCGACGGAAGCTCATCGTTCCGAGGAGCTGCGGTGTGTGGTCGGGTTGGGGATCAGAAGAGTGCATGCGCAGCTGCGTTACCTGTAGTCTCCCAGGAATTCCTGTTCCGCCTCGAACATCTCCAGCGTCATTGAGCGGATCTCCGCGGGACTGCATACGGCAGCCGTGAGCGGGTCCAGCAGGAGAGCACGAAATGCACCCTCTTTGCTTCGTTCGATCGCAGCAGTGGCTGCCGCGTTGATCATGCGCATGTTCCAATCACAGGGCGCGGCCATCCACTCAGGGAGCATCCCGTAGCGGATGGGATGGACTCCGGCTCCGTCAACCAGACAGCGGACCTCCACACACCCCTCGGGGGGCAGGTTTCCGATCAGGGATGGTCCCTGGCCGGGGGAGTTCGGTACGTTCCCGTGAATCGCATATGGAACGTTCTTCTCAATCGCTTCGATGATCCAGCTGGCATACTCCCAGGACCGTGGCCACGAAAGAGGACGCTTCCCGTCTACCATTTCCTGCCGTTCACGATCCGCCGCCGCCCGCCAGCCGGGCCATTCGTCGGCATAGAAGCTGGACTGGCCATCATACTCCGGACGGCAGTACTGCTTCAGCAGATCCTTCCGCTTTCTATAGTACGGTAAGTACTCCGACAGATGTCCGCTGGATTCCGTGACAAACGCCCCGAAATGCACCATGATATCTTTTCGGACGAGGTCCGCGTCATCTGCCGGGTCAACAGGATTGCCCTGCAGATCCCGGAGTGCTTTCTCGATGAGTCGGGGGTAGAGATCCGTCCCCTTATGAAGGAGTCGTGTGAACCATGCAACGTGGTTGATCCCCGCGCACTCCCACTCCATCTCCTCGTACGGGACCCCCGCCCGCTCTGCGAGGAGGTCGCTGGTCTGTTGGACCGAATGGCAAAGGCCCACAACACGCATCCGGCTGGTACGGTGGGCCGCAACACACATCATTCCCATCGGATTTGTGTAGTTCAGCACGAGGGCATCCGGACAGAGTTCCTCCGCATCGCGCAGGATCTCCAGCCACGCCGGGATGGTGCGCAGGCCTTTGAAGAGCCCGCCCGGACCAACAGTATCTCCGATACACTGGTCAACCCCGTAGCGCGCCGGAATGTCATTGTCCAGGCGAATACAGTGCACTCCGCTTACTTCGATACAGTTCACCAGATAGTCGGTCTGCGTCAGCACCGCGCGCCGATCCGTGGATGCCTCTACGGTCCACAGCTCGTCCCCTTGAAGCCGGATCATCTTCTCAACCACCTCGCGCATGGTTGCAAGCCGGTCGGCATCAATGTCCACAAGCGCAAATGTGCCACCCTTGCTTCCGGCAATCGCCAGCAGGTCATTCACCAGTCGTGGCGTGAACGAGCTCCCGGCACCCAGGAATGCGATCCGAATGGGGCGCCCCATCGCGCCGCGAAGTCCGTCTCTCGAGCGCGCCTCTCCGGATCCCTTGTGAAACCCGCCAGGTGTATTAAACGGGGCTGGTTCAGTCATTCGATCTCAGTCCGTATCTGAATACTCATTGTGAAAGTGCCCGTGGCGCACCCCGCCGGGGAAAGAGCACCCTCCTCAGCGTCGAGCCCGGCGCCAGCTCGAAGGGAAGCCCTCGATAGAGGAGCCGGCCACCGTATTGTTGACCACACCGTGCCGGGGCAACGGAGACAACAGTCCCGTCGTCGGTCTCTGTGCATGTTGTCCAGGAATGGTCAGGTGCCGCGACGGGCCGGAGATCCTCCATCGAGCTCAACACCGCCAGAAGATCGTCTATCCCCGGCGCGAAACGATACTCCGGCAGGCGTACCGGATCACCCCCCGCCGTCATGACCGGCCGATCAAACGCAAACAGCAGCCGCCCGGCTGCTCTGCGGAGAAGGGGAGTGTGGTTCGTCGGGAGAACCCGTGCGTGGGGATAGACCATCGCGTCATACTGACGGTTCCCCAGACGAAAGCCCCGCTTTCCCCAGCTCCCCCCTGCACAGAGTTCCGGCGAGAGCAGATCAACATGGTAGTGTGCATCCAGCAACTCGAGGATCAACTGGAAGATGGACCGCGATGCATGATCCGCACGCGCATCTGCCAGAGCGTACATTGACTCCACCGGGAACACAACAAGCAGGTTTGACCAGGGCAATCGATGGTGGACGGCATCGCAGTGATCGTTCAGTCTACGGTTCCATCCCGAAAAACCTCCCCATGTCGAGTGAGCCGGATATCCGGGGAGAGGTGGTGAACCAAGGAACGATTTCTCCTCCCCGATGGTCCCCACAGGGCCATAGGCATGGGCAAGCCACCGGGTACCAAAGAGGCCCATGATCGAGACACAGTGGTCCATAACCTGGCGCTGCCACCCTTCACCTCCGTCGTCTCCCACCGTCCAGAGATTATTGTAGGCAACTCCATCCCGGCTGAACTTACCGAGAGATGCGGCAATCACACTCATTGCTGCAAGGTGTGCATACCAGGGAGAGGATGCGTCGCGCAGCGCATCTATGCCTCCCAGATCAACAAACCCCCCGCTCTTTGAGGCCAGCCCTCTCCAGAGATCCAGAGAACCGTGGTTCATGTCGCACATGTCCGCCGATTCAAAGTGCCAGGTGTCGTGCATCCCCAACGCTATCCGGCGACCCCAGATCGATCGGGCACGCTGGAACGTCCTGGTCTGCGCACGAACAATGGACTCTCGTATGACGCTGTAGTAGGTCGTGCGCACCTGCACATGGCTACCGTCTTCGGCTTCGAGGGCCAGTTTCCAGAGATCCCTCTCAAGCACCCTCCCGGTCGCCCGCGCGTATTCCCGGCGGTGGGAGGGACTGAACGGCAATGTTCCGTAGGTACAGGTGAATCCTGGCTCGTCCCAGAGAATCGCGTCGGCGTTCACCCCGGACAGTGCCTCGAGGAGCTTCAGGTACTGTTCCATTTGTGGACGCGACGAGAAATCCACGTGGTTGGTCCGCGCTTGGAAAAAAACCAGAACAGACCATTCGCCCTCTCCGAGGTGTGAGACGCTCCCGAACGCTTCGACATACCGATCTCGCGCGTTGTAGAAGAGGTGGCTGGAGGATGTGAGGTCCACGATATCATCCGGGCCAAGGGGGTTCTCAGGGGTTCGCACAGCATAGACGCGAGCGAGTCGTCGAGGTGTGAATTCCACCGCGACTTCGGTAAGCATGTGCACATGGCGCGGTGGGAGCATGCAGCGTAGAGAGAAGCGCCCCTCCCTGAGAGTAACCGTCTGGGGGATGACGCCGGCTCGTGCAGCATCGCCGAACATCAGCACCTCCAGCCCGCCCGCCTCCCCGATGAGGAGGCGGGAAACCAGCCGTGGGTCGGGCACGATCCAGCATGCCATCCCGCTCTCAGCACACGCCTCCCCGATCCAGCGCAGGGC
>JBATTW010000505.1:0-13639 GCA_049670805.1 Bacteroidota bacterium
GGAGAGAGAAGATGCCGCCGCCCGGGGAACGTTACTTCCTGACACAGGTGTGAATCGACCCGGGGAAATCATCCGGTGGTATTCACGAGAAGATCACGATATCTATGACGTCTGTGCGGATGACCATTGTCAGCGCTATCAGGGAATAACCAAAATCATCTCCGAAGGAGTCGCGGAGGCGATCGACTCAACCCGCGGCCTCTTCCTGGTGCACGATGGTGAGGTCTGTGACGCGCGCTACTACAAAGCCTGCGGAGGCCTGACCGAGGAGTTTCAGAACGCGTGGGAAGACGTGCGGATTCCCTATCTCAGGTGCGTCTCCGACGCCCCTGCACAACATCCTCCCATTGCCACCGAAGAAGACGCCCGAAGATTGATACTCTCTTCACCAGACGCCTACTGCAATACCAGCGATCCGGCGATACTGCGTCAGGTTCTGCCGTCTTTTGATCAGGAGACCACCGATTTCTATCGCTGGGAAGTCAGTTACGAACGGCAGGAGCTCGAGAAGATCCTCAAGGAGAGATCCGGTATCGATTTCGGGATTTTGAAGGAGTTGATTCCGCTCGAACGCGGTCCTTCCGGTCGTATGGTGAAACTGAGAATTGTGGGGACACAGGCGAGCGTTGTTGTCGGCAAAGATCTGGAAATTCGGCGCTGGCTTTCTCCAACACATCTCTACAGCTCCGCCTTTGTCGTGAAAACTGAGACCGGGGTTGATGGGAATCCGAAGAGGTTTCTCCTCCGGGGGGCAGGCTGGGGCCATGGTGTTGGTCTCTGTCAGATCGGTGCGGCTGTCATGGCGGTGAAGGGTTTCGCCGCAGACTCCATTGCCAAACACTACTTCCGCGGTGCCGAAATCCAGAAACTCTACTGATGGTGCTTCGTTGAACTGCCGGCTCGCTCATGGGGGCTCGTCCTCGCTCTGCAAGACCGGGCTCCTGGTTCTCCTTGCGCTCTCTCTCTCTGCATGCCAGGGCGAACGGCGCGAGGCTCTCCTGCGCTTTGCATGGCTGAGTGACACGCACATTGGCGGGGGAACAGGGCAGGAAGATCTCATGGCCGCAGTCCGGGATATCAACCGGCTGGAGGGTATGGATTTCGTGATTGTCTCCGGAGATGTCACGGAGTATGGTTCAAATGCACAGCTTCTCAGAGCCAAGGAGATCCTGGACAGCCTCATCATACCATACTACATCATCCCCGGGAACCACGATACGCGTTGGTCGGAATCTGGGACCACTCTATTCGCGAAACTCTGGGGAAACGATCGATTTGTACTGGAGAGAGGAGGGTTCAGTTTCATCGGGCTCCATCAAGGCCCGCGGATGAGGATGGGTGACGGGCACTGGGCGCCGGAAGATCTTCGATGGCTAGACTCTGTTCTCATATCCATGCCGGAGTCGGACGGCCCGATCGTGTTTGTGACACACTACCCGCTGGATCCGGGAATCGCAAACTGGTACGAAGCCCTGGATCGTCTCAAACCACACAGGATTCAGGCGGTCCTCGTCGGGCACGGCCATGAGGGTCGTGTTCTGGATTTCGAGGGGATTCCCGGGGTCATGGGTAGGTCGTCCCTACGTGGTGGTGATTCTGTTGGTGGCTACACGCTTGTGGAGATCCGGAACGATTCAATGTTGTTCGCGGAACGGAGGACGGGGCGTCAAACACTGCCGATCCACCACGGGATTGCCATTCGGGCGGATGGAATCGGGGGTCACACTCAGAAGTACTCCCGACCGGATTTCTCCGTAAATTCTCGATATGCGGTGGGACCCCTCTGGCGGTTTTCCACGGGCTTCACCATTGCCGCAGCGCCCGTGGTGGCAGAGAGCGTAATTGTGGTGTGTGATGCTTCCGGTTCCGTTTGCGGCCTGACACTGGACGGGTCCCTCAGGTGGAGATCGAATACCGGCGGGCCGATCTACTCCAATCCGGATGCCGGCTCAGGTCTCGTGGTTCTGGGGTCGACCGACTCCGTGGTCTACTGTTTTGATGCTGTGTCGGGTGAGGTCATGTGGGAGTTCAAAACAGGTGGACCTGTGTGCGGATCTCCCCGGATCGATGCCGGTCTGGTGTTCGTTGGCGGGAGCGACGGCGTGTTTCGCGCGCTGGACCTCCACTCTGGTGAGCTCTTGTGGGAATTCAGCGGCGTAAATGGCTACGTAGAGTCGCGACCCCTTGTGTACGAGGGGAGAGTGATCTTTGGGGCATGGGACGGTTCGCTCTATGCCCTTGATAGCGAGCGAGGTGATCTTCTGTGGAAGTGGAGTGGTGGCAGGCCGGGTTTCCTTTTTTCGCCCGCTGCATTCTGGCCGGTGGGTTCAGAAGGGAAGATCTTTGTTGTGGCACCGGATCGGATGATGACGGCCCTGGATGTCACGAACGGCCGGGAGGTGTGGCGTACGGGCCGGTATCAGGTTCGGGAATCGATAGGAATCTCGGAAGATGGCGAGAGGATCTATGTCCGGACGATGAGGGATTCAATTGTGGCGATAGATGCGGGGGCGGACGAGTGTGATCCGGTCTGGGTGCTGGATGCTGGTTTCGGCTACGACATCAACTCCTCCATGCTTGTAGAATCCGGGGGTCTCCTTTTCTACGGGACAAAGAACGGGCTCCTGCTCGGGATCGAAGCTGGTTCGGGAAAACTCAGATGGAAACACAGGGCAGCGGTAGGGTTGGTGAATACCCTTTGTCCCCTGGATTCTCATCGCGTGGTTCTTACCGATGTAGACGGGAACGTCACACTCCTGAGACATACCGGGTAGTTTGCTTCTTCCCGGTTACATTGCTATATTGATTGAGTAATGCCTGGGGCACTCCCTGGGCATTTTTGTTACTTATCGGGAGAGTGTTGAGAAGTGAACGGGATGGAGGCAGGACTGACACTTGAGGCCCAGCTGGATGCGGCGACCGGTGGGGTTGCGTTTTCGGCCGATCATGCTCCCGGACTTTTGTCGGTTACCGGGCGGGACGGTCTGGACCTACTCCATCGCATCTCAACAAACCGCCTCGAAGATCTATCGCCCGGGATGTCCCGGGAGACGATATTCACAGATGCAAAGGGGAGGCTTGTTGATGTGGCCACAGTGGGGGTTCTCGAGGACCGGATTGTACTCATCTGTTCGTCCGGATTTGAGAAAAAACTGATGGACTGGGTAGAGAAATTCATCATTACTGAAGATGTTGCGATCAAGACTCTAACTGCTGAATTCACAATAATTAAGCTTATTGGTCCTCGAGCAATATCTACGACTTCTGCTTTGTTTGAAGCAGAGGTTTCTCCGGAATCAGTGGTTGAAATCAAAGGAGGCCTGGGTCTCATTGTGGCCATTGCGTCGAGCTCCAAAAGAGGTGACCAGGTAGTTCTCCTGACGGATGGGAGAGAGGGGGGTGGATCCGTGAAGGAGGTGGGGGAGAGGGTGGCGAAACTGGGTGCATTGAGTCTGGGTAAGGAGGCATGGGATCTATACCGGATAGCCCGGGGTATACCTGGGGCTGGAACTGAGATCTCGGGAAGGCATAACCCGTACGATGTTGCGCTGATTGACCTTGTAAGCTACACGAAGGGTTGTTATGTCGGACAGGAGGTCATTGCCCGGCTTGACACGTATCAGAAGGTGCGCAAGACGCTCTTTGGCGTCCGATGTTCGGAAAGACCGGCCGGTCTGGAACTGCCTGTTTCTCTTCAGAAGAACGCTGTACAGGTGGGCGTCTGTACGAGTCTGTCCGGGTCTCCTTTTCTTGGGGAGCACCTGGGTCTGGCCGTTCTTCAGCAGGACGCCATCATCGAGGGAGATGTGCTCTCGATGGTTGGGCTGAATCAGGATGTCTCGTGCGTTGTTTCGTCGATTCCAATGGAGTTTGCGTCAGGATGAAGAAAGACTTTACATGGGAGTATATTGAGCGCTGGCGGGACCGCGTGCACCGGAGAAAACCGACCCTTGCCGTGGGGAGCAAAGCTCAGGCCCTGAAATTCGTGAATGATGTCGGATTCTGCTTTGCGTTCAAGTCGGAAAACTCCGAGCTTCCATGCATGTGGCACGCGGCCTGTGGGATGCGCAACCCCGTAATGCCGGTGCACACCCATCATGACCCCTACATATCCTTTGTGTGGGAGATGAAGGAGGTCCTTCCCGCCGAGCGGAAGATCTACTACGGGAAGCTTCTCAAGCGGCGGCCGACAATGGTCTCTCTGGAATTCTTACCTTTTTTCCATGTGCTTTCGGGACGAACCGGGATGAACGATGAGTACAGGCGTGATCATTCTCGGGGGAAGCTCTCGTTCCTGGCAAAAGAGATCATGGATGCCCTGATGGATGTCTCCCCACAGGCGACAAAGGGGCTCAAACTGGCAACCGGCATGACTGGCAGGGGTGAAAGGACCGAGTTCGACAAAGCTATCAGTGAGCTTCAGGAGAAGATGTATATTGCGAAGATCCGGGAAGAACATGATCCATTCACGTTTGTCTGGGCTCCCTTGAACAGCAGTTTTTCTGCCCAGATACGGAAAGCGAGGCGCATCACGCCGGAGGCAGCACGTCTGAAGATTCTGGAACGATACTTCAGGAACCAACTGGTCGGGTCCGTCACTACTGTCCAGAGACTATTTCGATGGAACAAACAGGAGATCTTTCGGACGCTTGGTCAGCTTGTGCAAGGAGGAGTGATTACATCGAACATCAAGATTCATGATGAGGCAGGACGCTATTACTCGTTGGTAAAGAAAGGGTAACACGAGTTCTATGAGAAAGAAGATCGCAAAGCCACCAAAGGCGTACAAGAACCTGGATTTTCTCAACAGCCCCGATGCCCGTGTTATCAGGATGCTCTCCGAATTCCTGGAGCCGCAGAGGAGGTTTCGTGGGGCAAAGATCCGGGACACGATTGTCTTTTTTGGTTCGGCCAGGCTGAGGCCGAGAGCCGAGACGAAGAAGGAGCTACGCATGCTCCGATCACGGGCCGCGAAGGCACGGAGGGTATCACGCAAGATGCAGGATGCTCTTAGGGAAGCTGAAAACCGCCTCGAGATGTCCAGGTACTACGAGGACACAGTGGAGCTGGCGCGGCTCCTGACACAGTGGTCCAAAAGGCTTGCCAATCCGAACGGGTTCGTTGTCTGCTCCGGGGGTGGCCCGGGGATCATGGAGGCGGCCAACAAAGGTGCGTGTCTGGCACGTGGAAAATCGATTGGTCTGAACATCAGTCTTCCGTTTGAACAGTTTGCGAACCCCTACATAAGCGAGGGGCTCAACTTCGAATTCCACTACTTCTTCATGCGAAAATTCTGGTTTGTCTACCCGGCCAAGGCACTTGTGGTTTTCCCGGGTGGGTTCGGGACGATGGACGAGCTCATGGAGCTCCTTACCTTACTCCAGACGGACAAGATCAAGAAGAAGGTTGCGGTCGTCGTATACGGGTCTGAGTACTGGAACAGGATCATCAATTTCGATGAGATGGTGAATCATGGAGTTATTTCTTCGGAAGATCTAAAACTGTTTAAGTTCCTGGATACTCCAGAAGATGCCTTCAACTACCTCAAGCAATTTCTGACACATGAATACAAGGCATCTTTGCGTCCTTCACGACGCCGCTAGCCGACCGTTGCTTTCTGCCGATTTGTTGTGTACATTGTACCGAGGGGATGCAATGGATTCGACGGGGAAGAGGATGGTCAAGGTTGCATGCCGTGCTCCCCGAGTTGCACGTTAATAAAGCGGGGAACATACAAGTGCCAACTACAACTACGCACTGGCAGCTTAACTAGCTTAGGCTGCCCGTCTCGCGGAATCCCTCCTGCCGGGTTCCAAAGAGGCGTCGCTACTGGCTGGATAGTCGGGCATATCACCTGCGGGTGCTCGATGAATCCCGGTAAAACGGGATTACGCGGGATAGCTTCTCCAACGTCCTGTCTGTCGGATGCGGGGAAGCGAGCTTCGAAAGACAGACTATGCATGTAGTGGCCTTGGTGGTCTTCTCTTCGGACGCGGGTTCGATTCCCGCCATCTCCACACCTGACGCCCGTGCCTTTTGGCATGGGCGTTTTTCTTTGCTTGTAACTTTTGATGAAAGTTACTACATAAGCGTAATTCCCGGTGGATGAATGAAACAGCAGATTGGGTTCACCAAGGCCACAGGTCTGGGCAACGATTTCATCATTATCGATGACCGGATGGGAGGGATCAAATTTGATCCCGGAAAGCTGGCTGTGGCGCTCTGTGACCGTCATTTTGGGATCGGAGCTGACGGACTGCTGATCCTGAAGAAAAGTGGTCGGGCTGACTTTCTGATGGAGTACTACAACGCTGACGGGAGCCACGGAGGCATGTGTGGGAACGGTGGACGATCCCTGGCTATGTATGCGCACACCCGGGGTGTGGCAGGTGGGAGCATGACCTTTGAAGCTCTGGATCATCTGTATCATGCAGATGTAACCAGGACCGGCGTTCGGCTTCGAATGAAGACCCCAGCTGATCTCCGGGCAGAATCCTCCATCCAGGTTGCCGGCGTGAGTATCGACGGGTTTTTCGTGGACACCGGCTCCCCGCACTTCGTGATTTTCTGCAATGACCTCAACGCGGTTGATGTGGAGATGCTGGGACGCTTGCTGCGTCATCACGAAGCGTTTCAGCCGCAGGGGACGAATGTGGATTTCGTCAAAGTTCTGGGGCAGAAAGAAATTGCTGTCCGTACGTACGAACGAGGTGTGGAGGCCGAGACACTGGCGTGCGGCACCGGTTCTGTCGCCGCCGCCTTTGTATCGCACCTCCATCGGGGGGTCCAGCCCCCTGTGACCGTTGGGGTCAGGAGTGGTGATGCGCTTGTCGTAGAGCTGGACAAGACCCACGAAATCTGGCTTGAGGGAGGTGTGCGTATTCTCTTTGATGGAGAGTGCTTATACGATCTCAGCTCGCATGAAATCTCCACAGCCCATTAATAGCCCAGGCGTCGATGTGAGCAACTACACATTCATCTTGAACCCGGAAGCGGGAAAAGGATCAGCGGAGCGGACCTGGTGGCGCCTGCAGCCCCTGATTGCAGGATCGGGAATTCAGCATGATGTCGTGCGAACCGAATCTGAAGGTGATGGCACTCGGCTTGCAGCGATTGCAAGCGGTCAGTGTGTGGTGGCCGTTGGTGGGGATGGAACGGTCAATGAGATTGCGAATGCTCTTGTAGGATCCGAAAAGACTATGGGAGTCATACCTGCCGGGTCCGGCAACGACATGATCAAGTCCATTGGCGTTCCCGTTGAGACGGAAGCGGCTTTCCAGGTTCTCCTCAGAGGGGAGAAATTGGTGATGGATGTAGGAACCGTTCGGTGCTCCGGGAGTGATGAAGTGCTCCCGGAGTCCGGGGAGCTAAAGTCAAGGTACTTTGTTAATGGCGTAGGCGTCGGGTTTGATGCCGCTGTTGCGGTCAGAACGCGGGAGATCCGGTTTCTGTCGGGCACAGCGCTCTATCTGCTTGCCGCACTACAGACACTTGGAAAGTACGACTCGCCATTCTACGATGTCACCTTTGACGGCGAGTCCCGCCGGTCGCGCAATCTCTTGATGGCGATTGGGAACGGGATCTGTGCGGGTGGCGGGTTTTACCTTACGCCGGATGCCAGGGTTGACGACGGGTTGCTGGATCTCTGTGTAATCGAGCGTGCGAGCGTGCCGCGGATACTCCGGCTTATGCCGAGCGTTATGCGAGGGAAACATGGTCCGGCAAAGGAGGTTAACTTCTATCGGGCGAAAGAGATAAATATCTCGTGCAAAACTCCTTTCTATGTCCACGCCGACGGCGAGATCGTGGGACGTGGCGTCCGCAATGTGCAGTTGGGGATCCTACCAGGCAGTCTTACCGTGTTCGGGAAGCTCAATCAATAGCTGATGAAACCTGGAGGTCTTATTGAGGGAGGCTGCCAGAGAGTAGAGTATGCGGTTCGGTATCGAAATAAGGCTTATTCAAATAATGTATATTATGTCAAGTTACAATTCGAGTTCCATTTGATTTCCAAGGGAATTGTGAAATGCCTCCCCTACTTCCACACAGGCAAGATCGATCCAATCATTGATAATCAATCGATCGCCACCGACGGTCCCTATTGCTTCAACCGGTACCTGGTGGGTTCGGCAGATTCTCTCAAACTCTGATTGCTGCTCCGGCTTCACAGATACCATTATCCTCCCCTGATCCTCTCCAAACATCAGGAAATCAGGCCTCAGACTGCCTGAGGCTATGCGTATGGTGGCCCCCACTGATTTCTCGGCGCCAACCACACAGGATTCAGCCAGAGCCACTGCGAGACCACCCTCGGAGCAATCGTGGGCAGATTGAACAATTCCGTTTCTGATTCCCTCCAGACAGGCTTCCTGCAGGTTTTTTTCCGCTCTCAGGTCAATCTGCGGGGCGTCGCCTGCAATGGTGCTGTGGATTAGAGAAAGGTATTCCGAACCGCCCAGGTGTCCCCGGGTCACGCCGAGCAGCAGGATTATGTCACCTTCGTCTTTGAACCTACCGGTTGTTGCGTGCTCCAGCTTCTCCACGAGGCCAACCATTCCGATGACAGGTGTTGGATAGACGCCCGCTACGGGACTCTCGTTGTAGAAGCTTACGTTTCCTCCTGTTACTGGCGTGTCAAACGCTCGGCAGGCTTCCCCCATACCGGCTACGGCTTCTTTGAACTGCCAGTAGATCTCCGGCTTGTAGGGGTTTCCGAAATTGAGACAATTCGTTATCGCGAGCGGGCGCCCTCCCGAACAGACGATGTTCCTGGCAGCCTCTGCGACTGCTATCATTGCACCACGCTTTGGGTTCAGGTAGACATACCGTCCGTTACAGTCAGTTGTCAACGCTAGAGCCTTATCTGTTCCTTTTACATAGGATAAAGCTGCATCACCTTCAGCGAGTACCATGTTATTTGTTCGCACCATGCTGTCATACTGCTCATAAACCCATCGCTTACTTGTGATGTTTGGGGAACTGAGAAGCCGCAGCAGTACCGCATTCAGATCTCCCGGGTCGGGTACCCCGGCGGGTTCGAACGACCTGGTTTCTTTGAGATATCCCGGCTCTCTGCTCTCTCGAGTGTAGACGGGAGCACCTCCACCCAGAACAAGTGAATGAGCCGGCACATCAGCAACGACCTCATCCCTGTATGTTACCACCAACCTGTTCCCCTTTTCTACCCTCCCTATGATTTCGGCGTGCAGATCCCACTTCTCGAAAATTGACTGGACTTCAGCTTCACGTCCCCTCTCCACGACGAGGAGCATCCTCTCCTGTGACTCGGAGAGCATCAGCTCGTAGGCGCTCATGCCGGACTCCCGCGCGGGAACGCGGTCCAGGTTGATACTCATCCCGCTATTCCCGTGTGCGCTCATCTCAGATGTCGAGCAGGTTATCCCTGCGGCACCCATATCCTGGATCCCGACGAGAAAACCGGTCCTGATTGCCTCCAGAGAAGCCTCCAGAAGCAACTTTTCAGTAAATGGGTCACCTACCTGTACTGAGGGGCGTTTAGCTTCTGACTCTTCAGAAATCTCTTCAGATGCAAATGTGGCCCCGTGGATCCCATCTCGACCCGTGGAAGATCCTACGATAAGAACAGGGTTTCCTTCACCCTTGGCGATTGCACTTGCCCACTCACCATGTTTGACAATTCCCACCGACATAGCATTTACAAGCGGGTTCTCCTGGTAGCAGGGATCGAAGTAGACCTCTCCAGCGACCGTCGGGACACCGAAACTGTTTCCGTAGTCGCCAATACCCCGGACCACGCCTTTCAGAAGAAGCTTCGTTCTGGCGCTCTCCAGGTCCCCGAAGCGAAGTGAATTCAGTCCGGCAATCGGGCGTGCTCCCATGGTAAAGATGTCACGCATAATCCCGCCGACCCCTGTTGCGGCGCCCTGGTATGGCTCTACAGCCGAAGGGTGATTGTGACTTTCGATCTTGAAGGCAACGGCAAGTCCATCCCCGATGTCCACAAGCCCGGCATTCTCCTCACCTGCACTCACAAGCAGTTTGCCACCGCTCCGCGGGAGCGTCTTCAGCAGAGCGATAGAGTTCTTGTAACTGCAATGTTCACTCCACATCACGCTGTAGATACCCAATTCGGTGTAGGTCGGAACACGGCCCACGTATTCAACGATCCATTCATACTCCTGCTCCGTCAGTCCGTGCTGGAGCGCAAGTTCCAGCGTCACCTCTGGTTCCTTCTGAGGAGAGTCCTTTTCTTGCATGTTCGCCTACAGGTTTATCTCTTGGTCTGTATTGGCCTAACTATCCATTTGAAAATGTTTTACGAGTTGCTTATTCAAGCAAGATAAGGAGCGCTCCTTTCTCGACGGTCTTCCCCCTTTCCACATATACCTCCTTCACCGTCCCCGACTGATGGGCTTTGATTTCGTTCTCCATCTTCATGGCCTCCAAAATGACCAGGCCCTGACCGGGTTTGACCTCATCTCCCACGGCAACTTCCACATTGACCACGAGGGCTGGCATTGGAGCATGGATCTCGGTTCTGTGATGCGCGCCTCCTCCCTTCCGGGCATAGGCACGAAGCAACCTGTCTCGTTCTGACTCCACGGAAGGGCTGAGGTGTTTCCCGTCCAGCATGACGTGGTACTCCCCGTCCTGGCGAGCCGCCGCCACGTAGTATGTGGAATCTCCGATCATAACTGAAAACTGGTGGCTGCCAATGGCGCGCACCCGCACGGGACCGTCTGTCTCCCGTACCTGCACGATCTCGTCCTCTCTGACGCTGACAAGGAGCTCCTTCCCCTCGACAGTCACAATGTAGTCAGCCATCGCGTGTTCTCATCAGATCGATGCGTTGCATTTTCCAACTACCCGGGTACCTCTCCTCATGGCTCGGAAGATCCGTTGCGGAAACCGGTCGTTCGGCCTCGCGGCTTCTCAGCATTGCACAAACCGCCGCCGCCGCGACCATCCCCCCCGGACTCACTGAGCCGAGAGAACCAGGGCGAAAATGTTGATCCAGGAAGTGGGTGGAAAAATCCCCCTCCCTGAATTTTGGGTGCTCCATGACGTAGAGGAGAAGAGGGATGTTGGACTTCACACCAAGGATCGTGTATTCCCTCAGGGCACGTTTCATCTTTTCGATTGCAGCGTCACGCGTTGGAGCCCAGACGATCAGCTTTGACACCATGGAATCGTAGTAGACCGATATCTCACCCCCCTCGTCGATTCCCCGGTCCTCTCTCACGCCTGGCCCCTGGGCCGGGCGGAGGTGGAGAACCTTTCCTGTGGATGGGAGGAAACCATTGTCAGGATCCTCCGCACAAATCCGGCATTCGATGGCATGGCCACGCGACTCGATGCGTTCCTGCCGGAGAGCGAGGTGTTCACCCGATCCAACCCTTATCTGCTGCTCCACGAGATCAATGCCGGTTCGTTCCTCGGTGACCGGGTGTTCGACCTGCAGGCGCGTGTTCATTTCCAGGAAGTAGAAGTTTCTCTCCCTATCCACGAGGAATTCAATCGTCCCGGCGTTGGCATAGCCGCACGCGCGGGCAGCCTTTACGGCCGTGTCGCCCATGGTGGCTCGAAGTTCTTCGTCCATCACTACAGAAGGCGATTCCTCAACGATCTTCTGATGGCGTCGCTGGATCGAACACTCCCTCTCGCCCAGATGGACGACCGCCCCGTGGTGGTCTGCGAGAATCTGGAACTCGATATGTCGGGGATGTTCGAGATATTTCTCCAGGTAGACGCGTGGATCGCCAAACGCCGATTCAGCTTCCGAGCGGGCGCTCCGTAATGCCGATCCGAGATCTCCTGATTCCCGGACTATCCGCATTCCCTTTCCGCCTCCACCCGCGGCCGCTTTTAAAAGCACAGGGAACCCGTGTTCGGCACAGAAGTCCCGGCCTTCGGCCTCCGATGTCAGCGGGTCTTCGGTACCGGGCACGATCGGAACCCCCGATGCGTTAACAAGCCTGCGTGCTTCGGTTTTGTCGCCCATGGCCTCAATTGCCTGGGCCGGGGGGCCTATGAAGACGATCCCGGCCTCCGTAACCATTCGGGCGAACCCCGGGTTTTCCGCCAGGAAGCCGTAACCCGGATGGATGGCATCGGCGCCTGCGTGGCGTGCCACATCGAGTATCTTCTCTGCATTCAAGTAACTCCGGGCAGATGGGGCCGGTCCGATATTGAACGCCTTATCTGCGTGAAGGACGTGCGGTGAAAGAGTATCGGCGTCGGAGAACACGGCAACGGTCTCAATCCCCAGTTCCCTGCATGTCCGCATGATCCGCAGAGCAATCTCACCGCGGTTTGCTATGAGAACCTTACGGATCTGCCGAGACCTCATTGGACGTCCTCCAGTTCCACGACGGTGGCACCTGTTCCACCCTCGTTCCAATCAGCAATTCTGAACGTCTTTACTCTCGGGTGTTTCTCGAGAAAGGAGGTTACTTTCTTCCGGAGCGCACCCGTTCCCTTGCCGTGAATGATATCGATCCGATGAAGCCCGGCAAGACTCGCGTCATCGATAAATTTGTCGATCAACGGCAACGCTTCGTCGCCAGTCATTCCGCGAAGGTCCAGGTCACGCTGTACGCTTGCCATACGGTCCGGCGCGGCAAAGAGAGATCCATGCCTGGCTGGTGTCGGCGGTCTCTTTGTCACCCGCAGATCGCTAGCGGGGACTCGCATTCTGATCGTGCCGAATACAACTTCTGCGAACCTGCCATCAGCGGAGAGATCGAGGACTTCGCCGCTATCGGTCCCGTTCCGGAGTCGAACAGTGCTGCCGACCGACAACGGGTTGTCGTTTTCCGCTATGGCAGATTCGATCTTGACCGCCTCCCGGTCTGATACAATTCGCTCCTTGAGTGTTTCTACATCGCGCCGAAGAGATTTCACCGTCTCGCGGTCGGCTGCCGATTCCCTGATTTCTTTGACGCTTCGTTCGATAACGCCGTTTGCCTCATCCACTATCCTCTGAGCTTCATCCAGCGCCTGTCTCTTCAGCGTGCGCAGTTCACTGGAGAGGGACGCTTTGCGGTCTTCGTAGTCCCGCACCATAACGTCCAGCTGTGCCTTCTCCAATTGCAGATCCTCCATGTCGCTTCTGTAACGTTGTGCTGTCGCTTCGAGCTGGGTGAGCAGCATTTCGAGCTGGGTTTCTCTCTTTCCCATCAGCTCGCGCGCGCGTGCCATGAGGCTCTGATCGAAACCGATACGCCCTGCCATCTCGAGGGCATAGCTGCTCCCGGGTACGCCGGCCTTGAATCTGTACGTCGGGGTCAGCGTGGACTGGTCGAACTCCATTGCGCCGTTCTCGACGGATGATGCTTCATGCGCGAATACTTTCAGGGCACCCTGGTGTGTCGTTGCAACGGTGAGAGCTCCCTGCGTGGTCAGGTGCTCGAGGAGCGTCGCGGCAAGTGCGCCCCCCTCGGCGGGATCCGTTCCGGCCCCGATCTCGTCGATCAAGACAAGGCTCTCTTTACCGGCGTCCCGGGCGATTTCCTTCAGGTGGGAGAGATGAGAGCTGAATGTACTCAGATCGCTTTCGATCGATTGCTCGTCGCCGATGTCCACAAAAACGCCTTCAAAGATCCGTATCTGTGTCTCTTCTCCGACCGGGATGTGAAGCCCCGCCTGGGTCATCAGG
>JBATTW010000506.1:0-9172 GCA_049670805.1 Bacteroidota bacterium
TGGAGAGATCGGGATCACTGTCAAAGGCCTCCCTGATCTTTTCCAGGAAGACGGACCGGATGATGCAGCCGCCGCGCCAGAGGAGAGCGATCCCGCCGTGGTTCAGGTTCCACCCGTACTCCTCGGCGGCAGCCCGCATGAGCATGTATCCCTGCGTGTAGGAAACCAGCTTGGAGGCGTAAAGGGCTTTTTCCAGATCCTCGAGGAACGCTCTCCGCTCTCCCTTGAATTCGATTTTCGGGCCATGGAGAATACCGGAGGCCTTTACACGCTCTTCCTTCATAGATGAGAGGACCCGGCCGAAGACCGCCTCTCCGATCAGCGTCAACGGAGTCCCGAGGTCCAGCGCCGCAACGGCCGTCCACTTGCCGGTCCCCTTCTGACCTGCGGTGTCCAGGATCTTGTCCACAATCGGCTCACCGTCTTCATCCTTGAACGCCAGAATGTCCCGCGTGATTTCGATAAGATAGCTGTCCAGCTCACCCGTGTTCCATTGCTTGAAAACCTCGTGCATCTCATCAGGGCTCATCCCCAGCAGTTCGCGCATCATCTGGTACGACTCGGTGATGAGCTGCATGTCACCGTATTCGATCCCGTTGTGCACCATCTTCACGAAATGCCCCGCACCATCGCTCCCAACCCAGTCGCAGCAGGGGACATCGTTGTCCACCTTTGCGGCAATGGACTGGAAGATCGGCTTCACGTGCTCCCACGCGGCGGGTGATCCTCCGGGCATGATAGAGGGACCGAGAAGAGCCCCCTCCTCTCCACCGGAGACACCTGTCCCGATGTAGAGAAGCCCCTTCCCCTCCACGTACCTCGTCCTCCGAATAGTGTCGGGGAAGTGGCTGTTCCCACCGTCAATGATGATATCCCCCTTCTCCATATGCGGCAGGAGGAGGTCGATGAACTCATCCACCGGCTTTCCCGCCTTGACCATCATCATTACCCGCCTCGGCCTCGAGAGAGACGCCACCAGCTCCTCAATGGTATGCGTTCCGATGATGTTCTTCCCCTTGCCCCGACCGGAGAGGAACGCATCGACCTTTTTCACGGTTCTGTTATAGACGCTCACAGTGAACCCCTTGCTCTCCATGTTGAGCACCAGGTTCTCCCCCATGACCGCCAGTCCCACAAGTCCGATATCAGCTTTCTCCATAGCTCTCCATTGTGTCTCTATTCTTGGATATCCCTTTTTCATTCCATTCTCCCGGTTGACTTTCAGACTCCGCTGTATGCGCCAAAACCCCCATCCACCGGCAGCACCACCCCCGTCACAAAGGACGAGAGAGGGGACAGGAGCCAGAGAACGGCCCCCAGAAGCTCCGCCGGCTCCCCGAAACGTCCCATGGGCGTATGATCTATGATCTTCCTTCCCCGCTCCGTCAGCTCTCCCGTCTCCTTCTCGGTCAGCAGGAACCTGTTCTGCTCTGTCAGGAAGAACCCGGGTGCCACAGCGTTTACGCGGAGCGTGGGCCCGCACTCCTGCGCCATATGGACGGCCAGCCATGCAGTGAAGTTATCTATGGCGGCCTTGGCCGCCGAGTAGGCCATAACGCGGGTAAGCGGTCTGAAGGCGGTCATAGACGAGATATTCAAGATCACCCCACTCCCGCTTCCTGCCATCACCTTACCGAACACCTGGGATGGGATTATGGTGCCCACCAGGTTCAGATCAAAGACCGAGCGCATCGCCTCCTCCGGGAGATCAAAGAACGAAGCCGTCTCGGAGGTTGTCGCGTGGGGGTTGTTCCCCCCGGCCGCATTGACAAGCGCGTCGATCTTGCCGAATTCCTGCAGAATCTCCTCTCCCACCTCCTGGAGACGTTCCCGATCCAGAACATCTCCACGGACGATAGTCAGCCGCCCCTTTGCCTGATCGATCTTCCCGATTGCCCGTTCCGCCTTGGCGGGGTCCCGGGCGATGACCGCCACGCTGGCATTGCAGCCCAGGAGAGTCCGGACGATCTCACGGGCCAGGACACCCCCGCCACCGGTAACGACGATCGACTGTCCGGTGAAGTCGTACGCCTCAGTCATTTCTTTGAGATTCATACTCGTGTTCCTTTGTCGAGCGTCCACATCGTTACAGTTTCTCAGGCTCCAGTTTCGGGACCAGCAGATGGATAATCAGCAGCGCAAGCAGGTACCCAACTCCCGCAGCGATGAACATCGTCATGTAGCTCCCGGTCCACTCAAGAAGCAGACCCGCTGAGGTAGCGAATAACATCCCACCGATAGAGCCGGCCATTCCCCTGCCCAGACCCGTGTTCTCGCCTGTCACGACGGCAGATTTTCCCGTCAGATCGAAGAGACCGTCCATAGGCTCACTTCTCCTCTGAACGCTGCGCTCCCGTTCCGGAACGAGGGGGAAACTGGAAGTAGCGCCTAGCGTTAAAGCAGCAAATGTCCCGCACCATGCCCCCGACCAGCGGGATATCCTCCGGGAGGAGACCCGCCTTTATTTCGCCCCCCAGCATGTTGCAGAGCAATCGACGGAAGTATTCGTGCCTGGGGAAAGAGAGAAAGCTGCGCGAGTCGGTAAGCATCCCGATAAATTGACTCAGGAGCCCCATGTTCGAAAGCGCGGTCAACTGCTTCGTCATCCCGTCCAGCTGATCCAGAAACCACCAGGCCGAACCGTACTGGATCTTCCCCGCCACCGAACCGTCCTGAAAGTTGCCGATCATGGTGGCAACCACCTCGTTGTCGCGCGGGTTCAGGTTGTAGAGAATCGTCTTTGTCAGCTTCTCCTGGTTCTCCAGCCGGTCCAGGAACTTTGCCAGCGGGCCTCCGATCTCGAAATCCCCGATGGAATCAAAACCGGTATCGGGACCGAGCGAGCGCATCATCCGGGAGTTGGCGTTGCGCATTGCTCCCAGATGAAACTGCTGCGTCCAACCCTTCTCCCAGTCCATCACCGCCAGCTCATAGAGGATAGCGGACTTGAGTTTCAAACGGTCCGGGAGGTCGGGCAGTTCCCCCCGGAGGAGCCGGTCAAACGCTCTGGACACGTCCTTCTCTGTGTACTCTTCGGCATAGATCGTCTCCAGGCCGTGATCTGAAAGCCTGCATCCCCGACCCTGGAAGTAGTCGTGCCGGACGCGCAGGGCCTCCAGCATGGAGGAGAAATCCCGAATCTCCACCGATGAGGCCTGCCCCAGGCGCCTCATGTACACCTGATATGCCCTGGTGTCTTCCACGGCCATCGCCTTGTCCGCACGAAAGGCGGGGTAGACGGCGACCGAACAGCGTTCGTCCTCCTGGAGCCGCCTGTGGTGTTGGAGGTCATCAACCGGGTCGTCCGTGGTGCAGACCACCTCCACGTTCATCTGCTTCAGGATCCCCTGTGTGGAGAATTCAGGCGTCGCGAGCATCGCGTTGCATTCCTCCCAGATCTCCGCGGCCGTACTGGAATCCAGCAGGCGGTCGGCAATTCCAAAGGGCCGCTTCAGTTCCAGATGAGTCCAGTGGTAGAGGGGATTGCGTAGCGTTTTGGGTACCGTCTCCGCCCAGGCCGCGAATTTCTCCCAGTCGGAGGCGTCACCGGTGATGAGCCGCTCCGGGACGCCGCAGGTTCTCATCGCCCGCCACTTGTAGTGATCCCCGGACAACCAGATCTGTCTCAGATTGTCAAACTGCCTGTCCTCCGCAATCTCCTGCGGAGAGAGATGACAATGGTAGTCGATGATGGGGAGGTCCTCCGCGTAAGAATGGTACAGCTCCTTCGCCTGCTTGCTCTCCAGCAGAAAATCCTCGTGTATGAATGTCTTGGCCATAACCTGTTGCCTGCCTGCTCTCATCTCAGCACTCCTTTCACTGCTCACACCCAGAATATCCCAAAACCATCTGTTAATTTCGACCCCTCAACTGTCCTGATGACTCTGACGGGCTACACCCTGCCTTCAAAAAATGGTAATGTCGGCCATGTGGTAACCGCGCCAGATTCCCTTTTCTTATCAGCCTTGATATTATGCCAGAATTGACATATATTTCCGGGACACGCCGACAACCGCCGGCGCACTGCACAGTTACCCTAAGTTATGGAGAGGAGCACCATGAAGAAGGCCTTTTTTATGACCCTCACCGGGTTAATCGTCTCAATGAGCGGTTGCGGCGCCGATCGCAACCCGTTCTTCACCGAGTGGGATACCCCTCACGGAACACCTCCTTTCAATTTGATCAGCACTGACCACTACCAGCCGGCGTTCGAAAAAGGAATGAGTCTCCACAACGAGGAGATCCAGCTGATCGCCACGAACCAGATTTCCCCCACGTTCCAGAACACCATTGAGGCTCTGGACCGGAGCGGGGCTGCTCTCCAGAGGGTCGAGAATGTCTTTGATGCCATGCTGAGCTCGATGAACAGCGACGAGTTGCAGGAGCTGGCCGAGGAGATCGTGCCCCGGATGTCAAAACACGAGGACGCAATCCTCCTGAACGACGAGCTGTTCCAGCGCGTCAAGACTGTCTATGAGCAGAAAGACTCCCTCTCCCTCAACACCGAACATCAGAGGTTGCTCAAGAAGTGGTACCGCCGCTTTGTCAGGGGAGGCGCGCTCCTGGCTCCGGATCAGAAAGAGCGGTTCTCGAAGATCAACGAAGAGCTCTCAGTTCTCTCGCTCAAGTTTTCCAACAACATCCTGGCGGAGAACAACAGGTTCGAGCTGGTGATCGAGGATACTGCCGATCTGGATGGGCTTTCTGATGCGGCGATTTCCGCCGCGGCTGAAGCGGCTGCCGAGCGGGGGCACGAAGGCAAGTGGGTCTTCACTCTGCACAAACCGAGCATGATTCCGTTCCTCCAGTACTCAACACGCCGGGATCTCCGCGAACAGATCTACGACGGCTACATCAACAAGGGAAACCACGACGACTCTCTAGACAACAAGGGTGTCATCTCGCGCATTACCAATCTCCGCATTGAACGGGCGCACCTCCTGGGGCATGCCACACACGCAGATTATGTCCTGGAGGAGACGATGGCCCAGACGCCTGACAGGGTGTACGAGCTGCTTGGAAAGCTCTGGTCGCCGGCCCTCAAAAAGGCCCGACGGGAAGTCGCCGATATGCAGAAGATCATTCGGGAAGAAGGGGGCAACTTCAGGCTTCAGCCCTCCGACTGGTGGTACTATGCGGAGAAGGTCAAAAAGGCGAGATACGATCTGGACGAGGAGATGCTCCGGCCCTACTTTGAGCTGGACAATGTCCGGACCGGCGTCTTCGACCTTGCCACGAACCTCTTCGGGATCACCTTCACCCCCCGGACTGACATCACGGTCTATCACGAGGAGGTCGAGGTGTTTGAGGTCAAGGAGGCTGATGGCAGCCACATCGGGATTCTCTATGTCGACTATTTCCCCCGGGCAAGCAAGACGGGGGGCGCATGGATGGGGTCGTTCCGGAAGCAGTACCGGCTGGACGGAAAGAACGTCTCTCCCGTCATCTACAATGTGGGGAATTTCACAAAGCCGACAGCCGACGAACCATCTCTGCTGAGGGTTGAAGAGGTGGAGACGCTCTTCCACGAGTTCGGGCACGCGCTTCACGGTCTCCTGTCACAGTGCACATATCGGACGATTTCCGGAACAGACGTGGCAAGGGACTTCGTTGAGCTCCCATCACAGATCATGGAAAACTGGGCGTTCGAGCCCGAGGTTCTGAGGCAGTACGCCAGGCACTACAGGACCGGTGAGCCGATACCCGATGAGCTCATCGCCAAGATCAAGGAATCCCGTACGTTCAACCAGGGGTTCAAGACCGTCGAGTATCTTGCGGCATCATTCCTGGATATGGACTGGTCCACGCTGGCAGACGGTTATCAGGGTCACGTGATTTCATTTGAAGATCACTCCATGGACGGAATCAGGCTTATCTCTGAGATCGTACCGCGGTACCGGACCCCCTACTTCCTGCATATGTTTGCATGGGAGTATTCGGCCGGGTACTACTCCTATATCTGGGCCGAGGTACTGGACGCGGACGCGTTCCAGGCTTTCAAGGAGGCGGGAGACATCTTCGACAAGAAGACCGCAACGGCCTATCGTGAAAACATCCTTGCGCGCGGTGGAACTGATGAAGAGATGACGCTCTACGCGAAGTTCCGCGGGAAGGAGCCCTCAATCGAACCCCTGCTGGAACGGAGAGGACTGAAGTAACGACAATGCCTGAACCAAAGATAGAACGTCTGGAGCAAACAGAGGCCGCCTACATCCAGCTCAAGACCGAACTCGGAGACAGGCTCAGGCAACGTCGTGAAAGCCAGAAGATGACCCAGCACGAACTGGCTCGGCTCATAAGGTCGAGCCAGTCCCGGGTCGCCAAGATGGAAGCCGGGGATCCCTCCGTCTCCATTGATCTGCTCGTCCGCTCTCTCCTGGCGCTCGGGACAACAAGGGAAGACCTGGCTCGTACCTTCCCCTTCTAACAGTCGCGGACCAAAAAAAAGAGCCCGGACATTGCTGCCCGGGCCCTGGTATCTATCGCAAATCCTACACCTAGTCCCCAATTCCAAACTGCACACCAACGCGGAAGCCGAAGTTATTGGCCGATGATGAAGACGCAATGGCATCCCACCGGACGTTCCCTACAATCTTTGTCCTTCCGTCAGCACTTACGGGGAGCTCCGCACCCACAGCGAGCACGTAGTTGAAGTCCGTGGATGAGGCTCCCGATACCGTGCTGGTAGTGGCGGGAACGCCGGGGAATGGGCTGGGAATTGTGTACTCCACGTCCCCAGATGAGCCGAAGAAAAGCCCCAGCTCCGCGCTGCCATAGACCCGCACACCCTTCTTTGACGGGGGCATGAAGTAGTATTTACCAAAGACCCGAAGCGGAAGACCGCTGTAACCTCCGGTCTCGAAACCGCCTACATCCTTGCCCCCCCACGTGAAGTAGCCAAGGGTCACACCACCGGCGATGACGGGTGTGAAATTGTACTGGAACTGTGCATCGCCACCGAACCCAACGCCGACAACATTACTCCAGTCCCCTATCGGAATGAGCACGTCACCGGCGACACTCACCTCCATCTTTGGCGGACCAGCTGTGGCGGCTGCAACGCTAATCAGCAACAGTGCGACAAGCACTCCTGAGCGAAAGAGTTTCATAGAAGCTCCCCTGTTATGTATGGGTATTGTGTGTGGATTGAATCAGGAAAAACGTGCGCCAAGTTAAGAAAGCTCGGGTATCAAGTCAAGCCCTATTTCATGAGAATCATCGTCTTCGTGGCCATGAAATCCCCCGCGCTCAGACGGTAGAAGCAAACGCCGCTCGGCAGTCCCGAGGCATCCCACACGATCGTGTGGGTACCGGCAGACCTCTCACCCGCCACAAGCGTCCTGACCTCCTGCCCAATTGCGTTGAAAACCCTCAGGTTCACAAAGCTGCCTTTGGGAAGATCGTAGGCTATCGTCGTTGCCGGGTTAAAGGGGTTGGGGTAGTTCTGTGCCAGCCCGTACTCTGCCGGGACCTCACCCCCCCACATCTACCACATCGGTCAATTGGTCCAGAGGCAGTCGATAGACACCGTTATCGGAAATGCCGGCCAGCAGATAGTCGCCGACCACGTGGAAGGCGCGGACTGTCCAACCCGGCAGGCCAAAACTGTACTCCTCCCAGGTGTTGCCAAAGTCAACGCTGCTGAATACTCTTCCCGCAACGGTTTCCGCCACGAGTGTATCGCCGACGACGCCAAGAGCGGTGATCCGGGTGCCTGTCTGTCCGGCAGCTGCCCAGTTACCGCTGGCATCGCCGCAACAAGTATGGCACCGAAGAGTATGCTGAGCGAAGCGTAAAGTTTCTTCAAGCTAGTACTCGTCGTTAGCTTAGGGAAACGGATGATCGGATGATTCCAACTTATCATATATCGACCAGAACGAACAAAGACAAGCAGTGGTTCTCAGTGCTTTCTTAGAAAGTGGACCCGATCCCGGCCAGCGGTCCAGAAGCACACTTCCCGCGACAGGTCGCGGTTATGAACTCCGTATCTTGGATCCTTTTTCGGGGAGCAGGTCAGCCGCCGAACCCAACTTCGATGAGTGTCAAGCGGGAAGCCTTACGCCCCGGTTCCAGTGCTCTTGAAGAAGACTATCCCCAGAGGAGGAAGTGTGACAGAGAGTGAATGAAAATGGCCGTGCCGTGCGATGGGTGACGCATTGACGCCGCCGGTGTTTCCGTGGTTTGCACCACCATAGATCGAGGCGTCACTGTTTAGTATCTCCTGCCAGTGGCCTCCGCGAGGGACTCCGATCCTGTAGTTGCTACGAGGAACGGGGGTCATGTTGCATAGAACGAGAACGATGTCATCCGACCTGCTCCCTCTTCGCATGAAACTGAGCGTACTCCCTTCCCAGTCGTGCACATCAACCCATTCGAAGCCTTCACTGGAAAAATCCAGCGAAAAGAGAGCAGGCTCCCCCCTGTAGAGCGTGTTCAGGTCCCTCACCCAGCGTTGCACTCCGGCGTGGTGCGGGTGCTCCAGGGCATGCCATTCCACGCTCTCCTCATGCAACCACTCGCGCCATTGTCCGAATTCACTCCCCATGAAGAGGAGCTTCTTCCCGGGGTGAGCGTACATATACCCCAGGAGGAGGCGAACGTTCGCAAGTTTTTCCCACTCGTTCCCCGGCATCTTCCCGTAGAGCGATCCCTTCCCGTGCGTGACTTCATCGTGAGAGATCGACAGGACAAAGTTCTCGAAGAATGCATACGAGATGCTGAAGGCGAGCTGGTTGTGATAGTACTTCCGAAAGAGCGGGTCCCGGGCAAAGTACTGCAGCGTATCGTGCATCCAGCCCATGTTCCACTTCGTGCCAAACCCGAGACCGCCAACGTAGATCGGCTTCGAAACCATCGGCCACGAGGTTGATTCCTCAGCATAGGTCTGTATGTCGGGATGCTCCTTGTACACCAGCGTATTGAACGTCTTCAGAAACTCGATTGCATCAAGGTTCTCGTTGGTTCCGTACTTGTTGGGGACCCACTCACCCTGCTGACGGGAGTAGTCCAGATAGAGCATCGACGCAACCGCATCAACGCGGAGACCATCCATATGGTAGTAGTCCAGCCAGAAAAGGGCACTGCTCAGGAGAAACGCGCAGACCTCATGCCGGCTGTAGTTGAAAATATAGCTCTTCCAGTCCGGATGAAATCCCTGTCGCGGATCCATATG
>JBATTW010000507.1:0-4468 GCA_049670805.1 Bacteroidota bacterium
CTCTTTTGTGCTCATCCTCAGGGTCTCCGACATTACGGGTTCCTCCACTGTGGCAGAGGATCCCAAGATGCACTACCCTGACACTTCTATCGAGCACACAACCTGACATTCTTAATAAGCTACTACATAATACCAGAAAACTGACCGGGTGGGTTGCTCTTCTCGTTCTGGTGTTGTTCCTTCCAGTGCACATTTGTGCCGCTTCAGGCCGCGATACTGCTCTGGATTCACTGGTTCACCATCAGGAACCCCCGGAAGAGACCCGGTGCCGATCCCCAAGACACGCTCTGAGCTCATCAAGCAGATCAACTCAACCTACGAACAGCTCCAGGTGGAGTTGGAGAGGGTTGGTCCGCAGGAGGCCAAGCTTAGCTGCGTGGATGACTGGAGCATCAAAGACCTGCTTGCGGTCCGTGTCTGGTGGGTCGAGAGCCTCCTCAAATGGATCGAGTTGGGCAGGCGCGGGCAACACCCCATCACACCCGCCCCGGGGTACAAATGGAAAGAAACGCCACGGCTGAATGCGGATATCGTACACGCGGCTCGCAAGGAGTCCTATCGGAGGGTCCGGGCTCGACTGGATCAGAGCCATAGGCGTACACTCGCAACGATCGAAAGGCTCAGCGAGAAAGAACTTATGCGGAAGGGCGCCTTTGAGTGGACGGGTACGTTACCGCTTTTCCGGTGGATATCCATAAACACGGCCCGGCAGTACACCACCGCCCGCACATATGTTCGGCGAGCGCTTCAGAAAAAGGGGCGCATGTAGGTTACGTTCATTTATCCGCCTTCATAGTCACATTCCAAGGAGGAACAGATGGTCCCAGTCATGTCTCTCTGGCTTCCGATACTGCTCTCTGCGGTATTCGTCTTCATCGTAAGCTCTATCCTTCACATGATGCTCACCTACCACCAGAGCGACTTCAAGAAGCTCCCTTCCGAGGACGACGCAATGGACGCCCTTCGCAAGTTCAACATTCCTCCGGGTGACTATGTCATCCCCTATGCCGGGAGTGCGAAGGCGATGGGCACTGAGGAATACAAGGAAAAAAGGAACAAGGGCCCCGTCGCAATGATCACGGTGACGAAGAGCGGTGAACAGTCGATGGGGAAAGATCTGGCTCTCTGGTTTCTCTATAGTATCGTGGTGGGGATATTTGCGGCTTACATCGCGGGTCGGGCCCTGGAACCGGGTGCGCACTACCTTTCGGTCTTCCGGTTTGCGGGGGCTACCGCCTTCGTTGGCTACGCTCTTGCTCTTCTGCAGAACTCAATCTGGTACAAGCGGAACTGGAGCGCAACGATCAAGTCGATGTTTGATGGCCTGGTCTACGCGCTGGTGACGGCCGGGACGTTTGGCTGGCTCTGGCCGGGATCCTGATCATTCCTGAGTTTTTGGCTGACTCAGGTTCAACAACAGACGAAAGGAGGCATCAGTCATGGCAGATACAAATGGAGCAGGCATGCTTAAAGGCGTGCTGCTGATTTTTGCCATCGTGTCATTTGTCTACGGACTCGGATATCTCCTCATCCCCGGGCAGTTTGTCGACATGTCCGGCAGTGCGCCGATAGACAACGGCTGGATCCGGTGGTCGGGGGGTACGCTTGTGGGGTTGGGAATCGGTGCCATACTGGTCCGGAAGAACCCCAGAGGACAGGCCCCCTTTGTTACGGCCATTACCTGGGGGGCATTCCTTACCGGTCTGGCTTTGCTCTATACCTGGTTGGTCGGCGAGACTCCGGTCGCCACCTGGTACATTGCAGCACCGACAGTGATAACTCTCTGTCTTGCTGTTCTACTACAGTGGAGCGGTCAGAAGGCGAAGGAGTTGCTGAAGGCCGGATAAGAGGCTGTGTTTAAATGATGAGTTCTACCCAATGTCGAAACAGGGTGCCACCAACCCTGTGAAGAGGGGGGAGGTGAGTCTCCGCCTGTCGGAGAAGCGCCTCCCCCTTTATGTTTTCCTCCCTCAGTTCTTCCCCGAAGGCATCGATCATGCAGGAGATTATCTCTCGGGTCACCTCCATGTGGCAGAGAATGCCGTAGGCATTCTGCCCGTACCTGAATGCCTGGCATTCGGTCAGGGCCGAGGCTGCGAGTGGGACTGCACCTTCCGGAAGATCGAATATGTCTCCGTGCCAGTGGAACGCCGTAAATGAGTTCTGGACTCCCTCCCAGAGCGGGTCACCTGTAGCTTCGTCAGTCAGGTTCACAGTGTGCCACCCGATCTCTTTCTGCTTCCCCTTCATGACGCGCGCTCCCAGCGCGGCGGCAAGGAGCTGGCTCCCGAGACAGACGCCCAGCAGAGGTTTCTCCTGCCGGATCGCATCCTGGATCAACCTGATCTCCTCGGCAAGAAAGGGATACCGGTCCTTCTGGTAGACACTCATCGGTCCTCCCATCACCAGCAGCCCGGCTGCGTCACCCATTTCGGCGGGAACCGCGTCGTTGTCAAAGACCCGGACGTGGCGTATCCCGATGCCGGTTGCCTGTAGCGCGTCTTCAAACTTCCCCGGCGTTTCGCACCCAATATGCTGTACTGCGACCACGTTCCGCACTCTCTTTCCTTTTCCGGGGGTTGGATGGGTCAGATGATACGAAGAAATGATGACTGTCGCGACAGATAATATAAGACCAAAGAGTCCGGAATTCAATCATTTTGTGCAATCTGGGCGAAAATCGTGGATTCCTCTGAACAACCCCTTGACTTTTCAATCTCTTTTCTTAATGTGAGTAACACACTCTTCATTAACCTGTTTCATCCTGTTCTCCCTTTTCCACTCTTCGTTCCAACCTCATTGGATCTTCAATGCAGATCTCCATGGCCGGGAAGTATGCAGTTCGTGCAATGATGCATATGGCTTCTGAACCCTTTGGAACCGTCATACCTATCAGCGTCCTCTCCAGGCAATGGCAGATCCCCGAGAACTACCTGAGAAAGATCATACCCCTCCTGACGAGGTCGGCAATCGTGCAATCGCGTCGGGGCAAAGGGGGAGGACTCTTGCTGGCCAGGCGCGCGGAAGAGATAACATTCCTGGAGGTCCTCGAGGCAGTGGAAGGAAAGATCTTTCTGAACAAGTGCCTGCTGAACGAGGATATGTGCTTCATGAGCTCCTGGTGTTCGGCAAACGATGTCTGGGCGGAAGCTCAGGACGCAATGAAGCGGGTTCTCAACGGAAGGTCGTTTGCGGAACTCGCGGAGATGAACAAGAGGCTGTCGGCCGATCGCGCACAGGAAGCGGGCTGAGAAGAGATGAAAAAGTACCCTGCTGTATTCCGAGACATATTCTGGTATCGCGAAAACGTTCCCTGCATGGAAGCCTGCCCGGTCCACACCGACTCGGGCAGATACGTACAGCTGATCGCCGAGAAGCGGTACGAGGAGGCCTTCTTCGTCGCGCGCTCTCCCAACCCGCTTGCGTCGGTCTGCGGTAGAATATGTTCGGCCCCATGTGAAGATGCCTGTCGCCGTGGTTCAATTGACGAGCCCATATCGATTCGGCCGCTGAAGAGATTCCTGACGGAACGGTACGGCGCCGAGTCCACGGATCCGGACACCTACAAACACCTGCTCGAGGAAGCAAAAGACGAAGGCTGTCACCGCCTCTGGCACCTCTCCGAACTCAGGGAGCGAACCTTTGACAAATCGGACAAGAAAGTTGCCGTCATCGGTTCGGGTCCTTCGGGCATTGGCTGCGCTCATGACCTGGCCCTCATGGGTTATCCCGTCACACTCTTCGAAGCGCTCGAGCACCCGGGAGGGATGCTCCGCTATGGAATCCCGGAGTACCGCCTCCCCCGCGGGGTCATCGAGAGGGAAGTGGACCTCCTGACAAAGCTGGGTGTGACATTCAAGATGAACACGCCCCTTACCGAAGAGTTCAACCTCCAGGCCCTCCGGAGAGAAGGGTTCAAGGCGATCTTCCTTTCAGTCGGTGCCACAAAGGGGAGAGACCTCAATATCCCGGGGATCGACAAAGACGGTTGTCTGAAAGCCGTTGATTATCTGCTGAACCTGAACCGCGGTTACCGGACCGACCTGGGGAAGCGGGTAGTCGTTGTCGGGGGCGGTCTGGTCGCGATCGACACGGCAAGGACAGCCGTGCGCGAGTTCTATCAGCCGATGGAAGAGATAGAAAAGACCGCGGAAGCGGTGGTCGGGCAGCCTGCGCTGGATGCCGCACGAGGAGCGCTCCGTGGCGGCGCCACGGAGGTCCACATTGTCTCCCTGGAATCATTCGACGAGATGCCCGCCTCGCAGACAATACAGGGCTCGGAGGAGCTGAAGCAGGCCCGGGAAGAGGGGATCACGTTCCATCCCTCCTGGGGACCCAAGGCGGTGCTGGGTGACGACAAGGTGGAGGGGATTCAGCTTGTCTCCTGCACCAGGGTTTTTGACGAAAACGGCCGTTTCAAACCTCAGTTCGACGAAAACACGATTACATCACTGGAAGCGGATTCCAT
>JBATTW010000508.1:0-5226 GCA_049670805.1 Bacteroidota bacterium
CGTCAATGGAAGGTCGGGGTCCCCTCTACTGGAACCCAAACGTTCTTGCCCACGTAAACGCCGCAGAACTGTTTGTCCCGGACCCGACCGAAGCGGAGAGGCTGCGACGATCCGGGATAACTTCTGCTGTTGTTGTCCCGCCCGACGGCATTTTCAAGGGGACAAGCGCCCTGGTGAGTGTGGGGACTGGGACCGCCAACGATCAAATCATACTCCCCCGTCTCGCACACCATGTCAGCCTGCGCACATCAGAAGAGGACGTCTACCCACAATCGTTGATGGGAGCCATTGCTCTTATCCGGCAGACACTCTATGACGCCCGTTGGTACCAGCAGGCTCTCAACGCGTATTCCAATGATCCGTCGCTTCACCGCCCGGAGACCAACACGTCTCTTGCTGCGTTGAAAGATGTCGTGCGCGGCCAACTCCCCCTCGTTATCGAGGCCTCCGACGAGAAGAATGTGTTGCGGGCCCACGCGATTGGCACGGAATTCTCTCTCCAACTCATCATCCAGGGGAGCGGTCATGAATACCGCCGACTCGAGGCGGTACGAGCAACAGCGGCACCTCTCATAGTGCCGGTCGACTTTCCCGCCGCTCCGTCTGTGGGTTCCCCCGAGCAGGCGCTCCAGGTCTCCCTCGCCACATTGCAGCACTGGGATGAGGCGCCGGAAAACCCCTGGAGGCTGACTGTGGCAGGTGTTAGGATTGCCCTGTTCTCGGCTGGCAAACCGGACTCTCTGATACAGAAGATCCGGTGCGCGGTAGAGAGGGGCCTGGCCCCGGAGGAGGCTCTGAAAGCATTGACGACCACCCCGGCCGGGCTCTTTGGTGCCGAACATCTGGTTGGGACTCTGGAACCGGGGAAGCTCGCGCATTTCATTGTCACCGATGGCGACCTGTTCAACCGCTCAACGATTATCCACGAAACATGGGTTGACGGAAAGCGTTACCAGGTAAACCCTTTCCCGGAGAGAGACCCTCGTGGGGGGTGGAGGGTTGTTGCTCAGGGGAGGGAGGCCGACTCTCTCACCATGAGCATCTACGGAAGGCCGGACAGTCTGCACGGCACTATTGCAAAGGATGAGCCCGTTCGGCTCAAAGGGCTACGTTTCAACGCCTCGGGTCTGGAATTCATGTTTCCGGGACACGCTCTGGGGATCGAGGGACTCGTGCGAATGAGCGGAACACTCCACGATGACCACGTTGCGGGGATCGGAGAATGGCCAGACGGAACAGCCTTCTCCTGGTTCGGTACCCGCGTGAGCCAACACCTCTCCCCCCACGTTACAGCACCGGCAGCGCCTCCGACCCGGGCATCTTTTCATCCCACGCACCCACCCGGTGCCTACGGCCGAACAGGTCTGCCCGAACAGCCTCCCGTCGTTCTTGTGCAGAACGCAACGATCTGGACATGCGGACCCGATGGTATTCTCAGGGATGCGGATCTCATCGTTCGCGGAGGAAAAGTGGCCCGTGTCGGGAAGGACCTGGATCCGCCAACCGGTGTGCGCATCATCAATGCATCAGGAAAACATGTTACCCCGGGAATAATAGACGTTCACTCCCACATGGCAATCAGCGGATCCGTGAACGAGCCTGCACAGGCAGTCAGCGCTGAAGTAAGGATCGGAGATGTGGTGGACTGTGATGACATCAGCGTCTACCGCGCCCTGGCCGGGGGACTCACCGTTGCGCACCTCCTCCACGGGTCCGCAAATCCCATCGGCGGGCAATCGCAGGTCATCAAACTCAGGTGGGGAATGCTCCCCGAGGAGATGAAGTTCCGTCCTGCCGCACCAACCATCAAATTCGCACTTGGAGAAAACGTCAAACAGTCCAATTGGGGAGATGAGTACACAACACGATACCCCCAGACACGTATGGGTGTGGTGCAGATTCTGAGAGACGCATTTCGCGCGGCCCTGGACTACGAAAGAGCCTGGATCGAATACGAAAAGAACGAGAAAGGAATCCCGCCGCGGCGCGATCTGGAACTCGACGCTCTCCTCGAAATCCTCCGCGGTGAACGTCTGATTCACTGCCATTCCTACCGTCAGGATGAGATCCTGGCTGCTATCAGGGTTGCCGAAGAATTCGGGTTCACCCTGGGAACATTTCAGCACGTTCTGGAGGGTTACAAGGTCGCAGATGTTATGGCCAAACACGGGGCAGCGGGGTCGTCCTTCTCGGACTGGTGGGCTTACAAAATGGAGGTCTACGATGCTATCCCGTACAACGGGGTCTTGATGCACGAACAGGGCGTTCTCGTTTCCTTCAACTCAGATAGTGACGAGTTGGCACGACGACTCAACCTCGAAGCCGCCAAGGCCGTGAAATACGGAGGCCTCACAGAAGAAGAGGCCCTGACATTTGTCACCATCAACTCCGCAAGGCAGCTGAAGATCGAGGACCACGTCGGTTCGATCGAGCCGGGCAAGGACGCAGACTTCGTCCTCTGGAGTGGCAATCCGCTTTCCACCTACTCGGTATGTGAGCAGACGTGGATAGACGGGCGAAAATTCTTCGACCGAGAGGAAGATCGGCACATGCAGACAGAGGTCCGACAGCAAAGGGCAACACTTATCCAGAAGATCCTGAATGGACCGATGGCACCGGGGAAACCTGCCGAAACGAACCACCAACCCGACCAGCCACACTCAAAGCGTCAGAGGGAGATCAAACGGGAGGCACGACCATGACCAGGCACCACAACGGCAGCAAGCAACGCAGCAACCATCCTCCCGTGTCGGCATCTCCTGCGTGGAGAATCGTGATCGCTCTCCTGATTATTCAATCGCTCGCACCCGGTCATGCCGGTTCATCCGATCAAATACCTGCAAAGCCGCAGGACCGTCCGATTGCCATTGTCGGGGGAACCATCCATCCCGTAACAAGTGCTCCGGTCCAGAACGGTACGATACTCTTTGACGGAGGGAAGATTGTCGCCATAGGCAGCACTGTCAGCGTGCCGCAGAATGCCGAAACCCTCCGCGTTGATGGGAAACATGTCTATCCGGGTCTCATCAGCGCTGACACATACATCGGACTCATTGAAATTGGTGCCGTGCGGGCCTCGAACGACAGAGCCGAGGTGGGGGGGATCAATCCCAATGTGCGGGCCGAGACTGCCATCAATCCGGAAAGCGAATTGATTCCTGTAGCGCGCGCAAATGGCATCGTCATTGCGGTCGTGGCTCCGTCCGGAGGTCTTATCACCGGAATGTCCGCGGCCATCCATATGGACGGTTGGACCTGGGAAGAGATGACGTTGAAAGCCCCGGCAGCACTCAACGTGCATTGGCCTGACATGACTTTGCCTCCTCTCGCAACAGGAGCAGCAGCAGCGGCCGCAATATCGAGACGTGACAGTACCCTGGAGGTGCTCCAGAATGCATTTCGGGACGCCCGTGCTTACATGAATGCAAAGCTGGCCGAAGGGCGCAAGGACGTTCCGTACCACGACATCGATCAGCGGTGGGAAGCTATGATACCCGTACTGCGAGGGGAAGTCCCTGTCGTCGTCTGGGCGAACGAGGCACGACAGATTCAAGCCGCTATCGCCTGGGCAGAGCGGGAGAATCTGCGGTTGATCATCGGAGGCGGACATGACGCCTGGCGGGTAGCCGATCGTCTCCGCCAGAAGAACATACCGGTGCTCGTGGGTGGTGTGCATCGCCTCCCGGGTCGCCGTTTCGAGCCATACGACACCCCCTTTGCGTTGCCCGGACGGTTGCACAGGAGCGGTGTCGCGTTCGCAATCATAACAGCAACATCAGCACCTCACGAACGGAATCTCCCCTATCACGCAGCCACTGCAGCCGCATACGATCTGCCGCGTGAAGAAGCTCTCAAGGCGGTCACGCTCTACCCCGCCCAGATCTTCGGGATCGATGACAGGGTTGGCTCCCTCGAAGTAGGGAAGGACGCAACACTGATTGTCACGACAGAAGACCCGCTGGAGATCACCTCGCAGGTCGAAATGGAGTTCATCCAGGGACGCAGGATCGACCTCACCAGCCGGCACACGATGCTCTATGAGAAATACAGAGAGAAGTACAGTCGGCAAAAGAGTACCGATCGGCACTAGACATCTTGGCAGAATGTCCGATAGTGAATGAGGACGCTAGAAGTAGAGGCCATACCAGATGACATTCGGAGAGACCTGAACGGCGGGAGCGGGGAAGTGGATGAAGTTGAGTGCCTCACCCAGAGTCTTGAGAAACCATGTGTCAGATGGAATGATTTTCGTCATGTCGTAGTCAAGGCTCACCAAAAGAATGCTGTATGGATCAGGCGTCGCTACGTCACGGACGCCGTACCCGGCGGCAAGAGCGAGCCAGTCGGGCCAGTAGGGTTCAACACTTTTTGGAAGCAGGTTGTTGACATTGACGCTCAGCCAGATTGTCTGCCCTTCATAGTCATCAAACATGATGTGCTGCTGCCCCCGGAACCCGATCCCGCCGCCTTCATTGATCAGCGAAGAGGGATAGTAGCTGAACTTGAAGTTGAAGTCCCTGAGAAAAGGAACAAAGTGCTGGGCGACCGGATAGAATGCGCCCGCGACGTTCGCCGCAAAGTCCACGCGGTCAAACCCCCACGCGGAGAACCCGTCCTGCACCTCGACGTACGTTTGAAACAAGATTGTACACCCGGCCCCCAGAAACAACGAAGGCCGTTCACGAATCCCCGCCCACTGGAACGAACGGCTAAAGATGAACGTCCCTACGTTCGCCCCGTAGAAATGCCCCAGTTTGTCAACACTCCTCCCGTAAGTGAGGTCCTCGCGGAAGTGAAACGATGTGCGGTTGTCCTTCCACCAGCCATTCTGCTGATAGATGTGAATCATCGCCATCGTACCCACCAATGCACCTCCGACGATCAGCAACCGCACGGTGCTGACTTCCACGGTGTCAACCGGATCATCCGGGCCTGCCGTCTCCTGAGCGCAGATGCTCGAGGGTAGCACGAGCAATAACGCCAGCATTCCGGCAATGGAGGGATTTGCCGATGAACGGAACGGCCTGCGAACTGTTGGTGTTGTTGCTTTCATTTCCGGGTCACAATCAAATGTACCCACAATCGCAACGAAAAATCAAACCTCTCTTCTGCACCCACACGAAACAGCCTGTTGTAGCTTAATAGAAATGTCATGTATTTGTGCTTATTAGGAATGTCATGTTTTTGACAGGTGTTGAGTACGTTGTTGAGCAATGATACGCTTTC
>JBATTW010000509.1:0-4249 GCA_049670805.1 Bacteroidota bacterium
CTCTTTTGTGCTCATCCTCAGGGTCTCCGACATTACGGGTTCCTCCACTGTGGCAGAGGATCCCAAGATGCACTACCCTGACACTTCTATCGAGCACACAACCTGACATTCTTAATAAGCTACTACAGACCGGATAGCCGGGAACAGATACCTGTTGCAATTCCCTTTTCGGTTGCCTACATTCGCGTTACCCCCCGTCTCGTCTGTCATGTGAGATTCATCTCGCCGCGACGACACCAGAGAGACATCAATGAGGAATCGCAACTTCCGGCACGCCCTCATTGGCTACGCCTTTCTTCTGCCAAACATCATTGGGTTTCTCCTCTTCACGTTTGGCCCCATTCTTTTCTCGTTCGTCATCAGCTTCTTTGACTGGAACCTCTTCTCGGAGCCGGTCTTTGTTGACACGGCGAACTACGAAAAAATGTTCACCTCGCCGGCCTCCCATTTCTGGGACTACCTTGGCAACACGTTCTGGTTTCTGATCGTTGTCCCCTTTCAGATGTCCATCGCCCTGGCAACCGCCTATCTCCTGAACCAGAACTTGAAGGGCTCTCTTCTTTTCAAGGTGATCTTCTTCATTCCAATCGTCCTCTCTGTGGTCTCCATTGCGATCGTCTGGGAGTATCTGCTGGATACGGAGAACGGACTCCTGAACCACATTCTGGCCCTTGTGGGTATGGGGAAAGTCGCCTGGCTCTACGATTCCAGCTGGATAAAGACGGGGATAGCTCTGATGGTCATCTGGCAGGGGTCGGCGTTCGGGACGATTATCTACTATGCCGCAATGCAGGGGATCCCGGATCAGCTCTACGAGGTGGCCACGCTGGACGGGGCCAGCCGATGGAGGCAGTTCTGGCACATCACGATTCCGCTCCTCGGACCGACACACTTCTTCCTGAGTGTGACCGGGTTTATCGGGGCGCTGCAGCTCTTCGCGCCGATCTATGTGATGACGCACGGGACCGCCGGTGGGGCACACAACATCATCGTGGAGATCTACTGGAAAGCATACCACGAGTTCCAGATGGGATACGCATCTGCCCTCTCATGGGTCCTCTTCATCATCATATTCATACTGACGGCCATCTACTGGAAATACCTGGGCAAGCGGACCGATTATGCCTGAGGTATATGCACAATGAAACAACGGACGATCACCATCTCACTCTTCTACCTCCTGCTCCTGGCGTTCTCGGCCTGGTACGTCGTCCCATTCTTCTGGGCCCTGGTGACATCGGTGAAGCACCCGGGGATGGTCTTTGACAACCGCTGGCTCCCCTACGAGCGGTCTCATACCATCATGCTGGATGGGGAGGAGCTGGAGGTCCGGATCGTGGAAGAGCGGGAGGAGACTTTCCTGGTACATCTGGAAGGGAAAGAGGAGCTGCGGGAAGTTCCCAAAAACGAGATCGAAGGAGTTTCGCCCAACTGGAACAACTACTCGGAGGCATGGAACATCGTCCCGTTCGGTAGGTATTTTCTGAACAGCATACTGGTCAGCGTCTGCATGACCATCGGGACGCTCATCACCTGTTCCCTCGGGGGATACGCGTTCTCCCGGCTCCGGTTCCCGGGGCGGGACGCCATCTTTCTTCTCTACCTCGCGACGCTGATGATCCCGGGCCCGGTGCTTACGGTCCCCATCTACCTTCTGCTTCGCGAGTATCATCTCCTCAATACCTACCAGGGGGTCATACTGCCGGGGCTCTTTTCAGCCTACGGGACGTTTCTTCTGAGGCAGTTTTTCCTGACCATTCCCAGGGACCTGGAGGACGCCGCACGCATTGATGGCGCCGGGAGGTTTGGTGTCTACCTCCGGATCATCCTGCCCCTCTCCGGGCCGGCTCTGGCGGCACTCGCGACCTTTGTCTTCATCGGATCCTGGAACGACTTCTTCTGGCCGTCTATTGTGCTGACAGATCCGGATATGCTGACGTTGCCTGTCGGGCTTGCTCATCTGAACGACATCTACTTCCATGAGTATGGCCGGTTGATGGCCGGCAGCATGATCAGCCTGGCACCGGCCATACTGGTCTATCTCCTCTTCCAGCGCTTTATTACGCGCGGTGTGATCATGTCAGGATTGAAGGGATAATATGTCAAGGGGCGCCATCATAGTAGCCTCTCTTGTCATCATCCCGACCGCGGGGTTGTTCCTCTTCCTCAGCGCGGATGACCCGGCGGACCACCTGGTGTTTGCCACCTGGGGGACCCCCACGGAGGTGGAGAGTTTTCAGCGTCTAATTGGCCACTATAATATGACCAGACGGCCGGCACACAGGGTGAAGCTCTCGCATTCACAGGCCAGCTCCTATGCCGAGCACCTTCTCGTACAGGCTGCTGCGCGCAATCTCCCGGATGTGGTCCACCTGGACAGGAAAGACCTCCCCCTCTTTGTTCACAGAGAGCTCGTTGAGGACCTTACCCCGTATGTAGAAAGCAATGCGGGCTTTGACCTGGATCTCTTTCTGCCTGAGCTTCTCCCCGACTGCAAGGTGGACGGCCGGTACTACGCGATCCCGCACAACTTCTCCACACTTGTTCTCTATTATAACAAGGACCATTTTGACGCAGAGGGGTTGCCGTATCCTGACAGCAGCTGGCACTGGGGGACGCTCCTCCGGGCTGCGCAGCGTTTGACCAGGAGAGATGAAAAGGGAGAGACCGTCCGCTACGGATGCTACGTCCATATGGTCGCCCACACGATCGTGGAGCAGCATGGCGGGAGGATACTGAACCGTAGTCTGGATACCTGTGTGATCGCCACGCCGGAGGCGGAGAGGGTGATACAGTATCTGAACGATCTTTCCGAGAAACATGGCGTTACCTGGAACATGCTTGCCCAGAATGTCCTGTGGGATGACATGTTTGCCGGTGGGCGGTGCTCGATGGTGGCGAACGGCCGGTGGATTGCTTCGTACTATATGCGGTCGATGTCAGCCGGGATCGTGGATGTGGCACCACTCCCGCGGGGGAAGTACCGGAAGGGAGCTGCCGTAAACCATATGATGGCGATATCCGCCCAGAGCACCAAGAAGAAAGAAGCGTGGGAGTTTCTGAAGTTCCTCGTGAGCGAGACAGGACAGAGGATGGTCAACGAGGATGGGGCCAACATCCCTGCTCTCCGTTCCATCGCCTACTCGGACGAGTTCCTGCACCACAAGACCACGCCGGATATGAACAACCGTGTCTTTCTGGATGAGCTTCCACATAGCGTTGGCTGGCCATTTGAACAGGGACCCTACCTTACCCACCACACGATCCAGTCACAGTATGATCTGGCCATGAGGCGGATACTATTGGGAGAGGCAACCACGATGCAGTCTCTGGAGATCATGGAGGAGAACATAAACAGGATTATCGCGGATCAGCGAGCATCTTCCCGGCAGGAGCCGTTCGTAGGGAGCTTCCTCTTCTATATCTGCTGTGCCGCTCCAGTGGTTGTGGCCGGTGTAGCCTGGACCCGCCGAAAGAGGGGGAACGCGGTTGGAGTCTAAGGGCCTACCCATTACCGGGACATTCCTGGACGAGATTTCTCTCGACATCCCCTCACAGAACTGGGGTCCAGATGAGTGGCGTGCCGATTTCGATGCGATGCGGGCAATCGGGATCGACACGGTGGTGATCATCCGGGGCGGCCTCAGGGACCGGGCGATCTTTCCGTCTGAGGTGATCGGGACCGATGTGCAGGAGGATCTGGGCACGCTATTTCTGGAGCTTGCGAGGGAGCGGAAGATGCGTCTCTTCTTCGGGACGTACGACTCATGGGACTGGGCCCGGAACGGGACGTGGAAAGAGGAGATTGCAATCAACAGGAGATTTATGGATGAGGTGTGGAATCGCTATGGCTCCTACAGCTCGTTTACCGGATGGTATCTTTCGCACGAAACAAGTCATAGCCGGTTTCATTTTCCGGAGGTCTACAGGGAGCTGAGCGAAGAGGCAAAGAAGCTGACGCCGAACAAGCCGGTGTTGATCTCTCCATTCTATCCCTCGCGTAAGGTCTATGGAGACGAGGGGATGGAGCCCGAACGGTTTGCCGATGATTGTCGGAAGATGCTGGAGGGGGTGAAGACGATCGACTGTGCGGCATTTCAAGATGGGACCGCGGGCCTGGATGAGCTTGACCGGTATCTTGCTCAGGCCAAACAGGTGATGGATGAGCTGGGGATTGAGCTCTGGAACAACGTGGAGACTTTCTCACGGACGTCGCCTAGCGAGCTCCCACCCATCGGCTTTGATGAGC
>JBATTW010000510.1:0-13879 GCA_049670805.1 Bacteroidota bacterium
CTCTTTTGTGCTCATCCTCAGGGTCTCCGACATTACGGGTTCCTCCACTGTGGCAGAGGATCCCAAGATGCACTACCCTGACACTTCTATCGAGCACACAACCTGACATTCTTAATAAGCTACTACAAGATTCAAGCCGGGTTTGCCCGGGTGCTTGTTTCTCTTCTCTCTCTGACCTACATTATAGAGGGCAGAGCCCCCCTGCGTGAGAACCTGCACCGCACTATCCTTTCCAATCTTCCTCTGTGGGACTGTTCTGAGTGGATATCCAGTACCTGGTCAACAAAGAGATTACCGTAGACGAGTTTATCGACGTCCTGAACCGCTCCACTCTCGGGGAGCGTCGGCCTGTTGATGACCCGGAGTGCATGAAAGGGATGCTGGAGCACGCTGATCTGACCCTGACGGCCTGGGATCGGGAAAAGCTGGTAGGGGTAGCACGCTCCGTTATGGATTTCCACTATGCCTGCTACCTTTCTGATCTGGCGGTCGATACCGCCTATCAGAGGCAGGGGATCGGCAAGTATCTGATCAATATGACTCAGGAACAGCTGGGTCCCAAGTGCAAGCTGATCCTCATATCAGCCCCGGCTGCAAACGAATACTACCCGAAGATTGGTTTTGAGCATCAACCGCGGACGTGGGTGTTGCCAAGAGATAGCGCGATACAAACATAGGTGACAATGCGATGACCTCCAAAGAACGAATGATGCTGGCAGTCAACGGTGAAAAGCCCGACCGGATACCCGTTTCCGTACATCAATGGCAGGGCTATCATCTGGATACCTATCTGGACGGTATCACTCCCCTGGAGGCATTCAAGAAGTTCGGCATGGACGCGGCCATCCAGTATTTTGCCGATATGGGGCAGTTCTGGCTCGTGGATGCCGACTTCTCGAAGTTCTCGACTCCCGAGTGGCAGGACGAGGTGAAAATCGTCAACGATGATCCGGATCACAGGGTGTACCACCATACGATAAAAACTCCGGGTGGTGATCTGGAATACAAAACAGAAGGGGATAGAAAGACAACTTGGATTACAGAGTATCTGGTCAAGCGGGACGAAGATCTGGATCTGATCCGGAAGTATATGCCCGTTCCAGCGCTTGACCCGGAGCCCCTTGCGAAAGTCTACGACGAGGTCGGGGACAACGGCATCGTCCGTGGTTTCGTATGGGGTGATCAGGCCGGCTGCTGGCAACATGCCGCCTGCCTGATGGATGTTACCGACCTTATCTACAAAACAGTCGACAATCCCCAGTGGGTCCACGAGTTCCTCCAGGTTCTGCTCGACAAGAAGCTCCAGTTCATAGAGGGGATGAAAGGGGCCAGGTTCGATCTTGTGGAGACAGGCGGCGGGGCATCGTCATCAACCGTCATCTCACCGGATCTCCACGGGGAATTCTGCACTCCCTACGACAGGAAGCTGCACGACGCGCTGCACGATGTGGGATTCAAGGTGACCTATCATACGTGCGGCGGGACCAACGGAATCGAAGAGCATATCATCAACAACGGAGCGGATGCTTCGGAGACCCTGGCTCCCCTCAGCATCGGTGGCAATCAGGAGCCCTGGGTGGTGAAGGAGAAGATGGGAGACAGGATCTCCTTGATCGGGGGGTTGGATCAGTTCAACGTGCTGACCGAAGGAAGCAGGGAGCAGATCAGATCGCAGGTGAAGCTGCTCTTTGAGAAGGTGGGGTACGACGGGGGCTATATCCTCTCCCTGGCGGACCATTTCTTTGAGACACCGGTCGAACAGCTGGCGATCTATGCTGAGGCGGCACTTGAGTGTCGATATTAGCAGAGCAGGCGTTTCTACTTAGCTGAAAGTTTTGTATAATAGAACTCCAACCTGAGGGGACCCGCCCAAGGATTCATGGCCGGTATTGATATCCTGACCTTCAATCGTCGTCTTTGTATGCTCATCTAGAGCGAAAGGAGATTCTTATGAGCCAAGAGACGGGCAAGAAGCCCGCCATCAAACCATTGCCTGACGGACCCTACCTGGTGAAGGACCTGGAAGGGTTTTCCAATCAAAAAGGTCCGATCGAGGCGAAGTCGGGTATGGCGCTCTGTCGGTGCGGTGGTTCGGAGAATAAGCCGTTCTGTGATGGTACACACGCGAAGATCGGGTTCTCTTCCAAGAAACTGGAGGATAGGGTCGAGGACAAGCGGGAGGACTACGAGGGCCAGCGGATTACCATTCACGACAATCGCGGGATATGTGCGCACGCAGGAAGATGTACAGATGGCCTCCCTTCTGTGTTTCGCCTCAAGCAGGAACCCTGGATAGACCCCAAAGGTGCGTCACAGAAAGAGATTATCGCGGTGGTGCAAAGGTGCCCATCGGGAGCGCTCAGCTACTCGGTCGACAGATCTGAACACCGGGATCGGGAGGGGAAACCGGCCATTTTTGTCGCACCGAACGGACCATATCTGGTCTCGGGCGGGCCGGACCTCCAGGACACACCCCGGGGAGAAGGCGCTTCAACCGAGCACTTCACGCTTTGTCGGTGCGGTGGCTCAAAGAACAAGCCTTTTTGTGACGGTACCCACTGGCACAAGAAATTCACTGATGACAAGAACTAGAAGTTGGGAGAGTTGATGGCTTCCGTATGCACGGGAATTCTGGAAACTGACCCCAAGGGCTACGGATTCATTCGTGCGGCTTCCCCGACGCTGCAGAGATCTCCCTCCGATTGCTTCGTCCCCCCGCAATTGATTAGCCGGTACATGCTCCGCCCGGGGGTGCTGCTGGAGGCATCCTCCCGACAGGTGAAGGGAAAGAGCCCTCAGGCCGTTTCTCTCTCAACGGTCAACGGCCACTCCCCTGAGGACTGGGCGCGCGTAAAGGAGTTCTCGTTCCACGAAGTCATTTCCCCCACCGAGTGGATTCGTCTGGAGGGGAAGGGAAACGACCGGGCCATGCGCGTGGTGGATCTCTTCTGTCCTCTCGGCCGGGGGCAGCGAGCCCTGATTGTCTCTCCCCCAAAGGCCGGGAAGACGATGCTGATGCAGCAGATAGCTCACGCAGTCAGCACAAACCATCCTGATATTGATCTGGCAGTTCTCCTGATTGACGAGCGCCCGGAAGAAATTACCGATATGCGCCGAACCATCAAGGGGGAGGTTTTTGCCAGCTCCAGCGATACCGAACGCGGAACCCAGGTTCGGCTTGCGATGCTGGTACTGGAGTATGCGAAGCGAAAGGTGGAAGCAGGCAAGGATGTGGTCCTGTTGATGGACTCCCTGACGCGGCTGGGGAGAGCTTTCAATATACATCAGAGAGGGAGTGGCCGGACGATGTCCGGCGGAATAGACGCCCGTGCACTGGAGGTGCCAAAGAGGATTTTCGGGGCGGCCCGCAAGCTGGAGGACCACGGGTCTCTCACCATCATTGCTACTGCCCTCATCGAGACGAATTCACGTATGGACGAGCTGATTTTTCAGGAGTTCAAGGGAACCGGAAACATGGAGCTCGTCCTGGATAGAAAACTGGCTGACGAACGCATTTTCCCCGCGATCAACCTGGGCCTCTCCGGCACACGGCGGGAGGAGCTGCTCTTCGGTCATAATGTTACAGCACACCAGGAGCTGCGCCGGGCTGTTGCGCGCAAACCACCCCGTGAGGCAATGCTTGCGGCGCACAAACTCCTGGCGAAATTCCCCACCAACGAGGCCATCCTGGCCAACTTCTGACAGACGCGTCTGTCGCGTCTGTTGCGACTGTCATCTAATTTCAGCTGCAGAGGCAATCGGATGAGGTATCCGGTCCTGTTCGCCATTCCAGCTCTTTTGCTACTAGCGTGGCCATGCCACGGGCAAAGTGGTGGAGATATCCCCGATGATGTGAGGCGGAGCATCCGTGCCCGTGTGGATGGTGGGAGGAATACGGGGATCGTGGTCGGCGTAATTGACGCAGCAGCGACACGGTACTATGGATACGGGCAAATCTCCCGCTCGAGCAGAAGGACCCCCGACGAAAGAACCGTCTTCGAGATCGGTTCCATCACGAAGGTTTTTACGGCTCTCCTCCTCGCGGATATGGCGGGGAAGAATGAAGTTTCGTTGAACGATCCTATCAGACAATACCTCCCGGAATCTGTTACGGTCCCCCGGCGAAAGGAGAGGTCCGTCAGGCTGGTCCATCTCGCCACGCACACTTCGGGTCTCCCCCGAATGCCCAAAGACACCACGCCTTTCAACATCGATAACCCCTTTGCCGATTGCACCGTTGACGACATGTATGACTTCATCTCCGGGTACGTGCTCCCTCGGGATATCGGCCAGCACTACGAATACTCCAATCTCGGTTCAGGCCTGTTGGGACATATTCTCGCGCTGCGGGGGGGGAGAACCTACGAGGACCTGCTAAAAACGCACATTATCGACGTCATCGGGCTACCGGATACCCGGATAACTCCTACCACCGGCATGAATCTCCGGCTGGCGACGGGGTACCACGAGGGGTTTGAGGCCCAGAATCTGGATGTTCAGGCGCTCGAGGGGGCGGTTGCGCTCCGTTCTACGGCCAGGGATATGCTCCATTTCCTGGGGGCAAATCTTGGCCTGATACGAACACCCCTCTACGACGCCATGCAGGCGACACACAAACCCAGGTTTCAGCAGGGAGCCAGAGAGATGCAGGTTGCTCTGGGATGGCATATCCTCGTCAAGGGGGAAAGAGCGATGGTCTGGCACGACGGGGCGACTCGAGGATACAGGAGCTTCGTGGCATTTGACCGAGAGAGCCGACGGGGGGTTGTGGTGCTTACCAACTCAGCCCGGAGCGTGAACGATCTGGGATTTCATCTTCTGGATCCTTCCTATCCTCTCGTTGAGAGGAAGCCCTCTGTTGCCGCGAAAGTCCGCGAGAGAATCACGGAGGCGGGTATCCAGGCGGGCGTTCGATTGTATCGAAATCTGAGAAAGAGTGCACCGTGGAAATTCGATTTCAGAGAATCGGAGCTGAATACTCTCGGGCACAAGTACTTGCTAGTGGGAAGGATTGGGGCTGCCATATCGATCTTCAAGCTGAATGTTGATGCCTACCCAAATGCTCCCGGTACCTACGCCAGTCTTGGTGAAGGGTATCTGGCGCTGGGGGATACAACGCTTGCTGTCGTGAACACTATGAAGTCGCTCGAGGTAAACCCCCGCAATCAATATGCGGTAGAGATGTTGGACAGGGTGGGTGTTGATCTCGGAGGCCGGCCCGGGAACTGACAGTCGCGTGTCTCATGACAGACGCGACTGGCTTTTCTTCCCCAACTTTGGTATCTTATTGGTGGAAATAATCTGCAGAGGGGCGCATGAAGATACTTGGTAAGGAATACGAGGGCGACTGTCTGAAACTTTCCATCCCTCTGGATGTGAAAGATAGCGTGTTGGATAAACTCAAGACAACAGGACAAAAAGTTAGCGCCCTCTACTGGCTGGAGTTCTGGCGTGCGGCCGTTGATAGGGCAATCGTCCTGAACACAAACAATCAGAGACCGATTGAAGAACTGAAGAAGACAGAGTCAGAGTACTCCCGGATGATTCAAGAGCTAAAGGAAGGACTAAAACAGTCTTCGGTAAGATCGGCATGAGCGGCCGATGATCTGATTCTCACCTGCCTCCATCACTCCCGCTTCAAACCAATCACTACCTCTACAGATGATGTTCCAGGAAACATGTCGAACGGGATGGCCCGGACTGCACTGTAACCGGAATCACTCCAGCGTTTCAGCTCGGATGTGATGAGATTGATGTTGCAGAAGATGTGAACCACGCGCGCGGGCTGACGTGCGGCGATCGTTTCCAGGACACCTTCGGCTGTTCCGTTTCGCGGTGGATCCAGGAGCACCGCGTCGTTGCCACTGGCTCCATTGAGAGCCTCAGCGATGCTCTCCGCCGTGATGGCGTGTGAGAGAAACCTCGCGTTTGTAACACGCTGCCGCTCCGCGTTCCTGGTGGCCGCCGCCACCGAGGCCGCCGAGAGTTCCATCCCCAGAACCCTCCTGCTCTTTTGGGCGAGAGAGAGCCCGAAAAGACCGTATCCAGAGTAGAGATCAAAGAGCGATCGCCGTCCGTTCAGATCCAGGAGCTCCCCGGCGACTTCGACCATCCGGCCTGCGAGAGAAGGGTTCACCTGCGAGAACGAGAAGGGGGGATAGAGAAAGGGTCTTCCCAGAACTCTCGTGAAGATCTCCGGCTTTCCAAAGAGTTTCCGGCTGCGCGGCTGGCGATGCGGATCGCTGGATCCCAGATAGTGCGTACCGCGGGTGGTGTCTTCATAGAGGAACACACCTACTATAGTAGAGACCCTCCGGGTAAGTGCTCTGGAGAGGGCATTTGCGCTCCGTATGAACGGACCTGAGATTCTGTCTACTGTGAATATCAGCGTCTGCTCTCTCGCGTCTCCTCTCACGACGACATGCCGCAGAACTTCCGCAATCTCCCTGGCGGTGTTCCCCGCTATCAGTTCCTGTACCGCGCTGTAGATATCTGCATGCGGGGCTGGCTCAATCATGCAGCGGATGACCGAGAGAGGGCGAAGAGATCCCTCTTCCTCCGGACTGATGAGCCCCAGCTGGATGCCATCGCGGGTTTGGAATGCCTTCCTCTTCGTGGTGGTTCTGTATTCTCTCCCCTCCGGTGAGCGGACCAGCGGCTCGAGGGTGGGCACCTGGACAGCAGCCTGCCAGAAACGGTGCAGTGCTGCCTCTTTTGCCTTCAGTTCGTCCGCATATGAAACTCTGGAAGCATGGCAGAGACGGCAGACGTTTCTTCGGTCCGTCTGGCATTCTCCCTTCTGGAGTGTGCGGGCTGATGTGCCGCGGAGCTCCTCGGCAAGAACCTCTTGAAATGATCTGGTGGAAGGAGATTTCATCAGTCGGGCTACTGATAATAAACCCCCGGAGCGCCAAGAATCAAGTTTCTGTTGGTGGATTTTTGCGTTGTTCTCTCGTATCATTTGATTTGTTGCCCCCTTCGAATCACACCGTTCCTATGAGAGGAGTTTGTGTATGCGAAGAATTTCGATTGGTTTTCTGTGTTTCTTCATTCTGGCTCTTCCAGCATCGTGCCAAAATCCACAGGACCTGAGTGGAAAGATCGATGAGGTCATGAATGAATTTGTCCGCCTTGATCAATTCGCCGGCTGTGTCTTTGTTGCAAAGGACGGGGAATCGCTCTATGCGAAGGCCTTCGGGGAGGCGGACAAGGATCACCATGTGAAGAACAGTCTGAAGACGAAGTTCAACATCGGCTCGATCGGAAAAGTGTTCACGGGGGTTGCCGTTATGCAGCTGGCTGAAGCAGGCAAGCTCCAGGTGACCGACCCCGCGTCACCGTATCTGGAGGAGTTCCCCTGGGGGGACAAGATACAGATCCGTCATCTGCTGAGTCACACCGCCGGCACATTCAACTACTTCGCGCATCCGGATTTCAGGGATAAGATGCCCGGCATCCGGAGTGTGGATGATGCGCTCCCTCTGATCTATGACCAGAAGCTCAAATTTGAGACTCCGGGGACAGAGTTTTCCTATTCCAATTCAGGGGTCGTGCTTCTGGGAGCAATCATAGAATCTGTCACCGGCCAGAGCTACCCGGACTACATCCAGGAGCACATTTTTCAGCCGCTCGGTATGGAGGAGACAGGCATCAACTACCTGGAGGAGGTTGTCGAGCATCGCGCCAGCGGCTATGTAAAGACGCCGACCGGGAAATTCACAAGCAATCTCTTCATGGTTCCACCGGCCAATGCAGATGGCGGCATCGAAACAACCGTTGGGGACCTGCTGAAGTTTGACCAGGCGCTCTATGGTGAGGATCTGCTAAGCAGCGAGTGGAAAGAGCGGATGTTTACCCCGAATCTGGAGAGCTACGGGTACTGCTGGCGTGTGGATGAAATTCACGGAAACCAGGTGACAGGGCATGGCGGAGGAGCGCCGGGTGTGAGTGCGTCTTTCAAGAGATATACAAACGACAGGTACACGATAATCGTTCTCTCGAACTACAGCGGTGGGGCGGGTGGCGTCGCACGGACGGTCGAGGCCATTCTGTTTGGAGAAGAATACGAGCTTCCCAGGCCGAGCCTGGGTGAGTTCCTCTATCAGACGATGGAGGAGAAGGGGGTCCAGTATGTCTCTGAGAACTTTGACCCGCTCCTGAGCGAGAACGGGTACTCGATCAGGTCCAGCTGGGACCTGGTGATGCTCGGATATGGTCTCCTGGGGGAGGAGGAAGTGGAGATGGCGATCGAGATTCTCAAGCAGAGTGTCCGTCTCTTTCCAGATGAGGCCAATCCGTATGATAGCCTCGGGGACGCCTATGTCAAGGCAGGTGATATCGAATCGGCCAAGGAAGCGTACAAAAAGGCTCTCGAGCTGGATCCGGAGTTTGAAAGCGCCAAAAAGTTGAAGGAGCTCCAGAAGAAGTAGCAGTCGCGACTGTCATAAGTGGGAAAGCAGATGAATGCATATGAGCGATTGATGAGCAGGTTGAAGGGGGCACCGGTGGATCGGCCGCCCAATTTCAATATCCTCATGACATTTGCGGCGAGGCACATCGGACGCCCGCTCTCGGAGTACTACCTGGACTACCGGGTGCTGGTGGATGCCAACCTCGCAATGGTGGAAGATTTCGAGTCGGGGATCGTGCAGGCCATCTCGGACCCCTATCGGGAAACACATGACTTCGGCGCGGAGATCGAGTTTCCGGTGGACGGGCTTCCCCTCTGCAAGAATCCCCTTCTGCAAGATCCGGACAAACTGAGAACAGTGCGGAAGCCCGACCCCGCGTCCGGCAGGCGGATGTCGGACCGGGTCAACGCAGTCCGACTTATGCGTGAGAAGGTGGGGGATGAGGTCCCCGTGATGGGATGGGTGGAGGGTGCACTCTCGGAAGCTGCAGATCTTCGGGGTGACAGCAACATTCTTATGGATCTCTATGACCGACCCGAATGGGTGGAGGAGCTGCTGGAGATCTGTACTGAAACGGCCATTGACTTTGCCCGCGCGCAGGTAGAGGCGGGGGCACATATTGTCGGCCTTGGGGACGCGATCGGGTCACAGGTCTCGCCGGATCTCTACCGCCGGTTTGCACTCCCCTACGAGAAAAGGATATTCAGGGTCATACGCGAGTCGGGAGTGCTGCCTCGTCTCCATATCTGCGGTGACACAAGCAAGATCCTGCCGGACATGGTGGAGAGCGGTGCACAGATAATCGATCTGGACTGGATGGTGGATCTGAAATCGGCCGCGGAGCGGTTTGGTGAGCGTGTCTCATTCTGGGGGAATTTTGATCCTGTGGCAGTTATGCTGCAGGGATCGCCAGATGACGTCTACCGTGCCACGCAGAATTGCATGCGCATCGGAGGCCCTCGTTCGATCAGCGCAGCTGGATGCGAGATTCCGATCGGGACACCCCACGAGAACCTGCGCGCCCAGGTCCGTGCTCTGAACGATCTGGGTGGGCTCTGACCCTCCGGCCGGGTTCGCGCGTTGAAGCGTCAAAACCATATGTACTGATAGGCAATCGTCAAGATGTTGAAATCAGCGCCGATGCGCGTGGCAACCCCGGTGTGAAAGAGCACTTTGACAGAGGCCTGTCTGGTAAATGGAATCGACACCGTTGCTCCCAGCCGCCAGTTCTTCTGAAAGCTGTCACTGTACACCCCGTTGACTGAAGTATTCCCACCATGGACATGGACCCCGTTCGCCGCTAGCCAGATGCCAGATTTGAACACGTAGCTGACATGCCACGAGAAGCTGTAAATGGGATCCTGATCCAGCGTACCGGTCTCCCGAAACTCGTCATTCACGGTCGTCAGCCAGACTCCGGCATAGACTTCGGCGTAAAGTCGACCAAAACTGTGCGACACTCCGAGCTCAGGCTTGAACCCCCAGCGGTTGGATCCGATGTTGACCAGCCTGGGCGCGTCGTAGTGCCCGATGGGTACGGAAACGACCACGCTTACTCCGACGATGGTCTCCTGCTGAAAACGCTGGAAATCCTTCGGTGCGAGTGCCGGTGACCCGAAGATGTTGACGCCGAGACGCAGGCGGGCGTCCGCGAATCCGTTACGGGCGCCACTGCTGTCCTGGCCGGCGAGCTTTCCAGTGCCCGAGAGAAACACGTAGGGCACGGTCGCCTGTACTCTTCCCAGCTTCCCGAAGAGGCTGAAGGTTCGGACATACATCAGGGCAGGGGTATGCGCTGTGAGCTCCAGGTCCTGCAGGGGGAGTGTGGCATCGCTTACGACATTCCCCTCGGACCAGGAATAAGCAAGCGCGAGCGCATTCATCCCTGCAGGAATGTTTGCGTAGGCGCGTGGCTCGATCTCCTGAGCCTCGGCTGCTCTCGGGATGGAGAGAAGCAGAACTAGAAGCACCGTGATGGGCAGTTCTCTGCGGAAGCCAGGTGTAGGATACATTGTCACAATAGACCTTCCAGGAATTCCACCACTCCTGTTTCAAATCTGTAGTACGCCGGGACAACCTTCAGACTTCCCTCCTGACACGCCTTTGACAGGACCGGCCCCTGGTGTCTCAGGTTCTCCGCCACCATGGTGGCGTGGACTCTGATGCAATTCTCCAGGAGGTTGCCCTCGAATGCCCGGGCCTTTGCCACAGCCGGCTGGATGAGGTCCGTAATCGCGTAGAGATGGGCATCCCGTTCTCCCTCGATTGCCGCCTGGACTGCTCCGCATTTTTCGTGTCCCATGACGACAACAAGCCGAGAACCCAGGTGCGTCACCGCGAATTCGATGCTCCCGACGACGGCGTCGCTCGGGACGTTCCCGGCAATGCGTATGCTGAAAACCTCGCCGAGCCCGTGATCGAAGATCTGTGAAGGCGGGACACGTGAATCCGCGCAGGTCAATATCACCGCAAAAGGTCTCTGTCCCTGAGCCATCTGTCGCCGCGCATCTTCCGCAACGGACTGGTGGTAGGATTGGCTGTTGGCGAAACGCTTGTTTCCTTCAACAAGGCGATCGAGAGCCTCTCCATGTCCGACCGATTTCCCCATAACTCCTGTTTCACAGATGCAGTTACGATGAAGGAAAATAGAGAATCTGGATGGAAAATGATAGAGGACCTTCGGGAACTTCTGACTCAGATTCTGGTTTATATTCGTACAAAGATACAATGGAATCGGAACCCATGGCCATATCTCGCGCACTACTCGTCTTCTTCTCCTTATCCGTATTGACTCTCGGACCCATCGCCTTGGGTCAAAGCCAGAAAGGGAAATCGGCAGGGAGTGAACCTCGTGTGGCCCCGACACCCAGTGACATCTGTCCCCTGAACGTCGGCAGCCACATTCCGGATGTCAACGTGGCAACAGTCGATGGGTCGCCGACGAATCTCCGGGACCAGGTCCGGCAGAAACCTACCATTTTGGTCTTCTACCGGGGTGGCTGGTGCCCCTACTGCAACTCGCAGCTCCAGCAATTGCATGAGGCGGAACCGGAGCTCGTCCGGATGGGATATCAGATTCTTGCAATCAGCGCTGACAGGCCATCAAAGCTGCGGGAGAGCGTCGACAAACACTCACTCGGATTCACGCTCCTCTCCGATAGCAGCATGGCGGCAACCCGGGCGTTTGGCATTGCGTTTCAGCTGGACCAGGAAACAGTTCAGAGGTACAAGAAGTACGACATGGACCTCGAAGAGGCTTCGGGTAAAAAGCACCACCAGCTCCCTGTGCCGGCCGTCTACATCGTGGGGACGGATCGTCTGGTCTGTTTTGCATACGCGCACCCAAACCACCAGGTGCGACTGGACCCGGATGTTCTCCTGGCCGCGGCAAAAGCGGCCCTGAAATAGCTCTTTCGTGCAACGCGACTCGAAACTTCGCCTGGCTCCTCTCGTATTGATGAGTGAGAATATCCACCCGCCAATAGCCGAACCCATCATATTGGGAGATTATGTCATGAAAACTGCACGCACGGGGTCTCTGTTGACCTCTTTGCTTCTCTCCGTCCTGCTGGGAGCGCAGGCCTTCTCCTCCAACGAGGAAGAGGTTCTGTGGGTTGAAGTCGAGAGTGAAGGGTCGTCCGATGCCATCATTGCCATCTCCATCGACGCGGCCGAACTGGTTTTGCTGGAAGGGAAGGATGAGCTATTCACCGGCAAAAAGGGAAAGATCGAGAGGAAGGTAGAAGAGATGCTGGTGGATGTGCTGGAAGGTCGGATCGAGGAGGGTGAGATCATCGATCCGGAGGACGGGACCACAATAAGGGCCCACAAGAGAATGCTGGAGGTTCCGGGGGAGACAAGGGGAGGTGGCGATGATGCGGTCCTGGAGATCTACAAGGACGGGAAGAGGACATTCTCCGTCCGGATTCCGGATGTGACGGTCGAGACCAGCTCAGATGACGGTGACGTCATCGTGGAGAGCCACGTGGGGTGGAAGCAGCTGTTGCCCTTCCTTGCCGAGAAGGGAGGAGTAGTCTACATCCGGAGCCAGGGGAAAGAGGATACGGAGATCTGGCTCTACGTGGATTGAGACACGCGTCAGTCGCAACAGGCATGACAGACGCGACTGTTATGTTATGAGGGGGCATGTGATGCCCCCTTTTTGTTTACTTCTCCCTCTTCTTCTTCCCCTCCTGCTGATGGACCGTGAGTCTCGCCTTCACGTCATCCGGCGTCATCTGCTTCTTATGAAACGTCTTCGCATGCCCGATGACGATGCCGACAATTTCGTCTTCACTCCTGCTCGTCACAGAAAAGCCACATTCGCCGGCGCAACTGAATGTCTTGAGCGTCATGCTCTCGGCTTCTTGCTGTGTTTCCGCTGTTGCCTGGCTTGATGACGTTTTGCCGACATCCTGGGTGGAGGACGGGACAGTGAGCGCAAGGGCCAGGAATACCACAATTGTGATAACCGCTAGATGTTTCATACTACACCTCCTCACCGGGGATTTGACACACTCGCCTTTGTGGCGTAACTTCATCCGTTGGATTGGGAAACCAGGTTCTGTTGTCGGAAATCTACACTCCCCGATCCAGAGTGTCAACTTACCCTCTCACGGAGAAAACCAATGGAGCACGAGATATTTCCACATGCGAACCTCGTCGCCGGGCTGCTGATAATTGTTGTCGGTTTCGGCTTTCACTGGCTGGGTCAGCTGATTTCCCTTCTCAACTGGGAATTCGCTACAAGAATCGGTCTGCAGGAAAAGGGGCTCTTGCCGGAGTACAAGGTGTACGAGCATGCCATTGCCGCTGCTGATGTGGCCATCGGCTGGATATATGGCGTAGCCGGTATTGGCATCCTCCTTGGTGTGGACTGGGGTTACAAGCTGGCCTGGATTCCCGGGGTGGTGATGATCTACCACGCCCTCGGTTTTTGGTTCTGGACCAGGAACCAGAAGAGGCTTGGTCCGCAGCTGGTGAGTGATCGTCTGAGAATCATCTGGAGCCTGATCAACGCCGTGACCGGTATTCTGGCGGTTCTGGTTGCGTGGAATGCATAGTGAATCAAGAAAGGTACGCAAATGGAACTCTCTTTGGTGAGCAAGCTAATTCTCTACCTTGACGTCGGACTCATGGGCGTGATCGCCCTTTTGCTGTTCCGCTGGCAAATGACGGTGCTCCAGGGACGTGCGATGAAGAACCCGGATGGGTCGGTGGATGATTGGCACGAGCAGAAGATTCTCTACGGTATAGCGATTGCCGATCTCCTCCTGGCAGTTCCTCTGACGATGGCTGGAGTTGTCCTCATTTACCTGGGTTGGGGGATAGGGTTCTACATAATGGGTCTGGCCAGTTTCTGGTTCCTCTGGGTAAACACAGCAACGACATTGACCAGCCTGCGGTTTCAGAAGCCCCGAGTCACGTTTAGCTGGTTTCTCGTCTTTCCGTTTGGGGCGATTCTGGGG
>JBATTW010000511.1:0-2725 GCA_049670805.1 Bacteroidota bacterium
CGATCAACGTGACTGATTCAGCACGATACTGGTATTCACTGGTGGTGGAAGAACATGCGGAGAGCCGGTACGCTCCTTTGGCTATGTTTGCAATTGCGCAGATATACAGCCAGGATTCCACCGCGCCCCCCGGTATCGCGGACTCGCTCTACCGTGAAATCGTGGATCAGTATCCTGGAACGGAGTTTGCCGTGGAGTCCAGACGGATACTGGGTATGTCGCCCGGCATGTTGACCTCCGACCCCGGGGAGTCGCTCTATGCCGATGGGGAGCAAAGCTATCTGAACGGTGATTTCGAGTCAGCACTCGACAGCTACCGTGCTATTGTGGAACAGCATCCCGAATCTTACTTTGCGCCAAAGGCGCAGTATACGATTGGATACATCTACGAGTATTCACTGGAACTGCCAGACAGCGCCATATCGAATTACCAAAAACTCGTAGAGTTGTATCCCCAGACGGAGTATGCCCAGCGCGTGCGACCCAAGCTGGTTCAAGTCGAGGCGGTGCGTCTGGTGGCGGCAGCGCGTGCGGATTCCATTGCTGCAGCCCAGGCGGATTCCCTGGCTGCGCTTCAACCGGATTCTCTTGCGACGGGACAGGTTGACTCACTTGCGGTGGGACAGGCCGATTCTCTTGTCGCAGGACAGGCCGATTCTCTTGCGGCGGGACAGTCTGATTCTCTTGCCGCGGCCCAACCGGATACGCTGACCTCTGCCGGGAGCGACACGACAGGCGCGGCTCGGATAGACTCTGCTGCTACTGCTCCGAATGAATCGGATGAAACCCCCGCGCAACCGGATACCACCACTGCCCCTCCCGGGGGAACCGGCCCGGGTGAGGAGGGGTTGAGCAGTGCCACGGGTGTACCGCGAGTCTTTGAACGTGCGAGGGTTCCGGCTGAAGCCGGGGGTGTCCCCAGGCGCTGGAGGGGGTTCGCATGAAACAGCTGCTCTGCGAGGTGCGGGGAGTTCGAGAGGTTGCGGCAAACATCTTTGTCCTCTCGTTCCTCTCCAGCGAAACAAGCACTGCCGTGCTTCCGGGTCAGTTCCTGAATATCAAGGTAGACGGAGGGTCGGATCCGCTGCTTCGTCGCCCTTTCAGCGTCTATCGGACCAGCGACGAAACGGTTGAGATCATTTTCAATGTCGTGGGAAAAGGGACTCACCTTCTGAGCAAGAAGAGGCCGGGCGATCTCCTGGATGTGCTGGGCCCCCTGGGTGTCCCGTTCAACCTGGAACCCGATTCCTTTGAGACGGGGATTCTGGTGGGCGGAGGTCTGGGTGTTGCCCCGCTTCCCATCACCATGAGCGGGTTGAAGGTCGCGGGGAAGCCGGTCATCACCTGTCTGGGTGCGCGGACCGCCGGACAGCTGGTCATGGAACACCTGGACAATGTCCAGGTGGCCACAGATGATGGCTCGCGTGGACACCACGGGAACGTGGTGGACCTCCTGAAACAGATCATTGCCGACCGGAGACCCGATCGCCCCAAGATGTTCGGATGCGGCCCAACTCCCATGTTGCGGGCCCTGGCGGAGTTCGCCCTCAGTGCCGGAATTCCCTGCGAGGTATCCCTCGAAGGCCCGATGGCATGCGGATTCGGGATTTGCCAGGGTTGCCCGGTAGAGCTTTCAGGCGATGAGGGGGGATACGCCCTCATGTGCAAAGAAGGCCCGGCTTTCGACGTACGGACTATCCGATTGTGATGATGCCAGAGACCTCTTTCGAACTTGCAGGACACCGTTTCAAGAACCGCGTGCTGGTGGCATCGGGTACCTACGGCTACGGGGACGATTGCGCCGATCTGGTGGATCTGAGCAAGCTGGGTGGTATCGTCACCAAATCGCTTTCGCTCAAGCCACGCAAGGGAAACCCTCCGCCGCGCATTGTCGAGACGGCGAGCGGCATGTTGAACTCGATTGGCCTGGCCAATATCGGTGTGGAGAGGTTCATCAAGGAAAAGCTCCCCTTCCTCCGGGAGGTGGACACCTCTGTCGTTGCCAACATCGCGGCCAGCACCATCGACGAATATTGCCGGGTCCTGGAGTTGCTGGAAGCCGAGGAGGGGATGGACGGCTACGAGATCAATGTCTCGTGTCCCAACGTGAGAGAGGGGGGACTCAGCTTTGGCACGAGCTGCCCCATGACCGCGGAGATCACCAGACGGCTCAGGCCTCTCACAAAGAAGGCCCTGATCATAAAGCTCACTCCCAACGTCACGCAGATATCAGAGTTCGCCCGCGCGGTCGAAGGCGAAGGGGCTGATGCCGTTTCCCTCATCAACACGCTTATCGGTATGGCCGTTGACATACAAACGCGGAAACCGATGCTCTCCACCGTGACCGGGGGCCTCTCGGGGCCGGCCATCAAACCGGTGGCCCTTGCCAAGGTGTACGAGACCTTTCGCGCGGTAAAGATTCCGGTTATCGGCATCGGGGGGATCATGAACGCCACTGACGCAATCGAGTTCTTGATAGCCGGTGCGACGGCGGTTCAGGTCGGAACGGCAAACTTCGTTGATCCCGCTGCTGGGATCAAGATCGCAAAGGGGATCCAGGATTACTGCACGGAACATGGCGTTGCTGATGCCCGTACGCTGGTGGGCTCCCTTGACGCAAAGACCGGTGTTTCCGTCCTTGACAGCTGGCTGTGAAATCCTACAAAGAGACTCTATCCTTTCTCTACTCACTCCAGGGCCGCGGTGTAAAGCTGGGGTTGAGGAA
>JBATTW010000512.1:0-3848 GCA_049670805.1 Bacteroidota bacterium
GAAGAGCGTCTTTCACCATCTCCGGCTTGTCTTTGGCAAGCAGGAGCGCATCCTCGTATCCCAGAAAATCGGGGGCGTGCAACATGTAGATGTGCAATGCGTGGCTCTCGATCCATTCGCCGCAATAGATCAACCGGCGGAGTTCCCGCAGGGGCCCGTCGATAGTGATGCCGAACGCGTCTTCGATAGCGTGAACCGAGCTCATCTGATAGGCTATGGGACAGATGCCGCAGATCCGCGCCGTGATGTCCGGGACCTCCATGTGGTCACGACCGCGAAGGAAAGCCTCGAAAAACCTGGGCGGTTCGAAGATGCCCACCTTCACGTCTTCCACGTTCCCGTCCGCGATCTTTACGTAGACACTCCCCTCCCCCTCCACACGGGCCAGCTGATTTACCTTGATGATCCTATTTTTCATGTACATCGCTCTCCTTCCGAAACGCTTCCGCGTACGCGTTGAATCCTCTGAATGCCAGCATGATGTCATACTGGCTCAAACCCAGCTCCCGGAACCGCTCGCTGAGCGCCGGCGGGTTGGGGCTTTCCATCGGTCCGAAACAACCGTAACACCCCCTGTTGTACGAGGGACAGATGGCACCGCAGCCGGCCTGCGTGACGGGACCCAGACAGGCGGTCTCCTTCGCGGCCATCACACAGACGGTCCCCCGAAGCTTGCACTCCACACAGACGCTGTGGGTCGAGACGTTCGGCTTCCGCCTGTTTAGCAGGGCGTTCACGACCTCCAGCAGCTGCATCTTGTTGATGGGACACCCCCTGAGCTCATAGTCGACCCTGACGTATGAACCGATGGGCATCGATCTGTCCAGCGTCGAGATGTATTCAGGCGTTGGATAGACGAGGCGAACAAACTCCTTGACGTCCTTCCAGTTCCGGAGCGCCTGAATCCCTCCAGCCGTGGCGCATGCACCTATCGTGATCAGCACCCGGCAGGATTTCCGTACCTCCCGGATCCGCCCCACATCGTGGGGCGTCGTGATGCTCCCCTCCACAAACCCGATGTCGTACGGGCCCCGCAGCACGCGACGGCTTGCTTCGGGGAAGTTCGCGATCTCAACGGCCCCCGCAACTGCAAGGAGATGATCCTCCGCATTCAGGAGCGAAAGCTGGCAGCCGTCGCAGGAGGCAAATTTGAACACAGCAACTCTTGGTCTCTTTGTCTTCATCCTACAGTTCCTTCAGATCCATAAGCGGGCGAACACGCGGCAGCGGGTAGACCGGTCCCTCCTTGCAGATGAACGTCGGGCCGAACTGACAGTGGCCGCAGAACCCGATAGCACACTTCATGTTCCGTTCCATCGAGAGATAGATCTGCTCCGGCGGAACGCCGCCCGTCTGGAGCTCGTCCACGGTGAACTTCATCATGATCTCAGGACCGCAGACGTAGGCGACCGTCTCCCGCGCGTCCAGCTTGATATAGGTGAAGAGGGAGGTCACAACGCCAATGTACCCCTTCCAGGACGTGTCCCCGCGGTCAACCGTCAGGAGAACCTCGGTATCGTGCTCGCGGCCCCAATGCTCGAGTTCCACGCGGTAGAGAAGATCCAGCGGAGACCTTCCTCCATAGAGAATGATGATCCGTCCGAAATCTTTTCGCTTCCGCAGCAGAGCATAGATGAGGGGACGCAAAGGGGCAAGCCCGATCCCCCCGGCAACGACCACCACGTCTTTGCCATGCGCTGCCTCCACCGGCCAGCCCGACCCGAATGGACCACGGACGCCGAGAACGTCTCCCCGCTTCAGACGGGAGAGCGCCGATGTCACGGTCCCCACCTTGTGGATCGTGTGTCCCACGACTTTGTGCTTGGACGGGTCTGAGCTGATGGAGAGTGCCGATTCTCCCGTCCCGTGGACATACAGCATGTTGAACTGTCCCGGGAGGAAGCTAAAGCCGCCCTCCCAGTCGCTCATGTCGAGCGTCAGCGTATACGTATCGTCAGTCTCCCAGTTAATGCGGCGTATGAGAACCGGACGGGTGACCATCGGGTCGGGACCGGTTCGGACCGCTTCCTGCACCTCTTCGATCATGACTCAACTCCCGGTGACGACGGCCCGTATATGTCCAGCAACTGTAGACGTGTCGCTTCAAGCCTTCGCTCCATCACCTGCGCCAGCCGCTTCAGCATTTCGTATCCGAAGTGGGCGTCCTTCTCACACTTCGTTCTGAGACACTCTCCGTCCAGCGCGATCGCCCTGGTATCGGCAACAGTCACGGCGGTGAAATGCCACTTGTAGGGATAGATCAACCAGGACCAGCCCAGTATCTCGCCCGGCCCGGTTGTGTGGACCCGGACATTTCCCCTGCCGCTCACATCGACTTCAATCGCAACACGACCGGTTCTGATGAGGTAGAAGGTGTTCGCCATCTCTCCCTCGCGGATGATACTGGAACCCTCCTCAAAACGAACGTTGGAAGCGCACCCGATCAGTGTCTGCATGTGTTCATGCGACAGCCCGGCCAGAAACGGGTGCTGCTCCATCATGGTCGTGAGGTCTTCTTTCTGCATGATCCAACTCCTAGCCGATAGTTGTTGAATGACTGTGTTGCCTGAATGTCTCCGCCTCGGCCGTGATGTCAATCCCCACGGGACACCAGGTGATGCATCGACCGCATCCGACACAACCCGTCGTGCCGAACTGGTCTATCCAGTTTGCAAGCTTGTGTGTTATCCACTGTCGGTACCTTGTGCGGGTCGACATTCGAATGTTGCCGCCCGCGACCTTCGTGAAATCTCCCGTGAAACAGGAGTCCCATCTCCGCCATCTCTCGGCCTCGGCCCCCGTGAGGTCGGTGACGTCCTCGACGGTGGAACAGAAGCAGGTGGGACAGACCATTGTGCAATTCGCGCAGCCAAGACAGCGGTTCGCAATCTCGTCCCAGTGCGGGTGTTCGAACTGGTCCTTGAACACCTGCTGAAGGTTGTTCGTGTTGAGGCTCCTCCCCATCCGGTCTTCCGCGGCCGCGAGAGCATGCTCCGCGGGATCCCTGTCGGCCTGCTCGGGCTCCCGGTGCGGGACGTCGTTCATGATCTCCCCCCCGAGCGGACTGCCCCGCTCCACGATCAGATAGTGACGCCCATCCTGCTTGACCTCCGTAATCGCCAGGTCAAACCCCTCGTGGGCCCTGGGTCCCGTTTTCATGGAGGCGCAGAAACAGGTTCCGCCGGGCTGAACACAGTTTACGGCGATGATGCAGAGGCTCTTGCGCACTTCCGCGTAGTGGTGGTCCTGGTAGCCGCTCCCCAGAAATACTCTGTCGTGAATTCCCATCGCAGCCAGCTCGCAGGGGCGGACACCAAAGAAGGCGTATCTGGCGGGACTTTCTTCCGGGGAGGAGTCGACCCTGAAACCTTTCCCGGAGCGGGTGGTACGGAAGAGACGCAACCTGGGGGGATAAAGGTAGCGCTTCCAGGACTGGGGACCGACCACATAGCTGAAACGGGTATCGCCTCCCTCCTCTTCCAGCTCGTAGACCCCCGGCTCCTGGTTGTCGCGCCAGCCGCGCGGGAGTTCATCGGCGCCCCTGAGCGTGTCAAGGACAACGGCGCCGTCCTGCACCCGGGGTCCGATAATGGTGTAGCCCCTGTTCTGGAGGGCTGTGAAGAGTGAGTGGAGTTCTTCTAGTTCGACATACATAGATCTGCAGCTCGTCGTTCGTGGTGACTCTGAAAGGTTGGCGAATTGTCTTCGGAATTGCAGATTCTATGCCACCGGAAAGCGCGGGAATTGGAACGGATTGGCGAGAGAAACGGGCCCGGTTTCTTACCTCTGAGAAGGAACCGTGGGCCCGTTCTTAGTTTTGCAAAGAGGGGGGGGGACTGCTTATGAAG
>JBATTW010000513.1:0-8641 GCA_049670805.1 Bacteroidota bacterium
CGATTATCGTGGGTCTCGGAACCTACTTTGTGGTGGAACTGATCCGGAATAACAACCTCTATCGTGAGTATAGCGACAAGTATCAGGAGAGCCTCAGGGAGTCACCCCCAACCGGAGATCCTCAGGCGCTTCGTCTCAGAGAGTTCTACCGGGAAGAACGAACGAAATTTGGTTGGTATTTTCTCATACTGTATGTGGTAAACCTCCTCGACGCATATGTCGATGCAGTTCTCTTCGATTTCGAAGTGACCGACGATCTCTCCCTGAGGTCCGCTCCCTGGGAGGGTACCCTCCTCACGGGAGGGCCCCGGCTCGCGTTTCGGATTCGTCTCTAAGGCGGGAACCCCACAATTTTTCGAGGGAGACTATGCTAAACTACATTTGGATTGCTCTGATTCTCATCGGCATACTGGTTGCCGTGGGGAACGACGTGGGAGATGAAATTCGCAATCCGTATCGGAACGGTGAACCGTTTGAAGCCTTGATGGAGATTCAGAAGACCCCGAGCCCCCTTCGGACGACGTGGGAGGGGGAACTCATCATCTCGGGTGAAGACTTCAATGCGTTCTATGGTCAGGGGGCGACAGGCGAAGACATTCGTCAGCCAGTGACGGTCGCCGTTTCTGCTGACGGGGATGCGACGCTCCTTCTCCCGATTGGTGAGGGTTCCCCAGAGTTCTGGCAGACCATAGTCAAAAACGCAATGAGTTCAGAGCGTCTCGCCGGGAAGGTACTCTCCTTCAAGACCGACGACGACCGCCGGACGGGGAAAGTTCGTTTTGTTCTGGAAGCGATTCGGTTTGTGAAACTCAAGTCCGTTACGCAGGCAGCTTTTGAGTATGCCGGCGTAGCGGTGAAGATCTCGCTCGGGCTTATCGGAATCATGGCACTCTGGCTGGGGGTCATGAAAGTCGGAGAGGAGGCGGGAATGCTGAGGATGCTGACCAGGGTTCTGGCGCCCGTTACGAAACGGCTTTTTCCGGACGTTCCGCATGATCATCCGGCCGTAGGCGCAATGATCATGAATATGGCTGCAAACATGCTTGGACTGAGCAACGCGGCAACTCCGATGGGATTGAAGGCCATGGAGGAGCTCAACAAGCTAAACCCCAAGGTTGGCACCGCGACCAACGCGATGGTAACATTTCTCGCAATCAACACCGGTGGACTCGTGCTGATTCCCGCGACGGCGATAGCGGTGCGCGCTGCCGCGGGCTCCGTCAACCCCGGTATCATCATCGGTACTTCAATCGTTGGTGCGACATGTGCAACGGTCACAGGCGTGGTGGTGTCAAAAATTCTGCAGAGGCTTCCCCGTTACAAGAAGGCGCTGGAGGTATAACATGGGTGACGTGTTTCGTGTCATAGTCAATGTCATCTCGCTCGTCGCGATTCCTCTCCTGCTTGTGTTGTTTCTTGGGTGGGGGCTGGTGAAAAGAGTCAAAGTGTACGAAGTGTTCGTCGAGGGGGCCAAGGACGGTTTCGACGTCGCCGTGCGCATCATTCCTTATCTCGTGGCGATGCTGGTAGCAATAGGGATTTTTCGGGCGAGCGGCGCGATGGATCTCCTAACGACGATTCTTGGTCCTGTCACCATGCTGATAGGCATGCCTCCGGAGACCCTCCCAATGGCGCTGATGCGGCCGCTCTCGGGGAGCGGTTCCCTCGGCATCATGACCGAGCTCATGAGCGTCCACGGCCCGGACTCCCTCATCGGCGTTCTTGCCTCGACCATGTACGGGAGCACGGAGACTACCTTTTATGTCCTTGCTGTCTACTTTGGATCAGTGGGTATCAAGAACACCCGGCACGCTGTTCCATCGGGTGTCATTGCAGATGTGGCCGGCATTCTTGCCGCAGTCTGGATCGTCAACCTGATTTTCGCATAGCGGCCACCCGCGTGAGGAGGGTTTTTCTCTTGCATCTCAAGGGTGCGATGGATATATTCGCCTACATGTTTCTGCTTTTTGCAGGCCCTCGCCCCGATTGCCATATCGACGTCCCACTCAGCCACCGGTCTCCATGCATCTTCTGAACAGGCTTGTCGTTACGACTCTTCCTGCGGTCCCCCAGTCGATTGTCCGGTACTTCGCGGGGAGGTACATTGCCGGCGAGACACTCCACCATGCGGTGGACTGCGTGCGAAACCTCAACAGGGAAGGGATCTGCGCGACAGTTGACGTGCTTGGAGAGGATGTAACGTCGGAGCGAGAGGCGGAGATGTCGTGCCGTCAGTCTATTGAGGTGTTACATGCGATTGACCGGGAAGATCTCGATTCGAATCTCTCCATCAAGCTGACTTCTCTCGGATTGAAGCTGGGGAAGGACATCTGTGCGAATAACGTGCGGAAGGTTCTCGAGGTTGCCGCGGGTTACGGGAACTTTGTCCGCTTTGATATGGAGGACTCATCCTGCACATCGGACACGATTGAAATTTTCAGGTCTCTCCACGCGGAGTTCACCGGCACAGGGATTGCGCTCCAGGCCTACCTCTATCGATCTGAGCGGGACGTTCACGATTTCGGAGATGCACGTATCAACTTCCGTCTGTGCAAGGGAATATACAGGGAAACCGGGGAGATCGCGTTTCAGGGCAGGGAGGAGGTCCGGCAGAACTTTGTCACGCTTCTCCGAATCATGTTCGAGGAGAACTGCTATGTCGGTATTGCCACGCACGATACGGTTCTCGTGGATGCTGCGGAGCGCATAGTATCCGAATTGGGTTTGAAGAAAGACAAGTACGAGTTTCAGATGCTGCTGGGGGTCCGCCCGGAGTTGCGGAGAAGACTGCTGCACGCCGGACACAAAGTACGATTGTATGTCCCCTTTGGCCAGCACTGGTACGGCTACTCCATCCGTCGGTTCAAGGAGAATCCGGAAATCGCCGGGTATGTATTCAAAGCGCTCTTCAAGCGGAATGCGTGAGGGAGACGGTCTCGTGATCTCCATCGCGCCGTGTATCGAGTCTCGTCTTCTCCAATAATCACGAAGGAGTCACTATGGCCGACACACAATTCAAGCCCTATGTGCCGCACGATTCGGACATGAAGGAGTTCACAATTCGTGCGCTCGTCATCGGGCTGGTCATGAGCGTTGTCCTTGGCGCGGCCAATGCATACCTGGGCCTGAAGGCCGGTATGACCATCGCGGCCACGTATCCCGCCGCGGTCATCGGCATGGCCCTGCTCAGAATCTGGCGTGGGACCATCCTGGAAGAGAACTTTGCCCGGACGGTGGGATCCATCGGGGAATCGGTGGCGGCGGGTGCGATCTTTACGATTCCCGCCTTCCTCATTGCCGGTGTATGGTTGGAATTCTGGTCAGTGACGCACTACCTGGAAGCGACGGCCATCATGCTTGTCGGGGGTATCGTCGGGATTCTCTTTGTCACCATCCTGCGCAGGGTAATGGTGGAAGACAAGGAGCTGCCATTCCCGGAATCGGTTGCCGCTGCTGAGATTCACAAAGCCGGCCGTGCCGGTACAAGCGGAGCGAAATTCCTCTTCTCGGCCATAGGGGTGGGTGCGCTGATTCAGATGCTGAAGGAGCTCAAGATCTTCGCTTCCAGCTGGGAGCACTACGTGCCGTTTCTGGGCAAGAAGATCGGCCTTGCGAACGGCGCGTCGGTCCAGGCAGGGGGTGGTGCTTTGCTCAGTTCTCCCGGCGTCAGTCCGGCCTACATCGGTGTCGGGTACATCATCGGTCCGCAGCTGGCGTCGTTGAACTTCACCGGAGGGCTTCTCGCATGGGGCCTGTTCGTTCCGCTCCTTCTCTACTTCATCGGGCCCGAACTCCTGGCTTCCATGGGCCCGGCCGCCGAAGGCGTCGGTTCTGAAGAGGTGATGACCGGCATGGCCAAGGAAATCTGGAAGTCCATTGTTCGTCCTATTGCCATCGGCGGCATGTTGCTGAGTGCCGGTTACACGCTCTACCGAATGCGGGCGAGCCTTGCCACCGGCTTGAAGCGGGCAGTGGGTGACGTCAAGAAGGCTGCCTCCGATGCAGGGCACGTCGAACTCCGGACAGATAAAGACATTCCGTTCAAATGGGTCTTCATCGGAATCCTCGGTGCCGGCGTGGCCACTTTCTTGATCTACAACTACTTCGCAGGCGACGTAGCGGCAGCTCTTGTTGCCACGCTCGTCATGATCATTGTGGGGTTCTTCTTTGCAGCGGTTTCAGGATACCTCGTCGGGCTGATAGGATCAAGCAACAACCCGATAAGCGGACTGACGATATCGACAATCATCGTGGCAGCCTTGCTCATGGTGCTTCTCGGTGTCAAGGGGTTGCCCGGCGTTGCGACCGTTCTGGGGGTGGCCGCGGTGATTTGCGTTGCAGCAGCCGTGGCGGGCGAAATGCTGCAGGACCTGAAGGTGGGACATTTTCTCGGCGGGACACCGTGGAAGATGCAGGTCGGGGATCTCTTTGGTGTCGTCCTTGCGGCCGGCGTGATGTTTATTCCCCTCGTCATTCTTCATCAGGGAGACATCAGCCTCGGTGGAACCGGTCTTGGGGGTGAGAAGTATCCGGCTCCGCAGGCGAGCCTCATGGCGATTCTGGCCAAAGGCATCGTGGGAGGAGACATGGCCTGGCCCCTGATTCTTGTCGGGTTCGTCATGGCGACCGGGTTCATCCTGCTCCGTGTGAAGAGTCCCATGCTGGTCTGTGTTGGCATGTATCTTCCGCTGGAGACCTCTTTTGCCATCTTTCTGGGGGGGCTAATCAAGGGTATCCTTGACAGAGTCAGCGCCCGACGCAACTTCAACGACGCGCAGAACATCCGCTCGGTAAACAACGGTGTTCTCCTCGCCTCGGGTCTCATTGCCGGAGAGGCACTCATCGGATTGCTGTTCGCCCTGTTTGCTGTCCTGGAGGTGGAATACAGCGTATGGCTTCCTTCGCTCATTACGTTCCTTCCGCTTCCGTTTCTGTTCAGTCTTCTGGTGTTCATCGTCGTAGGGTGGATACTTATTCGTGTTCCGCTTGCCAATGCGGGTAGGCCTGATGAACCCGCACCGCCTAGCGCAATGGTGTAGCGCAGGGGTTGTCTCACGGCAACGCTGTGTTAGTAGACGATGCAAAAAGTGACGAAGAATCTGCTGGCTCTCAGGCCGGTACGCGGTGTGGAGTGGGAATCTCGGGATAACGGTCGCGTTGTGCTTCGCGTGCCGAAATTTCGTCACCCTCTCCTCAGGAGGTGGGTTCTCCCTCGCCTGCGGAAGCCGATCCTGCACGTAAAGCTGGATGACGTGGGAAGCTTTGTCTGGGGGCTCTGCGACGGTGAAAATACGGTAGGGACGATCGCGGGGAAGGTCCGTGAGGAATTCGGCGAGCAGCTTGATCCAAATCACGATCGCCTCGCACTCTTTTTCCGGATGCTCGAACGCGAGCACTATGTGTCCATGGGCTAATCATGAGGGAGAAACATCATGTCCAGTGCAATTGAGGGTTTGCAGCCAGAAGGCCTCTGGAGGTACTTCGCGGAGATTTCGAAGATCCCCCGATGTTCCAAGAACGAGGCCGCAATTTCGAAGTATGTCCTCGACACTGCCAAACGGTTGGGGTTGGAGGCATCGTCGGATCAAGACGGAAATGTCGTCGTACGAAAACCCTCGTCTCCGGGACGTGAAGGCGTGCGACGCATTGTGCTTCAGGGACACCTTGATATGGTGTGCGAGAAGAACAAGGGCACCGTCCATGATTTTTCCAGAGACCCTATTGAACTCGTTCGGGATGGAAACGTCATGAGAGCAAAGGGTACAACGCTTGGTGCTGACAACGGGATCGCCGTCGCCACAAACCTGGCGATCATGGATGATGCAGGATTGGAGCACGGGCCGCTGGAGTTTCTTTTCACGGTTGACGAAGAGACCGGTTTGACAGGGGCAAACACCCTCGGGACGGACTTTCTTGAGGGCAAGACACTCATCAATCTCGACTCAGAGGAGGAGGGTGCGCTCTATGTCGGCTGTTCTGGAGGGAAGAATACCCTTGCCACATGGAAGGTAGTGCGGGATGCGGCTCCGGCGAAGCATACCGGCGCTACCGTCAGCGTCAAGGGTCTCCGGGGTGGTCATTCCGGGTTGGAGATCGACAAGGGGAGGGGAAATGCGGTCAAAATTCTCACGAGAGTCCTTCTGGAGCTTGCGAGCTTCGGGGCAAGGTTGTCGGCAATCGAGGGTGGCAACAAGCATAATGCGATCCCGCGTGAGGCGGAAGCGACAGTGTTTCTCCCGATGAAAAACTGGGACGAGGCGGTGAAGAGGGTCGAAGAGATGGAGGCTGTGCTTCGGGACGAGGTAGCAACGGTTGAGCCGGACCTGGCGGTGCGGATTGAGCGGGTGAGGGGCAGAAAGCGTGGGAAGGTCATAAAGAGGGCCCAGCAGCGAAGAGTCCTTGCCGGTCTTGCGGCCATTCCTCACGGAGTGACAAAAATGAGTGCGGACATCCCCGGGCTGGTTGAAACCTCCACAAACCTCGCGGTGATCAAGACCACCAGGAAGGGGATCGAGATCGTGACCAGTCAAAGGAGCTCGGTCGCTTCGGAGATCGAAGAGATATGCCAGTCTGTGGCGTTCATTCTTGACCTCGCCGGGGCGGACGTCAGCATCCTGGGTGGATACCCTGGATGGAAGCCCAACCTGGATTCTCCCATACTCGTGGTGGCGAAATCAACATATGAGGCTCTCTACGGGAAGACGCCGGAGGTTAAAGCGATCCATGCAGGACTGGAGTGCGGTATCATCGGCGAGAAATACCCGGGAATGGACATGGTCTCAATGGGTCCCACGCTGGAAGATGTTCACTCCCCGGATGAGAAGATCTACATTGATTCGGTCGAGAAATACTGGGCGTACCTTCTCGCCATTCTCCGTAATGTGAGCTGAGCGGCCGGACATACCTGTTGCAAGACCAGAGAGGCATCCGGGTTCAGTCTGTGATGCCTCTTCTGTCTTTCGGGAGGGTAGGATTCCTGGTGTTGTGGCGCGGCTCAGGGGTTTTTCGTACATTTGCAGGAAAGAGTGAGGTCTCGTGACGGACACATTGCACAACTCATCTGATTCTGGAAACGATCCTTCCCCGGTCAAGCGGGACCGCCCGATGGTTACTCTTGTCAGGCGATCGTACAGGTGGATTGTTTTGGTGGTGATCAGTCTTGCGATGTTCGGGAACTACTACATCTATGATAGCATCAGTCCGCTGGCGGACGTCCTCAAGTCACAGCTGGGTTATTCGGACTCCAATATTGGATTGCTGAACGCGATCTACAGCATTCCCAATCTTTTTATGGTGGTTCTGGGCGGGATCATCATTGACCGGATTGGGACGCGAAAGGCGACCTTTATCTTTGCATTGCTGTGTCTCCTGGGTGCAGCGGTGACGGCCTCGAGCGGGACGCTGGAGGTCATGGCTACCGGGAGACTCATCTTCGGTCTTGGAGCCGAATCTCTTATTGTAGCGGTGACGACGGCCATAGCAAAGTGGTTCCGAGGAAGGGAGTTGAGCTTTGCATTCGGGTTGAACCTCACAATAGCCCGTCTGGGGTCGGCGGTAGCGTTGAATTCACCATCCTGGGCAACCGAGCTCTTCCACAGCTGGCAGCTGCCACTGTTGGTGTCAGTGGGTGCGGGTGTCATAAGCGTTGCGGCTGCGATCGTGTACTGGGGTCTGGAAGCCGGCGCCGAGAAGTCGTCCCTGATCGGTCCTGAGGGAGAGACGGAAAAGGTCGTCCTGAGGGATCTGTTCCAGTTCAGCAAGTCCTACTGGTACATAGTTGCGCTCTGTGTCACGTTCTATTCCGCGATCTTTCCCTTCCAGACCTTCGCAGTGAAGTTCTTCATCGAAGCTCACGGTACCACCCGGGAGCTGGGGGGCTTTCTCTCCAGCATGCTTACAATCTTCGCCATGATTGCCACTCCGTTGTTTGGCTACCTGGTGGACCGGGTCGGCAAGCGTGCGCTCTTCATGATAGGAGGATCGCTTCTGCTCCTCCCCGTGTACGCGTTGATGGCATCCACGCAGATCTCCCTCTATATCCCCATGGCGATGATGGGGGTGTCATTCTCGCTGATACCCGCTGTGATGTGGCCGTCGGTTGCGTATATTGTCCCTCATGAGCGTCTGGGAACCGCGTTTGGCGTGATGACGATGATCCAGAACGTCGGGCTTGCGGGTTTTAATCTTCTGATTGGGTGGGTAAATGACCAGGCGGGAGCAAGCGCTGCAAATCCCGGCGGATATGAACCCATGCTCATCGTGTTTTCGACGCTTGGCTTTCTGGGTCTCTTTTTTTCCATTATGCTCAGAAGGACCGAGACAGGCCCGGGGGGGCATGGCCTGGAGACCATTACTGTGGGAAGGGGCAAATGAGTACAGAGCGTTGTATGGATACCTCGGAGTAACAATCAAGGGCGAAGAACGTGTCTTTTATAGAGTATCGCATACTGATTCTCGAGGGGATGGGTATGGAGGCGGATTTCGTGGAGATGCAGCTCCGGAAGGCAGGGTTCCCCTTTTTGGCTCGAGGGGTTGGAAGCAAGGAAATGTTTCTGACCTCGCTGGCTGATTTTCAACCTGATCTGATCATCGCGAGCAATTCCGTCCAGCGAATGGATGTCCTTGCCACGCTGCTTCAAAC
>JBATTW010000514.1:0-6102 GCA_049670805.1 Bacteroidota bacterium
GAAAACGACCAGGTCCCCTTGGTCTTGTTGTTGAAGATGTAGGGCTGAGTGAATTCAAAGGTCAGCTCCAGGTTGGCCACGGCATCGGATGTCCTGTCGAAGTAGTTCGGAAACTTCGCGAGCGTCTGTGTCCGGAACCGGAGGCGGGTGGTGAACCTTCTGGCACCCCCGAGGAAGTTCCTGTTGATGTAGCCGAGGCCGGCCCCGATGTTGAACGCCGCGTCCTCGTCACTCACAAAGACATCCGGTGCGAGCTCGTGCTTGTCCAGGGCACGTATCTGGATGTGGCTCGGTACGGAGACCGATGTGTCGTTCGGACCGGGCACCTGAACCTCCAGACCCCGCAATTCGAAGATCCCCAGCCTGTTCAGGTTTCCCTCACTGGCAAGCCTCTTCGTCAGGCTGTACATGTCTCCCGGCTGGTAATCGAGATGGTCAAAGACGAGATCCTCAGTGATGTCGGGCCGGTGTCGGTCACCCCGGATGGTATCGATCATCTGTTCGACGGTGATCTCGCCGAACTGGTATCGTTTGTTCGGAACGAAGAAGAGCCTGATCCTGTAGTTGCGCGTGCTGGTGTAGCGCCGGGCATAGGAGCTGTCCTTGACGTATGTCGCGTTCGGATACCCGTAGTCGTAGAGAATTCTCAGGACCCGTCTCACCTCCTCCTCGAGCAGGAGAAGATTGAAGGGGTCCTCCACGGCTATCTTTGGGGAGGAGGCAATTTCATCCCACACGCTTTCAGGCACCCGGACGATTCCGTCGTACCTCATGCTGTCGACGTGTGAACGGTATCCCTCCTCTATCTGGAGGGCGATCTCCACCCTCCGCTCATCGAACTGAAAGCGAAGAGTGGTGTCGATGCGGACGTCCGCAAAACCCCTGTTTTCGTAGTATGTCCTGACCCTCCGGATGTCAGCGCTGAAGGTCACCGGGTTGAAGTACTCGTTCTTCCTGCCGAAGATCTTGCCGATGTTGTTGTAGAGGAATTTCGTAAACCCGCCCGGCGTCACTTTCGTGCTCATCTGGTTCAGCAGTTCGGACGCGGTCAATTCCTCGTTCCCGTTAATGACGATCGCGCCAACCTCATACGCGTCCCCCTCCTCGAGCTGAGAGGCGCCAAGCGCATGATCGGTCGGGATGTGAGACACTACCAGGAGGGACGCCAGAAGCGACACCGGGAGCCAGGAGGTACTGTGGAAGGTTCTCTGCACAACGCCCAAACAAGCACGAATGAAAAAACCCAGCCGCGCCGACTGGGTCATCAAAGTACCAAATTCACTCGTGAGAAGCAACGGAGCACCGATTCAGTACTCGCGGTCATCTTCAAAAAAGAAATCTTCGTCGGTGGGATAGTCGAGCCAGATGTCCTCCATGCTTTCGTACGGCTCATCGCTGTCTTCGAGTTCCTGCAGGTTTTCGACGACCTCCACAGGAGCTCCGCCGCGGATGACGTAGTCAATGAGTTCTTCCTTGGTGGCCGGCCATGGAGCATCGTCCAGATAGGACGCCAGTTCCATTGTCCAGATCACGGTGAACACCTCCTACAAAGGTTATCTCATGCCCCCCAGGTTCACTGTGCCTTTGCCAGCTGGAGGCGGTACCTCGCAGCATCCAGATCATCGAAGAAGTAGTCGACAGGGTTCTGCTTGGCGCCGTTGAGACGGACCTCATAGTGCAGATGCGGTCCACTGACCAAACCGGAGCGACCGCTCAGACCGATAAGTTCGCCCCGCTTCACCGCCTGGCCACGGCGCACGAGGACCTTGGAGAGGTGGGCATAAAATGTGGCGTACCCGTATCCGTGTGAGAGCTCTACAGCAATTCCGTACCCACCGTTTGTCCGGCTGGCGTATCGGACAACTCCCTCAGCGGTGGCATACACTTTCGTGCCACTGTCATTGGTGATATCCACACCCGAGTGCATGCGGTACACTTTGAGCACCGGGTGGATCCTCATGCCGAACGCGTTGATGGAGTAGTAGCCCGCCATCGGCTTGATGGCAGGAAGGTGACCAAAGAATTTCTTGTTGTATTCAAACTTCCTGGCGATTGCGGAATAGCTGGTCTGCTGGAGGCGCACCTCACGGGAGAGTTTCTGGATAAGGTTCTGCGCGTTGTCCAGTATCTCTCCGGCTTCACCGGTCAGAAACGCGTTTGATGCTGGGAGCATTCTCCCGCCACCAACGGCGGCCGTTCGTGTGTCTTCGTCAATCCTGTCCAGATCGGCCAGGAGACGCAACTCGTTGCCCCGCACATAAAGCTGATCCACTCCCAGCTCGAGTGCCTCCATCCTTTCGGAGAACTCCCTTACCCTCTCTTTGAGCATTCTGTTTTCAGCGGTCAGGACGGAGGAACTGCTGTAACCGAAACCCAGGAAGTCGTTTGCGAAGTGATTGATGAGGATGGTCGTCGCGAGGGCAAGCGTGCCTATCAGTAAACCCGCACCCAGCACCTTCGTGCGAAACAACTTAACCTCTCGAAAATCAAGCGAAGACGCAGATAATACGAAGATGCGAAAATTCCGAAGCATGAATACCCCGTATGTTTTCAGATACCGGCAGGTGGGGTAGAGCACACATGGTATGCCAATCTTGGACGGGAGGACTCCCCAATCCGGCCCCTCTTCCTTACTGGTGGGGCAGGTCCGCAAATCACTGGCCCAAGATAAGCGAATAAGGCTCTTATGTCAAGTGAAAACTGGCAAAAACCGGGTAGAAATGAGTGTGGGAACCAGAGATTCACTCAAAATCGTGTTCGAAGTAGTCTATCGCCCGGGTTCCCTTCTTCTTCTGGCTGATGATCCGGTCAAGCCGCCCCGAAAACTCTTTCGCCGGGTCGTAACCGTAGTGTTTCAGGAGGTAGGTCAGCGCAATGACCTCGGAAATGACCGTTACGTTTTTACCGGGGAATATTGGCAACTTTACAAGAGGCAGCCCCACCCCGAGTATGGAGTGTGTCAGCTCGTCAAGCCCCGTCCGCGTGTAGTCCTGGTTCTGATCCCATTCCTCCAGCTCCACCACCACCTCGACACGCTTCTGGAACCGTATCGCCCTGACACCAAACATGCTCTGGACATCGATGAGCCCGAGCCCGCGTATCTCCATGATGTGCTTCACCAGATCCGTGCCCGAACCCATGAGAATCCCCTCACCCTTCCGCGTTACCATGACCACGTCATCCGCGACGAGTCTGTGCCCTCGTTCCACGAGATCAAGAGCGATTTCACTCTTGCCGATCCCCGACGGGCCGGTCAGGAGGATGCCGATACCATAGACATCCAGAAAAGAACCATGGACGATAAGCTGCGGCGAGAACTGGTCGTCCAGAAAATCCGCGAGAAAGTAGACGATCTTTGTGGTCTCGAATGTCGTTCCAAAGATCGGGATGTTTCTCGTCGCGGCAGCCTCCAGCATCTCCTCGGGAAGAGTGTTGTTGTCGGTGAGGATAATGCAGGGAATTTTGAACTCCAGCAATCTCTTGAACGCGTCGTGCCTGTGTTCGGGATCGAGGGAGTTCAAATACCGGATCTCCGTGTTGCCGATGATCTGCACCCGGTTGTACGTGAAGAGTTCGACGTACCCGGCGAGGGCGAGCCCCGGCCTGTGCAGGTTCCTGTCCACGATCGGGTTGTCCAGCCCGATCACACCGTTCAACTGCTTCAGGTGGAACCGCTTCTTTGTCGCCTCGAGCAGATACCCGATGGTGATGCTGCTCTTCCGTGCCTCCAGATTCTTGTCGATCTTCATGGGGTGGCCCCGTTCTTAGACCTTCTCGCGGATGGCGCGAACTTTTGTCTTGTCCTTCGCGCGCCGTCTGGATTTGTATTTCGCGAGCTGCGTGTTCAGCTTCTCCGCCGCCGCATCAATGGACTTGAGAAACTCTTCGGACGACTCCTTCGCCGCAAGCGTCGTCCCGTAGACGTGCAGGTTGATCTCCGCCGTCTTCACGCTGTTTGTGGCTCGTTCGAAGCTCAGGACTACCGTTGCGGAGACGATGCCATCGTAGAACTTGCCGAGCTTCTCTACCGCCTGCAACGCATGCTGTTTCACCGTGGCTCGTGGACGAAAGTGACGGGCTGTGAACTTGATATTCATGGAGTGACTCCTTTCTGACGCCTGTCCTAGGCCTTTGGGTGCGCCTGAGAATATACCTTCCGCAGTCGATCAACGCTCACGTGCGTGTAGATCTGTGTCGTGGAAAGGCTCGCGTGGCCGAGAAGCTCCTTCACCGCCTGAAGGTCCGCACCTCTGTCCAGAAGGTGCGTGGCGAACGTATGGCGTAGCACGTGTGGACTCTTCTTCTCGCTCTCCGACACGCTATTGATGTACCTCCCAACGATGATGTTGACGCCCTTGGGACTCATGGGCTTGCCACGTTTTGTAACAAACAACGTACCGGGATCCCTCTTTTCCGGGCCCACAAGTCGTTCCCTCACGCCCAGATAGAACTGAAGGGCCTCCATGGCCCGGGACCCGATCGGCAGGATCCGCTGCTTGTTCCCCTTTCCCGTCACCTTTACCGTCTGCTCTTCCTGGTTCAGATCGCCGGCGCACAGCCCGAGAAGCTCTCCCAGCCGCATTCCGGTGCTGTAAAAGAGCTCGAGGATCGCCGCATCCCGCGCCCCCTCGGGGCTGGACCGGTCCGGCTGCTCCATAAGGAGCGCCGCGGCTCGTTCATCCAGAAAATGCGGCAATCGCTTGTCAAGACGCGGAGTGCAAACCAGAAGGGTGGGGTCGGTGGGAACAATCTTCTTCCTGCGGAGCCACTTGAAAAAGGATTTGAGGCAGGCAATCTTTCGGGCAACGCTTCGCTTGGAAAACCCCCGCTCCAGCAGCTCGCCCAGAAAATGACGGATGGAACGCTGATCAACCGCCTCAAAGCCCGCGTCTCCCGCATGCCGTTGCAGGAACGTGAGGAATTGACCGAGATCGACCCGGTACGCCGCCACAGTGTTCGTTGAGTAGCCGCGCTCGTCCGAGAGCGAGCGGAGGAAACCGTCCACGTGGGATTGCATGGCTGACGGCCTTTCCCGTACCGCCGTTACCCTGCCGCCTCCCCCACTTCCTCCTTGGCGACCTCTGCTTTGCATGATGGACAACTCAGGTACTCTCCCCGGCTCTGGTTGTACTTGAGAACCATGTAGGAGTTGCCGCACGTCTCGCACTGCTGCGCAACGGGTTTGTCCCAGGACGCGAAATCACAATCAGGATACCTCGAACAACCATAAAAGACCCGCTTGCGTTTTGTCTTCCGTTCGATAACGTCCCCGTCCGTGCACTTGGGGCACTTCACCCCGATGGACAACGGTCTTGTGTTCTTGCAGGTCGGATAGCTGGAACACCCCAGAAACGCCCCGAACCGGCCACCCTTCACCACCATGTCAGCCCCGCATTCGCTGCATTTGATGCCCGCGAGGTGTTTCAGCTGCTCCTGCTCTCCAGGGAGCGGCTTGGTGGTCTTGCATTTCGGATACCCGCTGCAGGCCATAAACCGGCCGTTGCGCCCCCATTTGATGATCATGTCCTTCCCGCAGACCTCGCACTGCTCTTCAGTGGATTCCTGCAACGATTCCTTGATGGCCGCACTCTTCTTCTCGACACCCTCCAGATCCCTGATAAAGGGGCGGTAGAAATCGTCCATGACCTTCTGATAGGTCTGCTTCCCTGAGGCAATGGTGTCCAGCTCCTCCTCCATCCTGGCGGTGAACTGAACGTTGAAGAGGTGGGGGAAGTACCGGACAAGAATCTTGTTGACGGCAAGCCCGAGTTCCGTTGGGAACAAACGGCGCTCCCGCTGTTCCACGTACTTCCGCGCCAGAATCGTGTCGACAATGAGCGCGTAGGTGCTGGGCCTCCCGATTCCGAGTGCCTCCAGCTCCTTTACGAGTGTGCTCTCCGTGAACCTGCCGGGGGGCTTGGTAAAGTGCTGATTCGGTATGATATTCGTGAGCGGTGTATCCTCTCCCTCCTTCAACACCCGGGGGAGCTTCGACACGGGATCCTCGTCGTTCTGCTTCTCGGCTTCTTCCGTCACGTCCTCCTCGTACACCTGCAAAAAACCGCGGAACCGCAGGACCGTGTCCGTCGCGCGGAACTGGAA
>JBATTW010000515.1:0-1672 GCA_049670805.1 Bacteroidota bacterium
GTGTAGTTGTTTTGGGCTTCAGGCACTGGCTGTCTGAAGCGCCAATATGGCCTCGGGTGCCGGTGGCCGATACCCGAGTGCGCTGTGTGGCCTGATTGTGTTGTATTCCCACCGATATTTCTCGGCAAGAACTCTAGCTTCGAGGACCGTGTCGAAGATCTCTCGGTTGAGCAATTCATCTCGCAGTTTCCCATTGAAGGACTCAATGTACCCATTCTCCCATGGACTTCCGGGCTCGATGTAGAGTGTCTTCACGCCCAGTCGATTCAACCAGCCGCGGATGATCTTTGCCGTGAACTCCGATCCGTTGTCCGATCTCAGATGATCCGGGATACCCCGTGCTAAGAACAGGTCTGCCAGCTGCTCAATGACCTCGACTGCTGTAATCTGTCGCGCCGCATGAATGGCCAGACACTCTCGGCTATGTTCATCGATGATGGTCAAGATCTTCAGCGGCCGTCCAACGCTTGTCCTGTCAGAGACAAAATCGTAACTCCATACATGATTCTTCCACTCAGGTCGAAGACGGATGCAGGATCCATCGTTTAGCCACAATCTTCTGCGTTTTGGCTGTTTCTTCGGTACTTTCAGCCCTTCCTGGCGCCATATCCTCTCTACACGCTTGTCACTTCACACGCCATCCTTCGTTCCGCAGTAGGCCCGTAATCCTGCGATAGCCGTACCGGCCGTACGCACAGGCCAGAGCAATAATGCGTTCCCGCAAGCGACTTTCCTCCTCTAAGTTCTTTGGCTCCTGACGCTGCGTTGATCGCGCTTGGCCGACTACCCGGCACACACGACGTTCCGAGACCTCCATCTGCCCCTGCACCCAGTTCACGGCCCGGCGTCGTTTCGCCGGTGTCAAAAGTTTCCCCGGGATACCTCCTTGAGGATCTGGTTGTCCAGTGTCAGATCCGCCACAGCCTTCTTCAAGCGGCTGTTTTCCTGTTCCGGTTCCTTCAAGCGCCTGGCCTGATCTACCCGCAGACCACCGTACTCTTTCCGCCATCGGTAATAGGTAGCGTCCGTTATCTCCAACTGGCGGCACACTTCGACCAGTGACATACCCTGAGCCTGAAGCACTTCCGCCTCCCGCAACTTGGAGACAACCTGTTCCGGCGAGTATTTCTTACCCTTCATCTTGACCTCCTTTGGTCCTCGATCCAATATACAAAATGGATCGTTCAGGAGGGGTCAGGTCACCGTTATGTGAAGTGGCGGCACACACAGCCAGTCATCTTGCAGTGTACTCAGCAAGTTTGAGCCTCAGAAAATCGTTGACGTTCTCCTTTTTGACGTCGAAGACGTCCTGAATCGCGCGGTACAAGTCTTCGTCCTCGTTTCCGTAAGTCATTAGCTTCCGAACCATCGGAATTCCACCTTTTTCCATCGCCATCTTGCACAAGAGTCCACCAATGAAATATGGTGCCGTCACATACAAGTCTACGCCTTTGAAGGTTAAAGGGTTTACTTCTGGGTTTGCCTTCAGGTAGTCATAGTTTCGCTTGAGATGCCACAGAAGGTCATGACCGCCGCTACCCCCGACAAGTGTCGCGTAGCCCTCGTGAAAGTAATGATGCGCATTCGGGTAGAGTGGAAAGACATAGAGGTGAACCATCTCGTGCGGGTACCACTCGTTCGAGCCGCCCGCATAGGCAATACGGTTCTTGGT
>JBATTW010000516.1:0-16987 GCA_049670805.1 Bacteroidota bacterium
GGTCAGGGTCTTGCGCTGGTCGTTGCGCATTACCAGCACTTTCACGCTGCTCTCGGGCTCAGATTTCCGCACCGCCCGGACGAGGTCATCAGCGTCGCTGACGGTTCTCTCATCGTACTTCACGATGACGTCGTTGTCTTTGAGGCCGGCTTTGTCGGCGGGGCTGTCCTCCACAACATCCATTACATACGCACCTGCCTTCGTGTTCATCCCCTTCTTCTTGGCGAGGTCGGATGTCATGTCCTGTATAGACACGCCCAGCCAGCCCCCTTTGGATTCCGTCACCTTCATGATGAGCTGGTCATCCGGCTCCGCGCAGGAGCTCCCTGCGAGGAGTACGGGGAGGAGCAGTACCATTAGGATCCTCACATGCATGCCGGTTGTCCTTTCGATTAGTGGCATATCCCTTCCTGTTTATTGGACAACCCTATGCGGGAATTGGTTGACATGCCGAGGGGGAAAAAGCGTATCCCCCTGTGTGTGGCCTACCTGGTTGCCTTCTTCACCGTTATGTCTCCCATGCTCGTTTCGAGACGGATCGGAGTCCCCCCGCCGTTTATCTTCAATGTCGCCCGCACCTCACCGTGTTTTGTCTCCGATTCGAGTTTGACGGGACCAAAATCGGATCGGATTTCGTACTTTGGCGGTTCGTCGTTCCGCCTGCCGTCCCCCTTGATGCGGGCAGAGATCGTAGCTTTTGCATCCGGCGGGAGAAAGAGAGTGATGTCCCCTCCTGCCGTGGCGAGGGAGCTGCTTCCCGCGCCGACTGGATTCAGATCCACGACAACATCGCCTCCCGCTGTCTTGCCGCTTACGGACCCGACAATGCTTTTGAGAGTGATATCACCGCCGGCTGTTTTGGCGTCGACAGGGCCCTTGGCGGCGCCCAGCTCGATGTTTCCCCCGGCTGTGGAGAGCGATGCCTTGTTTTGCGTTCCTTTGACGGTGATATCCCCTCCAGCGGTTGAAGCGGAGAGCGTCTTGGTAACCTGCCCCACGGTGATATTGCCCCCCGCGGTTCGCGCGCGGAGAGATCCTCCGATATTGCCAGCCGAGATGTTGCCCCCGGCCGTGGAAATTTCTGCCGTTCCGGATACGTCGTCCGTCTTGATGTTGCCCCCGGCCGTGGTCAGATCAACATCGCCCGTGATTTTTCCTGCCTCGATGTCGCCGCCAGCCGTGACCATCGTGATCTCACCTCCGATATCACCGATGTGGATTCCACCACCCGCGGTTGTTCCGCTGATGCTTCCGTTGAGAGGAGCGTCGATGGTGATGCGCCCGCCCGCGGTCGTTACGTCCACGTCGAAGAAGCTCGGGACATTGACAGTGAATCGTGCCCTGTCTGAATGACCATTTCTCGGATCAAACTCCACCATCACGACCTGACCGCTCATGGACATCGTGAGGTATTCCATGTCCCGCTCGTCGATGCCCGTTGCTTTGACAAGCACCTCATTCTTGTCCCAGCCGGAAATCCGGATTTCGCCGACATCAAGCTCCATGACGAGGGAACCATCCTTTCCAACCGGGAATGTCTGGGTCTTGTCTTTGCTCTCTCCAACCGAGGAGACAAGCGTGAGTACAAGAAGTACCGAAGCAATACGCTGTATCGTGTTCATTGTTGTCGTGCCTCCTGTATGAGTGATTGTGCCTTCATCCTGATGTAGTCGTTGCTGTCGTGCTGCAGTGTTCTGTTCAACACGTCGAGGACGGTTTGATCGTTCGTCATCCCATGGCGGGAGAGCGTGTCGAGGCTATTGATGGCCGAAATGCGAACGCCCGGGTTTTCGTCGTAGAGGACGGCGAGGAGAAACGCATCTCGAATTTCCTGGTCGTAGGGGTAATGCGTGAGCGCCCTGAGGGCGGAAGAACGGACACCGGCGTTATCATCGTTTTTGAGGGCGAGTATCAATGCCGCCTTCACTTCCCGGTCCGTCGCAATGCGTGCTCGGGGTGCGATTGCGTTGACCGCCCGGAGCCGGACGCCGGGGTTGCGTTCATTGGCGAGCGTATAGGCCAGGAGCTTCTGAATCTCCGGATCCTCCACAGCTCCCTTCAGACGTGTCGGGATGACCGATTCGAGTGCAAAGACGACCTGGGCGGGGCTTCCTGCGGTCTCCACGAATCGGAGGCCGGCAATCCGGAGATTCCCCGCGACTGATTCCCTAACAAGTCTCTCCGGTCCCCAGGATGCCAATGGGCTTACATTGACCCGTGCCGGAACAAACAGCTGGTGGCCAAGGAAACCGCCCAGCGTGAATGCTGCGATGAGCCCCAGCGCGTAAGAATACCTTGGGCTGGAGGCCGTCGAAAAAACCGACCGCAGAGAATCCCACATCGGCCTCTTCACGCGGGCGCCCCGGAGAGAAGTACTCAGCTTCTGGCGCATCTGATCGAGCAATTCCTCTGTTGGTTCTGAACTTCGTTCTGCGTCGAGAAGTGAGCGTAGCGCCTTCAGCTTTTCGAGTTCTGACCTGCATCCTGGGCACGACTCAAGATGATGATGGAGGGAACCCTCCTGGCCGGCAGTGAGTTCGCCGTAGAGATGGAGCGAAAGCAGGCGCCGGTATCGACTATGGATCATGAGTACAGTTCCTTCCTTGCCTTAGAGAAGATCTTCCAACTGCTCCCTCATTCGGCGGGTCGCGTCGAAGAGATATCGCTTCACTGTTCCCTCGGCACACTTCATGGCGCGGGCGATCTCCTTCAACTGCTCTCCGTGATGGTGTCGCAGTGTGAAGACCATGCGCTGCTTCGGGGGGAGGGTGCGCAGTGCCAGACTGATGCGGTCCGAGAGTTCCCGGTTGAGCAAGTGCCCGTCCGCACGGGCGTCCTTGTCATGGATTTCGATTGCCGACGAGGCCTCGCGTTCTCCTGGCTCGATGGGAACGAAGGGGCTCCTCTGCCGGCGCTGATTATGTGAGAGGCAAACATTGACCGTAATCCTGTGGATCCAGGTTGAGAGGGCACTCTGAAACCGGAAATTCCCGAGCCCGCGGTAGACCTTGAGGAACACCTCCTGATAGATATCCTTTACGTCTTCGGTATTTCCTGCAAAACGCGAGGCAATCGAGAGGACATGCTTATCGTGCCTGTACACGAGCTGGTTGAAGGCGACAGCATCGCCGTTTTTTGCCCGGAGGATCAGATCTCTCTCAGAGGTTTTGTCTTTTGCCCACATCATATTAGACAGGGGACGGGTGGAAAAGGTTGCTCTGGCATGCCCGGGGCGGGGGGGTGATCTGTTCTGAAGGAGACGACTCTATTAAGGTAGACGCATCCCAGGGAGAGAAGTTTCGGGGTTGACCGAGCAGTGGGGTGTTTGCTGGGGCCGCGGGCGGGTGCTGAAGATTGGAGGAGGGCCGGTCAGCAGTTTTCTGGTGACGAACGCCGGCCCGGCTGCGGGTGTGGCCGAGGGTCTTACTTGTTGCTCAGGATCTGCAAAAGGGCGTTCCGAGCCCTGCTTCCACCGATACTCCCCAGATAGTAGACAGCTTCCCGGCGGAGAAGATAGTCCTCCTGAGACAGTGCCACCGAACTGAGGAAATCAACGGCCTTGTCATTCCCGACATCGGCGATGGTAAAGAAGATTGTCTCACGCTGGTCGGTCCTCTCTTTTGGGACCGTGCCAAAGAGGTCAATCAGTATGGAGACCTTCTCGTTCTCGTCGCTGCCAAGCTCTCCAATGTAGTCGACGGCATAGCTCTGGAGGGCGGGGCTTGTGTCGTTCTGTGCGATGTCTACGAATACCGTGACGACGTCGAATCGCTCAAATCCTGAGAGAGATTCCATTGCCGCTTCTCGCATCGGTTGAGGCTGCTTCAGGTCGAGGGCGACTTTCCTGAGCGTTGTGAAGGACTCCTCGTCCTCCTGCGAATCGCCCAGGGCATAGAGAGCCTCCATCTTTAGCATGGTCTCCCTATCCAGATCTTCGTCGATCCTGACGACGGTCGGCATACCCTCCCCCGGGCCTACCGTGATACCAACGCGGCGGTATGCGCGCGTGGCGCGCCGAAACTCACGCTCCAGCTTCTTCATGCTGGGTGCGAAGATGAATGTGTGGCCCTCGATGTCTTCTCTCAGGATCGAGACGGCCGGACCTTTCGGGGGCCTAACGATCACAACGGACTCGAGCTCGTTCAGATCTGCAACCGCGTCGTCGTAGTAGCTGCTTTCCCGGTACTGGCGGATGAACTCCCTGTACAACTCTGCTGCAGTTTCGCGATTGATGTATTTCAGAGCGTACGCGGACCAGTAGTATGCATCGTCGACATAGTCGCTCCGGGGGTGCCGGATGATAAGTTCATCGAGCACGAGCTGTGCGTGTTCCCAATCTTCGGTCAGGATCAGATTGTACCCCTCTTTGTAGAGCTCGTACCCCGGGTCATCCTGATTCATCGGTTCTGCACCCGCGAGCGCCGGCACCGGACCGGACGCTATGGCAGAGAGAGCGCTGTTTCCCGATGATTCCGCCCGCTGGGCGAAGAGTTCGGTCGAAAGCAGGGTTCCCACCAGGGCTGCCCATACAACAAAAGTTTGTCTCATCTGTCTCCCCTATCGTCTATCACCTGCATACACAAACCGGCTTGACGCATAGGCCTGTTCTGCCATTCTGACTTTGAACAGGAGATTGCGATCCCGGATACCGTTCTGTATCAGCGTGAGATCCGGGGTAGTGCCTGTGCCTTCCGTGTTGGCCAGTTTGATCATGATTCTCTCGACATCATTTACGAGGTTGGCGGACCGCGCATCGAGGTGTTGAAGCCGAAGATGTCGTGATTGCTCGAGCAACCGCCGGGAAGCGTGTCGTTCCGGTTCCAGATCGATCTGGCGCCCGGCGGGTGTATCCTTGTTCGTCAGTCCCACGAGGAGCGCGTGGGATTGACGGAGGTAGTTGCCGAGACGCTCCGAGTTCTGTTCGGATGGAGGGCGTTGTGTCGTGTGCACCTCCGGCTCGGGTTCCACATCGATCGTTGTCGCCGGCCTGAGAATAAGCAGGGCAACGACAGCCGCCGCGACGGCGACAGCGGTGCCGAACGCGAACCGGGGCCGGATCTGAAGAGCGGATCCGAGAGCTGCAACAACTGAATGGGGGAGGCGCAACCGGCGGTGGTCAGTTTCCGGGAGTCGTGCGTCGACCCTCGCCGCAAAGTTTTCCCAGTAGCGTTCAGATTGCAACCGGCTTTGTCGAACCGCCGTCCGTTCCAGTGTCTTACAGGTCTCCCTGAGTCTCTCGAGGCTCTCGGCGCATTCACGGCAGTGCCGGACGTGCTGTTCGACCCGGGCCCGCTGCGCACCCTGGAGTTCCTTCATTACGTAGTCATACAGCAACAGCCGGCATCTCGCGTGTTCCCTCATACTTCCTCACCCTTCAGATACTGCAGCTTCTTTCTCATCTTCTCCATCCCTCTGAAGAGATGCGTCTTGACCGTTCCTTCGGAGCACTGGAGGATCGTGCTTACTTCTCGCGTCGACATCCCGTCAAGGTGACGGAGAATCAACACCGCCCGCTGGAGCGTCGGAAGTTCATGCAGAGCCCGTTCAAGATGTGCCTGGAGCTCCGCCGTATGTCCGGGGTCCTCCTGCGTGGCGACGAGCACCGAAGCACCCAGGATCGGGATTTCACGTTCGGCCTTCCGTCGTTCAGTCTTCACGCGATTGAAGGAGATATTGACAACTATCCGGTACAGCCAGGTCCCAAACTGCGCTTCTCCCCGGAACGTGCTGAGAGAATTGTACGCCCGCACAAAGGCCTCCTGAACAATGTCGTCTGCAGCGTCGTGATCATGGACGAAACTATGGGCGACATCGTACGCTCCCCTCATGTGTCGGTTCACCAGGCTTCGGTAAGCGCCGTGGTCGCCTTCCCGGGCCAAGTTGACGAGGTGCCGCTCATCGGCGGGTTTTTGCACGTGTTCCGTTCGCACGCTCTGATGATTAGACAGTACGGAGGGGATTCTGGTTGACATCCCCGGTCAATCCGTTGAACTATTGGGGAATGTGGGCGTTATTCACCGATGATTCCCCGGGGGAAGGGGGCCGGTGAAACCGTCACAAATACAGGGGACGAGATCCGGCGGCAAAAGTTTCACGGGGCTGGTAGAGTCACTCCTTTTCCGTTACCAGGCCGGCAGAATCCGGTTCTGATTGTTCCAGGATCACATCCTTGTATTTCTGGTACAGGTAGGATACCGCGAGCAGCACCAACCCCAGACCGAGGAAAGAGAAGATCCTGTAGAGTGTTTCGAGGTAGGAGAGATCATAGATGAAAATCTTCAGGATCGATACCCCGAACAGGAGGATTGATTCAATGCGGACAATCCTGTTTCTTTTCCATATTCCACCTGCCATCATGGCGATCGATATGAGAAGCCAGCTCAGTGAGAGGCCCAGTTGCTTGAGGTTCTCGAGACTCTGCAATTCGGATTCAGCTGTGTCCGGTCCACCAGCTCCATGCAGAATGAACATGGACCTCTCGAAGTAGTCGCGGATTTCCCCGGACATCAGAACGAGGAACAAGAGGACAGCGGCGATCTGGATTGCCATCCTGAATTCCGGAAGCCATTCAAACAACTCTTTCCGTCCGCCCGACAACCGGTGGACAACGAGCATCGAGACCATGACCACGAGAATCCCAAGTACTCTCTCGTTCCACAGTGGGATGAACTCCGCGATCGGCACATAAGAGATTCCACGGATGAACCCGAGACAGGCGCCCAGCAAGAGAACCCAGAGACCGGTGAAGAGGATAGGGCGGGAAGGCTTTGTAAGTCCTCTTCCGCTCAGCAGAAACCCATACACAGCCCAGCCTGCGGCGAGAGCCATATAGCGGGTGTAGTCGAGACGCTCTGCGACCACGCCGGTCTCCTTGTTTATCAATTGACCCAGAAGATCGTTGATCTCGACGGTCAACAGCAAGAGAAGAATGACTGCCCATCCGTATTGAAAGCCTTCAAGAAACGGGAGACGGTGTTCCCCCGATCGCTTTCTGTAGAGCACCGTTGCGACTCCGAGAGATAGCACGATGGATGCAAACGCCAATGCCCTTTCATTCATGAGCGGGACAAAAGCGTCGATCGGGACGTAGGAGTACGAACCAGGTATTGCGGCGAGCCAGCACAATGCCAGTCCCTGTACCACGATTGCCGACTGCCAGATGTATTTTGTCTTGCCGTACAATCCTATGACGAAGAGGACGAGCCCTTCGATGGCAAGGAGAGTGACGAGTGTAAAATCATCGAACTTGAAACCTGTCGCGAGGACGATCAATGCGATGGCCGTGAGGAGGAACTGGACGGTATGGGGATCGGTCCAGCTCCGGTCGCGTCTGCAGACGAATGCCGTAAGGCAATACGCCACCCCGAGCAGCATCGCACTGAGAGCCATCCCGTCTTCTGATTCCGGATGGATCACAGAGTAGAGTGCTGCGACGAAGAGCACTGTGTGGAAAGAAGTGTTGAGTCGACGGTAGTCGTAGTACGAGTCATTCCTCCGCAAGAGCCGGTACACCTCGAGGCCATGGAATACCACCCAGATGAGGGAGAGAAACAGCAGGGTCGTACCTAGGTCGCTTGTTGCGTAGTGAACCTGTTTCCAGGTGAAGAAGTTTATGTATGTCCCGATGAGGGCAAGTGGTTCGAGCACCAGCCAGTCATCCTTTTTCAGGACAACGAGGAGGAGGCCGATATCCAGGAGCGTTATGTAGCCCATGAGCCCGACCACGTTCGCTTCGCCCGTGCTGAGGAGAAATGGAGTTAGGAACCCTCCCGCCAGGCCCAGGAGCGAGACCGCCAGGCCGTTGTATCGAATTGCCTGGGTGAACGCAAGAATGGTCACAGCGCTCATCAGGATGAAGGCAACCGGCTGGGAGACGAGCTGATAGAAATTGAAGGAGGCGTACGCTGAGAGGTAGAGGATGGAGATGCCGGCACCCACAAGCCCCTGAGCGAAGAAGTGAAATTCCTTACGCGCAGAGCGGGCGGCTCCTGCCAGTAACAGGAGACCGACACCTGCACCGATGATGACGCGGGGGCCTTCTGAAATCAGGTCCCGGTCGAAGGCATACTTCAGAAAAAAGCCGACCCCGATGATGAGCGCAAGCGCACCGATGCGGTTGAGGAGCTTCCCCCCGATAAGCGCCTCCCACTCTTCCTTGGTTCGTGATGGTTTCGGAGGGGGCAGCGGTAGTATCCCCGGGTGTGTTTCTTGTCGTCTGGCCATCGGGGTCCATGCCTGAATTGGGGGTTGAGCAGGTGGAACCGTTGCGGGCTGTTCCGGTTCCCGAACCTTCGGTGGTGGCCTCTTCACACTCTTTCGGTCAGCCGGTGGCCCGGGCTCAATTCCTGAGAGCCTGGCGTTTAGGGAGGTGATTTCCCTCTCCAGTCTTCGGACAGTCTCTGAAAGGAGATGGAGTCTCGTGAAGAGTGTTCCCAAGAGGATCGTGGCAAGAACAAGCAGGACGAAAAGGAGAAGGGAGAGAGCAACTACCATCTGTCCTCCTGTTTGCCTGGATCAGCGTACTACGCTGGTGAGCGTGCATCCCCCCCGGCCTGTGTCTGGTCAGCTATGATCCTGCGGACAGGCTCATTGTCGGCATAGACATGCCATTCAGCTATCAGACCGTCCCGGACAATCGCTTTCCAGGCAGCGGGCATCTCCCATCTATTGCGCTCAAGGAGCTTTCCGTCAGTGTTGTAGGTCCCTCGCGCGGTCCCGAACAGAGCCACGGCATTCCCCTTCAGAAATCTCTCGCGTATCGTGACTCTGAAGTCCGGGATCATATAGAAATACGCGCTCCAGGCTTTTCGCATCTCGTCCTTACCCCGGACGGTGTTGCCGAGTGAGTCCACAAAGAGGTGGTCGTCCGTCATCAGTTGCGACAACCCGGCTGCGTTGCGGGCGTTTATCTGACGGATAAACTCGTCGACCACCAATGCGGGATTCTGCTCAAGTCCGTTTTTCGGCTCGTTCATCAGTGGAATTGGCTGAAGGAGAAGGTCCAGACGGCGGTTAGCTCAGTGGTCTGTCTCGTCGAACCGAAACTCCTTTGCGTTTCCATAGATTGGAATGTAGACCTTTGGTTGACGCGGGTTGGAGGTCTGGAGAAACATGGACTCTGCAATAACGGAAGCCGATTCTTTGGGTGTGTACTCCGCAATCAGCTGAACCTCTTCCCCGGGCGCCACTGGTCGGCTGGGGAACTGGAGCGTGAACCCCTCAAGTCTGGTTGTATACCCCGACAACGTGAGATCGTCCGTCCCCTCATTCCTGAGGGTTATCGTTGCGGTGTTGATATTCCCGACGTCGGCGTCCTTGAACCAGAACTGTACCGGTTGGAGAACGATCTCCTGTACTATGGTGGCGGTGAAGTCGATGACAATCGCGCGGTTGTTTTCGGCATTTGAAAGGACGGTGACCTTTTTCTGGACATGGCCCACGAAGTTCTTGGAGTTGAACGTAATGAGTATCGTGCCGCTTCCCGCGGGCGGGATGCTGTCACGTGAGACCACCGTCCCGGTGCATCCGCAGGATGCCTTGACGCTCCGGATGAGGAGGGGACGATCGCCGGTGTTTTTCAGCGTAACGGTCCGTTCCGCAATCTCTCCCCTGTAGAGGGTGTCGAGCTGAAGCGATGTCCCACCGACCACTTCGATCTCTGGCTGGGCGCTGCCTCGGGCCGCGAGAAAGAACGATGCGATGGTGAGTAGGGCAAGTCCGTATCGGGGTGTCATAATTCTTACCATCCAGTATCTGCTGTACAAGAAGGTACTGCGACCTCCTGTGAGAATCAACCGATAAGCTACCGGGAATCAACGGCCAAACTTCTCCGCTATGATATGCTTGAGAGGAAGTCGAAAGACTCCCTGCTCCCGGGTTCCTACATAGAGAATGCCAGAGCTGGCGTTCCAGTGGACCGCAAGCACATCAAGAGGGAACCCCTTGTCCAGGAGATGCACCCAGGTGCCTCCACCGTTCGGGCTGAAGTAGACCCGGGAACCCTCCACGACGGCGACGGTGCTGGAGGGAGCATAGCGATCAAACACGATCTGAACACGTTCCCCCCTCTGCCAGGGCGGGGTGTAGTTGCTCCACTCGAGACCGCTGTTCGTTGACCGGAAGCAGGAACCATCGGTGGTCCAGGCATATGATGTCTTCGGGTCCTCGGCGTCGAGCGTGATCGCCACGATGTCCAGGTTGGTCAATCCGAACCGGGCGGACTCCCACGTGAAGCCTCCGTTCTCCGTCGTCAGGACTCCGTTGCCGCTTGCGCCGTAGATCACGCCGGCGTTGGTGGGAGTGAATGTCAGGTTGCGAACGGTGTAGGGGCTCTCTATTGGTTTTGACTGAGCCCAGCTGTTTCCCTTGTCGGTCGAGGCGAAGATCCCCTGCTGCCCGGATGCGAAGAGGCGGGTCGGGATCCACGGGTGGCTATCGAGGAAGACCGGTATCATGCTCAGCTTGCGAGACGTCTGTCGCCACAGAGCGCCGGCGTCGCTGGTCTTGAACACGCCGTAGGGGGTTGATGCCAGCAGAACGCTGGCTGAGTCCGGATCTACCGCAAGAGAGTACACATCATCGCCCTTGAGGCCTGTGCTTGCGGGAACCCACGTCTTTGCGGATGGCTTGTAGCGGAGGATGGTGTGTCCGGAGGCTGCAAACACTGAATTCCCGGATCTGTCGGACCGGATCAGATGGACCTTGGCTCCCCCCAGGTTTTCGTCAACAGGGTCCCACCTTCGACCGCTATCAGCCGAGACCTGGAGGCCGATTCCCTCGCCGGATGCATAGATGAGACACCGGGTTTTGATGGGTGAAACCGCAATCGAGACCGGGAGGTTGGGGAGTGAGTTGGAGACGGTCTGCCAGGTTGTTCCGAAATCTGCTGAACGTAGGATTCCCGTTCCGGTCCCCGCGATGAGGTAATCGGGATCTTCCGGGTGAACCGCGAGAGAATAAATGCGGTCTGCGACGAGTCCCTGTCGGACAGGGCTCCACGTGGACCCGCCTGTCGTCGATTTCAGGATGTTTCCGGTGCTTGTCCCGAAGATGACGTGGTCCTGTTTCCCGGTGTGGACGAGCATCCGGGTGATCCTGGCCCCCGTGGAGGAGTATTCCTGGGTGAGTCGGATCCAGGTTGCCCCCGCGTCGGTTGATTTCATCAGCCCGACAGACGAGAACGACGCGTAGAGATTGTCAGGCCTCTGGACATCGATCTTGATGTCATGCACGTCTCCGAGGGAAATCGTGGAGTCATCCCCGGTCAGCACGGGGCTCCAGATTTTCCCGCCGTCGGTTGATGTGAACATGCCGTGCCCCTTCGTCCCGGCATAGAGCACGCTCGGCTTCCATGGATCAACCGCGAGGACCAGACAGGCAATGCTGGACCCCTCTCCCGCGATGGGGAGTTCCCGCCATTGTTTGCCCGCGTCCGGCGAGACATATGCTCCCGCCGTGGTCGCGGCGTAGAGCTTGTCCTCCACTTCCGGGTCTTCCAGTAGCTGGACAATCCTTGCTCCGGAGCGAAGCGTGGAAGCCTTCGACCATGTCTGTCCGCTGTTCGATGAGACGAACAGGTCGCCGGTGGAGAGCCCGGCGTAGATGAGGCCCGACGATGTCCCGGAAACCAGAATTGAGGAGATATTCTGTGCGTATGGTCCCCCCGTATACTCCCACTGCGTGACAAGGGGGGCGGAACCAGCGCACCCGAGCAGGAGGCCGAATGCCAGAACGGCCACCGGGAGGGACGGCGCGAGGAGAATCTGTTTCTTACTCATTTTTGGGCTACCTCGCCGTGGAATACAGTGACCAGGTCGGCTGCAAACGCCACCAGATCCCGGGCAACGGCCTTCCCGTGCCGTGAGGAGAGGGCACGATCCATTGCGACGTGATCATCAAAGTACATCTCGGCCATCACAGAAAACGACGCGTCACCGATCGGAGCCTGAGTGATACGGGTGATTTCGATCCTTCTGAGGCCAGGGTACTCTTTGAGGGGTGGGATGTGAATCGAAGTGAGGTGTTGATCAAAATCTGATGCTTCGGCGGGCGTTCGGTACAGGGCGATGAGTTTGACCATTTAGCCGACGGGACCTCTCTGGACAGAGATTATGAAGAATATACCCACGGGCTCAGGGAAATGCAAGAACGGTGGTTGGAGATTCTACCTTATTTTTTGTACAATTTCGCATGATGGAAGATGCACTTCCGACGGGTTTGTTTCAGGATCATCACCGCGCGGTCCGCAATCTCGTCACCCTCCACGAAGCGTTCCTTCGCTCCGGGACTCAGCACACCTTTGCCGATCTCACCCGTGCTCTTGAAGCTCAGTTTCGAGAGTCGCCTGACCCCGACATGGCTTTGACCAACTTCCTCCGTTTCGGCGAAGCTTCCGTGAGCAAGACCTCCCTCTTTAACGATCTGATTCAGTATCCGGTCGTCATGGAGGTGCTGCTGAAGGTGTTCGGATCCTCTCAGTTCTTTGCGGATATCTTGGTGAGGGATCCGGGGCTGTTTCGCTGGTTGACGACCTCGGATGCGCTGACCACACCTGTCACGCAACTGTACCTCAGGGATGAATCCGTCCGACTGCGGCAAACCTTTGAGAGCCCTGATCGGCGACTGGACGCTCTCAGGCGGATGCACCGGCGAGAGATCTTACGGATCGGCACCATGGATCTTCTCGGAACCGAGGGGCTTGCGCGGACGACCGAGCAGCTTTCACAGCTCGCGGATTGTGTTGCCGATCAGGTTTTTCAGGCGGCATGGCAGCAACTCTCCTTGAGGTACGGTCCCTCTCCCCCGACCCCGTTTGCCATCATCGGGCTCGGAAAGCATGGCGGGCGTGAGCTCAATTACAGCTCCGACATCGATGTCCTGTTTGTGTACGGGGAAGATGGCGAATCTGCGACGACAGACGGTAGACCGTTCACACACGAGGAGTGCTGCAACAGGCTTGCCGAGCGCATTGTTCAACTCCTGTCTCAGCCCACTCAGGAAGGATATTTCTATCGGGTGGACACCAGACTCCGCCCCGAGTCGGGTGCGGGTCCGCTGGCGCGGTCGCTGGGCAGTTACCTGACGTACTACGAATCGCGCGGCGAGCTGTGGGAGCGACAGATGCTCATCAAAGCCCGGTTCGTCGCGGGTAATGAGCGACTGGGAGGGGAGTTCATCAGACAGCTCGAACCGTTTGTGTACCCGCGCACGTTCTTTCACCATCCCGGGGAGGCCGCTGCACGGATAAAGGCGCGCATCGAGACGACCGTCGGTGACGCCCTGAACGTCAAACTGATGGCCGGAGGTATTCGCGATATCGAGTTCGTAGCGCAGACGCTTCAACTCCTCAACGGCGGCAGAGTGCCGGCACTCCGGGAAGGGAATACCCTGCGGGCACTTGACCGGCTTTGCGGGGTGGGGCTGCTCTCAGAAGGGGAAGCCAGCAGACTGGTTGAAGCATATTTCTTCTATCGCACCCTGGAACACCGATTGCAGACGAAACTCAACACACAGACCCACGTCCTCCCGGCTGACGACAATCTTCTTCGTTCTCTCGCGAAACAGGTCGGGCTCGAAGGCGGAGAGGAGTTGGTGGAGGCGGTACGTGTCCATGCTGGTGCGGTGAAGGCCATCTTCGACCGGACGTTGTCTGTGACCCGGGGAGGAGAGGGGAGGGGGATCACGGCTCTGATCGACGGTTGGGTTGCTGAAGACGACATGAAGACGCTCTTTTCGTCTTTTGGTCTTCGGGATGTCCGTCAGGCGCTGAAGAACCTGCGGGTACTCGTCTCGGGGAGTTCGCTGAGTGGGGGTGGGGGGATTGACGCAAGAGGGCGTGAGGCATTCCGCGAGGTTGCAGAGGATCTGTTCGAGGGTGTGGCCCGTACCCCCGTGCCGGATCTCACGCTACGAGATCTCGCCCTGCTGGCGTCTGCCCAGAAGTTCCCTGATCAGATGTACGCGCTGCTCAAGGAGCCCGGGTTCCGGAGGCTTGTCCTGGATATCTGTGCGGTCAGTCCGAAGTTCATCCGTGGGCTCTCGGCGGATCCGCTGTTGTTCGAGCTACTCTCGACGGATAGTGGTGTATTATCGGGGCCCGCCGTCGTTGTTCCCGCCCGTACGGATGACCTTGTTGCCTACAAAAACCGTCAGGAGTTGCGGGCCGGTGTGCGTCATATCCTCGGCTTCTCGACGCAGGACGAGCTCTATGATGAGCTGACCAGAATAGCGGATCACGCTGTCTCCGCCCTGTTCGAGGAGGAAGCGCAACGACTGCGGCTCGTGCGACCCCCGCTTGCGGTCTTTGCGCTGGGGAAGCACGGGTCCAGAGAGCTCGGTTTTGACGCAGACCTAGATCTCCTGTTTATTTCGCGCGGTGCGAACGCCCGGAGCCGTGTGGCGCTGGAGAAACTTGCCTCATTTCTTGTCCGTCGTCTCTCGGCGGTTTCCGAGAAGGGGATGCTGTATACCGTTGACACGCGCCTCCGTCCCGAAGGGAGAAACGCACCTCTGGTGACGGAGAGCGAGGGGTACCGGCGCTATCTCCAGACTCGCGCATCGCTCTGGGAGCGTCAGTCGTTGACGCGTTTGAGGTTTGTCTGCGGTGATTCCGACCTTGCGGGATATCTCCTCCGTGTTGTCGAGGATTACGTGTACACGTCTTCGTTGCCGGCACGCTGGGTGGAGACAGCTGTCACGATGAGGCGGAAGACGGAAACGCGTTCCAGGGTGCGTGGATCGGACATGATGGATCTGAAGCTGGGCCGGGGAGGCATGGTTGACGTCGAGTTCCTTGTTCAGATGATCCAGCTCAAACTCGGCGGGAACATCCCGGACCTTCGCCGCGATACCGTGGACGGACTTCTTGCCGCGGCGGGGCGACACGTGCTCGACACCGAAGAGACAGGTGCGCTCCGGTCGGCTTATCAGGTGTACCGGAAGCTCGAATTGCTGATGCGCATCACCATCGAAGATCGTAGCACGGTGGTTCCCGAAGGATCACAGCTCGAGGTGCTGGCGCGATGCCACGACAGGACCGGTGGCGCAGAGCTGACCGACCGGCTCAGGGCAACCGCTAAACAGGTGCGGAAGACTTTTCTGGAAGTGAGCGAACGATTGAAATGAAGATGCGAACGCCAATAAGGATGCTGAGCTCCCCGGCGGCGTACGGTGCGGCTCTTACCGGCGTCGTATCGTTTGTCGTCTATGCCACCACGTTGTCTCCCACGGTGGGAATCATCGACAGTGGAGAGCTTGCCGCGGTGGCGTGCACGCTGGGGATCGCACATCCGACTGGTTATCCGCTCTTCACGCTGGTGGGATGGGTATTCTCCTCGCTGCCGATCGCAGGTGAAGAGATCGTCAGGTTGAACGTCATGACCGCGATCGTTACAGCCCTCTCCGTTTCATGTTTTGTCCCGCTCAGCCTTGCTGTTATGCGGGTGCTTGCTCCGGGAAAGGAACGAGCCGCCGGGGGTGACCGCGTGCCCACAACGGTCGCGATCGCCGCATCTGTCGGGGCTTCGCTCCTTCTGGGATTCTCCCGGACCGCCTGGACGCAGGCGCTGGGAGTCGAGGTTTACTCGCTCCACCTCCTCCTTGTGACGATGACGCTCACCGTGTTTCTCTCTCTGGTGGCCGGTCCGGACCGCGACCGACTGGCGACAACGGCGGGCTGGCGTCTGGTGGCGTTTCTTCTCGGGTTGACCTTCACCAACCACATGACCACTGTTCTCTTGATTCCGGGAATGCTCTTTCTCTACCTTTCCAGGTATGGTGTAAAGAAGGAATCACTTTATCACGTTGTTTCCCTGACCCCCTTCTTTCTCCTCGGGCTCTCTCTCTATCTCTACCTCCCGGTCCGTGCCGCCCACGCGCCTCTCTTCAGCTGGGGTGATGTCACGTCGGCGGAGCGATTCCTCTGGCACGTTACCGGGAAGCAGTACCGCGTCTGGTTGTTTTCCTCGCTCGACGTTGCCGGGAGACAGCTGGTGTACTTCGGTGAATCCCTTCCACACGAATTCGGCTATGCGGGGCTTCTCCTTGCTGCGCTGGGTGTTGCCGCGCTCTGGAGGCGGGCAAGAAGGATTCTTGTCTTCACCATGGTTCTCTTTTTGACGTGTGTCTCGTACTCGGTCAACTACGACATTCACGATATAGACTCCTATTTCCTTCTGGCGTATCTCGTTGTGGCCATCTGGGCAGGTTGCGGGCTCTACGCTCTCCTGGCCTGGCTCCAACGGAGAACGCGGATTCCACGATTCGCCCTTCTCTCCCTCTCGCTTGCGGCACCGCTCATCTCCTGCCTTCACCACTACAGTGATACTGATCAAAGTCAGAATTTCATGGTGGAGGACTACACCATGAACATGTTTGCTTCGCTGGATTCGAACGCGGTCGTCCTTTCGTATCAGTGGGACTACTGGGTGTCGGCGTCGTACTACTACCAGGCTGTGAAGCATGTGCGTCCGGACCTGACCGTCATTGACAAAGAGCTGCTCCGGCGGTCCTGGTATCTTAGAGAGCTGGAGCATCGCTATCCCTGGTTGATCGAGGAGTCGCGAGCCGAGGTGGATGCGTTTCTCGACCAGCTCTCAATGTTCGAGCATGAGTTGCCGTACGACGGCCGGATCATCCAGGCGAGATTCGAGGAAATGATCTCGAGTTTCGTATCCCGATCCATGGCTCACCGCCCCGTCTACTTGACTCCGGAGATCGAACCGGAGTTCTGGCGGGGGCTTCAGCGTGTGCCTGCCGGACTGGCGTTCCGGCTCCACGCCGACTCGCTGTTCCACACCACCCCGTTCCCGGAGATGGTGTACCGGCCAATCAAAGGGAACGACAAGCACTCCGGAATCGTCAAATCTCTCTATGCCCGGGCCCTCCTGGCGAGGGGGGACTACTATGCTCGCCAGGGTCAGGATGAGGAGGCGGTCAGGGCATACGAGGCCGCCAGGAGCCATGATCCGTCGTTTTTGGGGGTTTCCGG
>JBATTW010000517.1:0-7805 GCA_049670805.1 Bacteroidota bacterium
ACAATAGTCTTCTGGGGGCTCGCAGTCCTGATAGCACTGTTCATCTTACAGGTCAGTGAGAAGTTTGGCCAGGGCGTGCTGCTGAGTTTCCTCCTGGGCAAGTACCGCCGGCCCAAGGAGGAGACCCGCATCTTCATGTTCATGGATCTGAAATCATCAACCACCTACGCGGAGAAGCTCGGACACGTACGGTATAGCGAACTCATTCAGGATTGCTTCGCAGATCTTACGGAAACGGTCGTCCGGCACGAAGCCCAGATATACCAGAATGTTGGAGATGAGGTCGTTCTCACGTGGGAGATGGAGAAAGGTCTGTCGAATCAGAATTGCCTGGCGACCTTTTTTGACTATGACAGAGCCCTGCGCCAAAAGGAGAGCTACTACAAGACGAAGTATAGTGTCGTCCCCGAATTCAAAGCCGGTGTAAACCTTGGCGAGGTGATGGTTGCGGAAGTGGGTCAATTGAAAAAGGAGCTCGCGTATCACGGCGACGCTCTCAATACAGCATCCCGTATTCAAGAGAAGTGCAATGAGTTCAAGAAGAAGTTGCTCATCTCCGAGAGAGTTCGGGATGAACTGAATGGAGAATCTCAATACGAGTTTCAGTTGGTGGGAAACATCCCCCTCAAAGGAAAAGAGCAGCTGGTGAATGTCTATGACGCGGTTGCTGTTGGCAGTTGACGCCGTAATAAAGAGCTCTCACAAGTCATACAGCTGAGGGGACAGAAAATGGTGGGCGAGGTTCGCGCAGTGAGGTCTCTCAGTACCATATGCTGTTTGACGATTCTTTTTGTCATTTCAGGCTGTAAAGAAGATGAAACGCCAACCGATCCCCAGCCCGGCAGCCTGAAGGAGGAGATCGACCAGATTGCCAGCGAGTACGTTCGGGTAGGGGCTGTCTTCGGCATCATTGATAGACAGCAAAACAAGCTCGTTTATTCATATGGCGCGAAAGCCACAAACAGCACTGAGGCTCCCGACGGCGACACGATATTTGAAATCGGTTCTATTACAAAGACCTTCACGTGTTTTCTGATGGCCGACAAGTTTTTGAAAGGCCAGTTGTCGGATGATACGGTGGGTCACTATCTGCCTGCCGACAGCGTAACAATGCCTTCCAGGGACGGAGTGGAAATCAGGTTCATACATCTTGCGACACACTCCTCAGGGATTCCCAGACGCCCTGAAGATGCGGGGTATCCCTTTCCTCCGGGATATCATCCCAGCGATCCCTACGCGGTCTATACGACGGCACATATCTATGATTGTCTGACGAACTACTGTGAACTTGTGTTTGCACCCGGCAGCTGGTGGTTGTATTCCAATATGGGAATGGGTTTGGCCGGGCATGTTGTTGGGCGGGTTGATGGTACTTCATATGAAACCGTCCTTACGCGGGAGGTTTTTGACGTCCTGGGGATGGAGAACAGCTCATTGTTCCTGACTGATCAACAGAGAACCAATCTTGCCACGGGACACAATTCCACTCTGACCATGGTCCCAATGTGGACAGCTCAGGATATCTTTCAGGGAGCGGGGTTCATCAAGAGTTCGGCGAATGACATGCTCACATATATGGAGGCCAATCTGGGTCTGGTCCAGTCTCCGCTGAAACCCGCGATGGATTTGACCCATGAACCGCAATTCCATCAGGGCTCGCTGGGGGAGATGGGTCTCGGGTGGTATATCCAGGAGTTGGACGACGGTCAGGTGGTGATCCAGCATGGCGGAGGCACAGGAGGCTTTGATTCGTATCTGGGGTTTAACAAAGCTGAATCAATAGGTGCTGTTATACTGTTCAATGCCAAGGTGAACGAATCCGTTTACGTCATCGGTGAACGGGTTCTCAAGGCCATAAGGAAATACCCATGAAACCGGACCGCGTATCCCGGAGGCGCTTCCTGAAAACCAGCGCCGGCATGGCGATCGGAATGACGACGATACCGTTCGCAGCGAAAGCCGCGAGCTCGGGGGGCTTGCATTCCTTCCTTTCCGCCCATGGTATCGGGCCTGAGCCTGTAGTCAGTGTTGTGAAGATCCGAAACGGGCGAACAGCGGCTGCGGTTGAAGAGGCAATCGATCTGCTCGGGGGGATGGAAACAGTGGCGAAGGGAAAAGAGCGGATCATGGTCAAGCCAAACCTGGTGGCCGAGGGTCCGGCATTTACGACCAAGCCCGATGTGGTCCGGGCACTGGTTCGAATGATGAAGAGAGCCGGGAAAGATGTCAGCATAGGGGAGGGATCTGCGGCGGCTGGAGGTTTCAACGTGGTGGGAGAGGAGGTATACCGGACCAAAGACCGGGAGATATTGGACCGGATGCAGCAATACGTGTACGATCAACTGGGATACACAGATCTTGCAAAGTCCGATCACGTACCGCTTCTCAACCTGCACACGGGCGATATGGTCGACGTTGCCATTCCCGACGGCCTGGCTTTCGATTCGATCAGCCTCCACCATTCCCTGACCGAGATCGATCTGCTCTGTTCAGTGCCAATGATGAAGACTCATGAACTTGCCACGGTAACCCTCGGCATGAAGAATCTCATCGGTCTCTATCCAGGACAAGTCTATGCCTCTGTCAGAGGCTGGGTGCACGATCACGCACGCAGGGCAGGCTCGCCGGGGATTGCCTTCGAGACGGTAGACATGGTGAGGGCGAACAAGCTCGGGTTGGTGGTTGTGGATGCATCTTCTGCCATGGAAGGCCAGGGTCCCACGGAGGGAAGAATCGTGGACATGGGGCTCATCATCGCTGGTACCAACCCCCTGGCAACGGACATGGTCGCTGCGAGTCTCATGGGATTCCGGATGCGTGAGGTACCCACATTCGGATGGGCGCAAAGGGTTGGGATGACACCCGGAACCCTTGATGAGATTGAGGTCCGGGGAGAAAAGCTGGAGTCAGTAAGGCGGAGGTTTCGGAAACCCGACATAGTTTCATGGGACAGCATATGCCGGTCCTGGGGCGTCAAAGAGCTGTAGCCCTCTGGGAGAGGGATTCCGTATACAGGCGTCGGACTTCCTCGAGAGAGGAGAGTCAGTCAAAAACAATCCGCCTGATCTTCAGGTCTCCCTCGTCGGCGAACGGTATGCCGTCGATCGTTTGGATCTCGTTGGTTGAGTCGTCAAGCACGACGACATCAACTAGGTAACGAAGCTCGAGATCGTTCATGAGTGTCCCGCCATCTTTCGTCCTGATCAGAATCGGTCCCCGGATGTAATGCCCCTGTGTGACCTCGTAGGTCTCGACATGCACATATTCGAGTTCGGACAGTTGGACCCACCTATCGCGGTTCTGATAGAAGAGGCAGATCTCCTTTGATTCATAGAGGCGGTGAATTCGCTTCTGGAGGATATCCATCCCGAGATCAACTCGTGCTCCCGTGATCTTTGTGATATCCTGGAACTTCAGTTCCGACCCATCTGCGTAGTAGATGGTTCCCGAGACCGGATCCTCACTCACTGCATGGCTCGTGAGCAGCAGAAGCAGCAGAAACGCACTGGTCACTGTTTTCATGGGTGCCTCCTAGGGATGAAGACGTAGGTCAATATACGCATCCCCGCGAGTAGAGGAAAGCGGTCATTTCTGACTGTTTCCCGGACAGATCCCGCAGCTTCAGAATTGCACCTCCCCCTGGAAAAAAGTGGAGATGGACCCTTGACATAGGTCACATATTCAGTATATTACTTTCTCAAAATCAAATAAGCGATCAATGGACACCACGGGAAATACTACCAGCGCCACAGCTTCCGGAATGCCCGGCGGCATTCTGGCGGCCATTCCGGGTGTCTCCCTGTCAAACCACCTCCTGCTTTTGCTTAGCCTTCTGGCTATTCTCGTCCTACTCCTAGGATGAGCGAGCGCCAGAGGCTAACAAGCAACCCCTAAGATCTCCAAAACACGATTCAACAGGTAAAGCTTGGTTCCCCTCTGGCGAACGGGAGATTCGTGTGTGCGCTGAGGAAGAACAGGTATGAAAAAGAAACAGAGTGAACCACTCCGAAGTAGGGAAATAACGTCCGGGGTCCAGCGGACTCCCAACAGGGCAATGCTCCGCGCGGTTGGGTTCGGCGACCGGGATTTCGAAAAGCCCATCATCGGGGTTGCCAATGCCTACAGTAATCTCACGCCCTGTAACGTCGGCCTGAACGATCTGGCGTCCCGGGCCTCTGATGCACTCAGCCGCGGCGGCACAATGCCTCAGGAGTTCGGTACCATCACGGTCAGCGACGGGATCTCCATGGGGACAGAGGGGATGAAGTACTCGCTCGTCTCCCGGGAGGTCATCGCCGATTCCATTGAAACCGTCTGCAACGCTCAGTGCATGGATGGTCTCCTGGCGATCGGGGGCTGTGACAAGAACATGCCGGGGGCAATGATCGCTATTGCGCGCCTCAACATCCCCGCGATTTTTGTCTACGGTGGGACGATCAAACCCGGAGTCCTGGAGGGGCGCAACCTGACAATCGTGAGTGCATTCGAAGCCGTTGGCGAGTACAGTGCAGGGAAGATTGACGAACAAGAGCTGCTCGCGGTTGAGCGCAATGCATGCCCTGGTGCCGGCTCGTGCGGGGGCATGTACACCGCAAACACGATGTCCTCTGTTATCGAGGCAATGGGGATGTCTCTCCCGTATTCCTCCACGATGGCCGCAGAAGACAACGAGAAAGCAGACAGTTCGGCGAAGTCGGCCGATGTGCTGGTGAACGCCGTCAAGAACGGTATCACCCCGAAAGAGATCCTTACGCGCAAAGCGTTTGAGAATGGAATCGCCGTTACCATGGCGCTCGGAGGGTCAACAAACGCCGTGCTCCACCTCCTCGCAATCGCACACAGCGCCGGTATCCAGCTCGAACTACAGGATATCGAAGACGTCCGAAGACGTGTGCCCGTTCTCTGCGACCTCAAACCATCAGGTCGTTACGTGACGACTGAGTTCCATCAGGCCGGAGGGGTGCCGCAGGTGATGAAGATTCTCCTGGAGAATGGCGTGCTCCATGGTGACGCGCGAACGATAATGGGTGTGAGCATTGCTGAAAGTCTGACCGACATTCCGGTTACGCCTCCGGCGAGTCAGGACGTTATCCATCCGTGGGACAAACCCATCTATCCACAGGGCCACCTCGCTGTGCTGCGGGGGAACCTCGCATCAGACGGCGCAGTGGCTAAGATAACAGGTGTGAAGGAGCCGAAGATATCGGGTCCGGCACGCGTGTTTGATTCAGAGGAGTCATGCCTGGAGGCAATCCTGGCCGGCCAGGTCCGGGAGGGTGATGTCGTGGTTGTCCGGTATGAAGGGCCGAAGGGAGGTCCAGGGATGCGGGAGATGCTTGCGCCTACCTCTGCCCTGGTGGGAGCTGGGCTCGGAGGTTCCGTGGGGCTCATAACCGACGGCAGGTTTTCCGGGGGAACCTACGGCATGGTGGTGGGACACGTCTCCCCGGAGGCCGCTGTCGGTGGACCGCTGGCTCTGGTCCAGGACGGTGACACGATCACCATCGACTCAACGGCAGGATCTCTTCATCTGCATGTTTCCGACGACGAACTGGCGGAGCGCAAGTCGCGCTGGTCTCCGCCACCCCCGCGCTACAGGACCGGGGTTCTTGCAAAGTACGCCCGCGTGGTTTCCAGCAGCAGCACAGGAGCGGTTACGGATTTGATGGAAGACTAACACCACAACTGAGGACAAGAACAATGCCATCGCACAAGGAAAGTAGTGGGCAAGGGGGACAACACTTCGGAAAGGTCATGACGGGGGCTGAGATATTTGTCCGGAGCCTTATCGAAGAGGAGGTGGAGGTGCTCTTTGGCTACCCCGGAGGCGCGACAATCGGGGTGTACGATGCGCTGCATGATATCTCGCACATCAAACACGTCCTGACAAGACACGAGCAGGGTGCCACACATGCCGCGGAAGGATATTCCAAGGCAACCGGAAAGCCCGGTGTGGCACTGGTGACCTCGGGTCCCGGAGCGACGAATACCGTCACGGGCATCGCAGACGCGTTTATGGATTCCATTCCTCTCGTGGTGTTCACGGGACAGGTACCCCTGCGGATGATCGGGAACGATGCATTCCAGGAAGCCGACATCGTCGGGATCACCCGGCCTATTACCAAACACAACTACCTCGTGCGCGACGTCAAGGAGCTTGCGAAGACGATAAAAGAGGCGTTCTACCTGGCAACGAGCGGCCGCCCGGGGCCGGTGCTGGTCGACCTCCCAAAGGATGTCATGGCACAAAAAACAAAGTTCGAGTACCCGCGAGAGGTCAGCATGCGCAGTTACACTCCCACTATGGAAGGGCACCAGAGACAGATCAAGAAGGCGGCGGAGGTCATCAATGCGGCCACGCGGCCCGTACTGTACGTGGGTGGCGGGACGATTCTCTCCGATGCCGCAGGGGAACTTACGGCCTTCGCGCGGCACCTACGATGTCCGGTTACGACGACGCTCCACGGTCTGGGCGCCATTCCGGAAACGGACCCACTCGCGATGGGTATGCTCGGGATGCACGGGACCTGGTATTCAAACGTCGCCGTCAATTACTGCGATGTCCTGATAGCTGTGGGGGCGCGGTTCGACGATCGTGTGACCGGTGACGTGGAGCGGTTCGCGCCTGAGGCAAAGATCATACACATCGACATCGACCCCGCCGCGATAAGCAAGAACGTCCAGGTGGATGTGCCGATTGTTGGCGATGTCAAACGAGTTCTGTCCAGGCTGATCGAGCATGTCAAGCCGCTGGACACTGCCGACTGGCTTGCCACGATCGAACAGTGGAAACGCGAGCACCCGCTTCGGTACAGGAGCGGCGAGGGGATTCGTGCGCAGCATGTGATCCACAAGATCGGTGAGCTCACCGGCGGCGATGCCATCGTGGTGACCGATGTAGGGCAGCACCAGATGTGGGCCGCTCAGTTCTTCAACTTCGCCCATCCACGTTCACACATTACGTCCGGAGGCCTGGGCACCATGGGGTTCTCGCTCCCTGCCGCGATGGGGGCAGCGTTTGGCCGGTCGGATCTCCCCGTCGTTTCCATCAGCGGGGATGGTGGGTTCCAGATGAACTCACAGGAGCTTACGACGATCGTCGCGCACAAGCTGCCGGTGAAGATTCTGGTGATCAACAACGGTTTCCTCGGGATGGTGCGGCAATGGCAGGAGCTCTTCTGGCGGAGGCGGTACTCGCATGTGGAGCTCTCCAATCCTGACTTCGTCAAGCTGGCGGAGGCGCACGGTTGTCCGGGCATCAAGGTAACAAAGACAGACCAGGTGGAAGATGCCCTCCGCCATGCACTGGAACACAAGGACGGCCCCATTCTCGTAGAGTTCGTGGTCGAGAAGGAAGATAACGTCTACCCGATGGTTCCGGCGGGTCAGTCGGTACACGAGATGATCGATACGCCCGAGCCCTTGGAAGCAGGGGAGACAGAAGGCGAACCCATTGTGACACTGGAGAAAGGCAAAAATGTCCAGCAAAGATCAACAGACGCCAACCCTACCCCGGCCGCGACAAATGCCCAGCAGGCGTAGCGCCCCGACGGAGGAGAAACGAGAGAAGAGGCACACGATCTCGATTCTCGTAGAGAACAAATTCGGCGCGTTCAACCGCATCGCCGGTCTGTTTGCCGCCAAAGGCTACAATATCGACAGCATGTCGGTGGGACCTACGGAGGACGAGGAAGTCTCACGGATGACGGTTGTGACGCGTGGAGACGACCAGATCATCGAACAGATTACAAAACAACTCAACAAGCTGATTGACACCTTAAAGGTCGTGGATCTGACGTTCGACA
>JBATTW010000518.1:0-18851 GCA_049670805.1 Bacteroidota bacterium
GATCCGCTCGATGGCGTTCTTGTTCTCGACGCTGCATCCGATCCCGTAGACCGTGTCGGTGGGGTAGATAACGATGCCGCCGGCCAGGAGTATCTCGGCCGCTCTTCGGATCGACCGGGGCTCCGGATTCCGGGGGTGGACTGTAAGGATCATCAGCGATGCCCGCGTGTTTGAAGGTCTATACTAGTGATCGGAGGGGAAAAGGGCAAGTTGTTGAGAAAGATACATGGATTCTCTACCTTCTTATCTACAGGTCTTCTCCACAATCTGAATACTCGCCGAATGCATCAGCCGATAGTTGCCATCGTGGGGCGTCCCAATGTCGGGAAATCAACTCTGTTCAACAGGATCATCGGTGAACGCCACGCGATCGTGGATGACGCCCCCGGGGTGACGCGTGATCGGCACTATGCCACGACCGACTGGGCGGGAACGAGCTTCTCTCTGGTGGACACGGGTGGGTTTGTTCCATCCTCTGAGGACGTGATCGAGGCTGCCATTCGCGAGCAGGCAGAGATTGCCATTGAAGAGGCCGACCTCGTCCTCTTTGTGGTTGACGCCCTCTCCGGACTCCTTTCCATCGACACCGACATTGCCTCGATCCTTCGTCGTTCCGACAAGAAGGTGATCCTTGTGGTCAACAAGGTGGACGTCGAAGCCAGAGAGGCGGCCGCGGGCGAGTTCTTCTCCCTGGGCCTGGGGGATCCTGTCTCCGCCTCGGGGCTTCTGGGGCGGAAGATCGGGGATCTCCTGGATTTGGTCACCCGGGGGATCGGGGGGCCTGTCGAGGGGGAGGTGCCTGACGAGCGCCTCAGAATTGCGGTGATAGGCAAACCCAATGTCGGCAAATCTTCGTTTGTAAATGCGTTGCTCCGGCAGGACCGAAACATCGTCACGGACATCCCCGGGACCACCCGGGACTCGATTGACTCGGTCATGAAGTACCACGGAGAGGAGATCGTCCTCGTGGATACAGCCGGGTTGCGGCGCAGGAGCAAGATCATCGAGAGTATTGAATTCTACAGTACCGTCAGGACACTGAGGGCAATAGACCGCAGCAATGTTGCCATACTGCTCCTGGACGCTCAGCAGGGGCTGGAGCACCAGGATCTCCGGATCATCCAGACGACGATGGAGAGGAACAGGCCCACCGTTCTTGCCGTGAACAAATGGGATCTGATAGAAAAGGACCACCGGACGGCCACCCTCCTCGAGCGTGCTCTCCAGAAGAGATTGCGAATGTACGACTACCTTCCGATGCTCTTCATCTCGGCGCTTACAAAGCAGCGTCTCTACAAGATCCTGGATCTGGCCAGAAACGTGCGGGCGGAGGCTCTCCGCCGGATTTCGACCGGTGAACTGAACTCCCGGATGGGGGAAGATATCATGACCCATCCCCCGCGAACCGGGTCGGGCAAAGAGGTCAAGATCAAGTACGTGACTCAGGTGAAGACGGACCCCCCGGTCTTTGCCTTCTTCTGCAATGAGCCGAAACTGGTTGAAGAGACCTATCGGCGGTTTCTGGAAAACAGGATTCGTGAGCATTTCGGTTTTCGGGGAGTTCCCATCGTTCTATCATTCAAGAGGAAATAGGCTTTCCGGTGTTGGCGAGGAGAATACTGATTGTCGGCGGGGTGGCTGCCGGTCCGAGCGCGGCCAGCAAGGCCGCCCGGGTGAATCCCGGGTCCGAGGTCATCCTGTTCGAGAAGGGAAGTTCGATCTCCTACGGGATCTGTGAGCTGCCGTACTACGTCTCGGGCGAAGTGGAGGGAGAGCACCTCGTGGTCCACACGCCGGAATCTCTGCAACGTGAGAAACACGTTCGGGTCCGCGCCGGACACTGCGTGGAGGAGGTGGTTCCGCACAAGCGGATCATCCGCGTCAGGGACACAGGCACGGGGAGTGTCACCGAGGAGCGGTATGACAGGCTCGTTCTGGCGACGGGGGCGCGCCCGAAGCAGCTGGGCGTGCGGGGCGAGGAGGCTGAGAACGTCTTTTATCTCCGATCCCTGGAGGACGGCCATCGCATACGCCGGTTCCTGGAGACGGAGCGACCCCGAAAGGTGGTCATTGCGGGCGGCGGGTACATAGGAATGGAGATGGCGGATGCCCTTCGATCCCGCGGTTTGGGGGTGACAGTTCTCCATCGTCATGATCTTCCGCTTCCGGGCTTCGAGAAGGGGGCGCGGGAGAGGGCCCGGGAGACACTGGAGTCTCACGGCGTGGAGTTTCGGCCGGAGGCTGATGTGACCCGTTTGGATCGGCGGAGATCGGACCGGGTTACGGATGTGATTGCGTCGATCGGATCGTACGCCGCCGACCTGGTTCTCCTCTCCCTTGGTGTCCGCCCGAACGTGGAGCTTGCGGAGGGCTGTGGCATCCGGATCGGGACGCACGGAGGAATACTGACTGGCCAGCGTCAGGAAACATCGCGCGACAACATCTACGCGGCCGGCGACTGTTGCGAAGTGAGGAACCTGGTCACGAACAGATGGATGTACGCGCCCCTTGCGACGATCGCCTCCAGGGCGGGATGGACAGCGGGCGAGAACGCGGCTGGAGGGAGGGCCCGTTTCCGGGGAGCGCTCCGTGCGATCGCGCTCAGGATATTCGATATGGAGTTTATGCGTGTGGGTCTCTGTTCCGGTGAAGCCACGGACGCCGGATTCCGGATTGTGAAGGAAAAGGTCACCACGAGCTCCAGGGGCGGCGCGATGCCGGGAGCGAAGAAGATCACCGTGGAGCTGATTGCCGAGGAGTCGACGCGCCGGCTGCTGGGGGCGAACGTCTATGGAGGGGAGGGGGCGGTGTTGCGCGGGAACACCCTGGCAGTAGCGATCCAGCATCAGATGCGCATTGACGATCTACAGGAATGGGATCTTGCGTACGCACCCCCGTTCGCGCCGCTTCGGGATCCGATCCTCGTCGCGGCGAACGCTGCCCGAAGAAGGTTTCTTTGAAAGGCCAGGAGCCATGGCAAAACGATCAGGTCCAGTCGTTCTGGATCATCCCCTCATTCAACACCAGCTTACCATTCTGCGGAACCGCCGGACGGCAGGGGATGCGTTCCGGGCCGCGATGAAACGGATCTCCACCCTGATTGCCGCCGAGGTTACCAGGGATGTGAAGCTGAGCCGCACCCCGGTCGTCACGCCTCTGGCGAAGACCCGCGGGTATTCCGTATCGGAGACGGTGGCGGTCATACCGGTCCTCCGGGCCGGTCTCGGGATGGTGGAAGGATTCCTGAGTGTTCTCCCGGATGCGCGTGTGGGACATGTCGGCCTCTACCGGAACGAGGAGACGCTCGAGCCGGTCGAGTACTACACAAAATTCCCGCGGGGCCTTCAGAAGAGCCTTGTCCTTCTCCTCGATCCGATGCTGGCGACGGGGGGGAGCAGCGACGCGGCAATAACCTTCCTCAAAGGCCGTGGAGCCAGGCGGATCCGCCTGGTCACCGTGGTCGCAGCCCCCGAAGGGGCCGGCAGAGTTGCGCGGGCCCATCCTGATGTGACCGTCTACACCGCTTCGCTGGACCGAAAACTGAATGCGGCAGGCTACATCGTGCCGGGTCTGGGCGACGCGGGTGACAGGCTCTTCGGAACCACTCCTTGATTCTTCCTTCCGAACCATCTATATTTTTCTTGGGTTAGTATGGGGTAGAGAACGCACCTCGACCGGGTGCGACACGACATGACAAGTCCGAAATACAAGAAGAAGCTGGACGATCTTCTCCTTATCTGTCAGAGAAACCTCGCCAGCGTAGACCAGAGCCTGATTCGGAGGGCATTCGAATTCGGGTTCAATGCGCACCGGCATGACATCCGGGCCTCCGGCGAGCCGTTTTTCGACCATCCGTACGAGGTGGCCAGAATAGTGGCAAAGGAGATCCCCCTTGACGATATATCTATCGCCGCGGCGCTTCTCCATGACGTCGCCGAGGACACCGAGTATGAGATCAAGGACATCCGCGCGGAGTTCGGGGACACCATTGCCGACATCGTTGACGGGGCGACGAAGATCTCCGATATCTTCAAGAGCCACGAGATCACGCAGGCGGCGAACTACCGAAAGATGCTCCTCTCGATGGTCGACGACATTCGTGTGATGCTGGTAAAGTTCGCGGACCGGCTGCACAACATGCGGACCCTCGAGTATCTGCCGGCTGACAAGCAGGAGCGTCTGGCGAGGGAGACGCTGGATATCTACGCCCCGTTTGCCCACAGGTTCGGGCTCGCCAACATCAAGTGGGAGCTGGAGGACCTCTCGTTCAAGTACGTGCACCGGGACCAATACGAATCGATTGCCAGGGACCTCAAGGCGCGGAGACGCGAGCGCGAGCACTACATCGGACGTTTTGCGACACCCATCGAGAAGAGGCTGAAGGCGGCCGATTTCAAATTCGAAATCAGTGGCCGGCCAAAGCACCTCTACAGCATCTACAACAAGATGATCGAGCGGAGCAAACCGCTGGACGAGATATACGATCTCTTTGCGGTCCGGATCATCCTGGACACCGAGGACAGCAACGATTGCTTTGCTGTGTACGGCATCCTCACCGACATCTACATCCCCAATCCGGAGAGATTCAAGAATTACATCTCCGTCCCAAAGAAGAACGGATACCAGTCCATCCACACGACTGTCGTGGGCCCGGAGGGGAGGATGGTGGAGGTACAGATTCGGACGAGTGCCATGCACGAAGTGGCCGAGAAGGGGGTCGCCGCCCACTGGATGTACAAGGAGAGCACGCACACGGTTGACGAGGAGCTTTCCAACTGGGTCACCTGGGTGAGAGAGATCTTCGAGACAGCCGCGGAAGGGCAGGTCCCCACCGCCCAGTTTATGGAGAGTTTCAAGCTCAATCTCTACCAGAACGAGATCTACCTGTTCACCCCCAAGGGTGACCTGAAAATCCTTCCCCGCGGATCGACCCCCGTGGACTTCGCCTACGAGATCCACTCAAAGGTGGGCGACCACTGTCTGGCGGCCAAGGTGAACGGACGGATCGTTCCGCTTGAATCCCCCCTCCGGAGCGGTGATCAGGTGGAGATCATCACCTCCAAGAACCAGACGCCCAATCCCGACTGGGAGAAGTTTCTTGTCACGCACAAGGCAAAGTCGCGGATCCGGAGGTGGATCCGGGAGGAAGAGCGAAAATCTGTCGAGGAGGGGAAGGAGCTCTGGGAGAAACGCGTTCGGAAGACAAAGCTGACGATCAACGACGACGATCTGGTCAAGTTCCTCCATCAGAGAAAGATCGACAACATCGGCAGTTTCTACCTCGGACTCAGCCAGGGGACCCTCAACGCGGACGAGATTATCGCCCTGATACGTGAGCATCAAAAGCATCCGCAGCCCATCGTGACGGAAGACGGGAAGCCGGAAGGTGTCTTCGATCGCTTTATCACTTCGGCCCGGGGTGTCTCCAGCGGGATCGTGCTGGACGGTTCCAAGGACCAGTTTTTGCACAATTTCGCGAAGTGCTGCAACCCGATCCCGGGCGATGATATCGTCGGGTTTGTCACCACCGGAGAAGGGATCAAGATTCACAGGCGGTCCTGCAAAAACGTCAATCAGATGATGGAGACCGATTCCCACCGCGTCGTCGAGGTGAGCTGGCCCGCGGATGACGGGATGATGTTTGTCTCCGGAGTGCGCATCACGGGGGATGACAGGCCCGGATTGCTCAACGACATTACGGCCGCCATCGGTTCATACGTCAACACGAACATTCGGAGCGTCAACATCGATTCCCAGAGCGGCATGTTCGAGGGGATGCTGGTCCTGGATGTGCAGAACACGGAGCACCTGGTCGGCGTGATCGAACGGCTAAAGAAGGTAAAGGGAATCACGCGGGCGGAGCGGTTTCAGGAATGAGCCTCCAGGCCCCGGCGCGTTCTCGCGGGGGATATCCCACCGGCGCATGAACATCAAGGGAAGAATTCTCGGGATTGACTACGGCTCCAAGAGGGTCGGGATCGCGGTGAGTGACCCGCTCCAGATGCTGGCCCGTGGCCTCTCCACTCTCGTGAACGATTCGGGGCTTCTGGACCGGATCCGGACGATCGTGGGCGAGGAGGGGGCTGTGCGGGTGGTGGTGGGCATGCCGTATGCGCCGGATGGTGGATTGGGAGAGAAAGCCAGGGAGGTCGACCGTTTCGTTCGGGACCTCCGCCGCATGCTGGAGGTTTCCGTTGACACATGGGACGAGAGCTTTTCCTCCAAAGACGCCCGGGCGGCATTTCAGAAGGCCGGGATGAAAAGAAAGAAGCGGCAGGAGAAGGGCAGAGTTGACCGGATGGCTGCCTCCCTGATGCTTCAGGAGTATCTGGATCGATCAATCCCACGAACAGCCGATCGAGCGTAAACCGGTCGTGGACGCGGGTGGTTCGCGACTGACGGTCTGGAAAACGCTCGTCCGCTGGGTGATGACCCACAAGCTACTGGTCATCTTCCTGGTTCTTGTCGCCGTCGCACTTGCGGAGCTGGTGTCCATCCCCTGGTTCAGCGTCGCCCGATTGCGGGATGCGGACCCCCTTGAAACGGCGTTGATGAGGCAGCGCCGGGAGGAGGCGGAGGAGGAAGGCCGGCTCTTCAGGATTCATCATCGCTGGATTCCTCTCTCACAGCTTCCCCGTCATTTCCTCCAGGCCGTGATCGTTGCGGAAGACGGAACGTTTTTCACCCACGGCGGGATCGAGTGGTACGAAGTGCGTGAATCCATCACCAGGAACCTCCGGGAAGGGCGAATCGCTCGAGGGGGAAGCACGATCACGCAGCAACTCGCAAAGAACCTCTACCTGTCAACCTCGAAAGACCCGCTGCGGAAGGTAAAGGAGGTCATCATCGCGCTGTTGATGGAACGCCATCTTACAAAGAACAGGATTCTGGAACTCTACGTAAACGTGATCGAGTGGGGGGACGGGGTGTACGGGGTTGAGGCCGCCTCCCGGGAGTACTTCGGAAAGACCGCATCCCGGTTGACACTGGATGAGGCGGTGGCCCTGGCCGCGGTTATTCCCGCCCCGCGCCGGCATCGTCCTGACACGCCGACCCGGTATCTGCGATACCACACCGGCGTGATACTGGAGAGGATGCGGGAGAGGAACATGCAGCCGGACTCATCGGCACGAAACGGGATGAAATAGTATGAACTACAAAGATGTACGGATCTTGATCGAAGAGGGTGAGGGATTCGAGATCGAATTCAAGCGAAGGATATCCGCTCCGGAGAAGATTGCGCGAACGCTCGTCGCGTTTGCGAATACAAGGGGGGGGCATATCCTCTTTGGCGTCGACGACGACGGGTCCATTGTGGGTGTGGAGAGCGAGAAGAGCGAGATGGAACTGATACACGAAGCGGGAACGGTATTCTGCGTTCCGGAGATCCTTCCGCTGATTGACATCGTTCCGTTCAGCGGGAAAGACGTTATCGTCGCGTTTGTCGAGGAGAGCCAGGACAAACCGCACTACTTCAGCGGGAACAGCGATGGTCGGACCCAGAACGGGGACCAGACCAAGGTATTTATCCGGGTCAATGACAAGACTGTCATGGCCAGCAAGGAGGTGGTGAAGATCCTCCGGGATGAGAGGCCGGACGCACCCCCTCTCCGGATCGCAATCGGTGAGAACGAACGACATTTGTTCCGGTATCTGGAGGGGCATGAGCGGATCACGGCCAGGGAGTTCTGCAGCCTTGTGAATATTTCGGACCGGAGGGGGATGAGGATCCTGGTCTCCCTGGTTCGGGCCGGGGTGCTGCGGATTCACACGATGGAGAAGATGGACTACTTCACGCTCGCCTACGACGTGATGAAGGAGTCAACCGGTTTTCCAGATTCTGACAAGCTCAAATAGGGCTATCCCGAAGGCGACCGCCGCGTTTAGCGACTGTTTTGTGCCGTACATGGGTATTTCGATTGCCAGGTCGGCTGCCGCGATGATCTGGGGGGATATTCCCGTGATCTCGTTCCCGACGACCAGGCAGATGGGAAAATCTGCCTTTTTGACAGTGTAGTAGGGGGAGCTTTCTGTGGTGTGCTCCAGGACGCAGATCCGGGCTCCCTCCTCTCTGGCCGCGTTGAGGGCATCCAACGGTTTGGAGAAGTAGTGCCAGGGTACCGTCCCGGTTGCTCCCAGGGCGGTCTTTTCGATCTCTTTGCGGGGGGGTCTGGGGGTGTAGCCGCAGAGGTAGAGGCCCCTGACAAACGCTCCGTCGGCCGATCGAAACATCGATCCCACGTTGTAGAGGCTTCGGATGTTGTCCAGCATGCCAATTACAGGGGCCCGCGGAACATCGGGGGGCAGATCCCTGGGAAGGCGCTGAAGGCTGATTTCGTCGTGTGTGAGTTTTCTCACGGGAGGTGCTCTCATCCGGATCGTGGATACCTGCTGAATATAGAGAGGTTTGCCAACTTATCCAAGAAGTTGCGCCTCCAGTCGGTTTTCCTTATATTTCTTATCTCTTGTGCCAGACCGTTCCGGGGCAAAAAGACCTGGTAATTGCAATAGACGGCCCAGCTGCTTCAGGGAAGAGCACAACGGCGAAGCTTGTCGCCCGACGGCTGGGTTACGTGCATGTGGACACCGGCGCCATGTATCGCGCCGTGACCCTGAAAGTTCTCCGGGCGGAACTCGATCCCCTCGATGAGGAGAGTATTGGCCGCCTGCTTGAGTCCACGCGTGTCGCTCTCGAAGACCATGCGGGAGTCCTTCGCGTCTTCCTGGATGACGAAGACGTGACCGAAGAGATCCGAACTTCCGAAGTTACCAGATCTGTCAGTTCGGTAAGCAGTCTCCGGTCGGTACGCCGGGCGATGGTCCGTGAACAGAGGAGGATGGGTGAGAAGGGGGGAATCGTTCTGGAGGGGCGGGACATCGGGACAGTGGTCTTTCCCGATGCAGATGTCAAGTTCTTTGTGGTAGCCAGCATCAACGAGAGGGCGCGCCGGCGTCTTCGGGAGATTCGCCAGACGGGCGTGGAGGCGAACCTGGAAGATCTGGAACGCGAGCTCGAGGAGCGGGACAGAACCGATTCCACCCGTTCGGAAAGCCCGCTTCAGCGTGCGGATGATGCCATCGAGGTGGACACCTCGAGCCTCACGATTGATCAGCAGGTGGAGCTGGTTGTGGAAACGGTGCAACGGAAACGCGAAGAGGGAAAGGGAGCATGAAGGTCACTGTTGACCAACAGGCCGGCTTCTGCTGGGGCGTTGTTCGCACGATCGATATTGCTGAAGGGGAGATGGAGGAGAACCCGACGCTTTATTCCCTGGGACCGATCATCCACAACCCGATGGAGATCGAGCGGCTCACGAAGATGGGTCTGGAGACGGTGACGCGTGAGGATTTTCCCCGGTTGAGGGGGAAGCAGGTCCTGATCCGGGCGCACGGCGAACCTCCCTCCACCTATCGGTTGGCCCGCGAGCACGGCGTTACGCTTGTTGATGCCACGTGCCCCGTGGTCACGAAAGTCCAGGAGCGGATCCGCAAGTTTTACGATCAGGGCTACCAGATCGTCATCTTCGGGAAGAAGGACCACGCGGAAGTCGTGGGGCTCGTTGGCCACACGAACAACGAGGCACTGGTTGTCAAGACTGTTGAGGAGGCGGAGGAGGTCAATCCGGGTCGGAAGACCGTTCTCTTCTCACAGACCACGATGGACAAGGCGACCTTCTACCGGATCGCGGAACTTCTCCGGAGAAGGATCGGCGAGTTTGTCGTGGGGTCCTTTGAGGAATCGGCAATCGACTTTCACGCGAAGGACACCATTTGCGGGCAGGTCTCGGGGAGGGACAAGAAGCTTCGCGAACTGGCCGGTACCCGGGACGTCATGATATTTGTGGCAGGCAGGAACTCCTCGAACGGCAAGGTGTTGTTTGACATCTGCCGGGAGGCAAATCCGCGCAGCCACCTTATTGAAAACCAGGACGAGCTACAGGCGGAGTGGTTTGAAGGCGCCGGGACGGTTGGTGTCAGCGGCGCGACCTCGACCCCGCAGTGGCTTATGGAGCAGGTGAAGCAAGCCGTAGAGAAGATGTCCGCGTCATCACTAATCCACAACACGACATAACCAATGCGCAACTCTCCGCCCCGGCGATCCGTTCTGATGACGACGGTCGGTGCTGGAGCGGCGAGCGATCCGGGGACTTCCCCGGAGAGTATGTCTCACAGCAGGAGGATGAATGGCTGAGGAATCGAATACCACCACCGGTACACCGCAATTGGAAAGAAGTGCTCCGGCGAAAATGTCCGTGATAGACTACGAGTACAACGAGGCCGAATACAACGAGCTGCTCCAGCTCTACGAAGGAACGCTGGGCAAGATCAACGAGGGAGAGATCGTCAAGGGTCGCATTGTGGCGATCCGCGAATCGGAGGTCTCTGTTGACATCGGCTTCAAATCCGAGGGCATCGTCGCTCTCGATGAATTCCCCAAGAAGGAAGAGCTGGAGGTAGGTCAGGAAATCGAAGTGTTCCTGGAGAGTGTGGAAAACAAGGACGGTCAACTCGTTCTCTCGCGCAAGCGTGCTGACTTCATGAGAGTCTGGGATCGCGTCACCAAGTCGTTTGATTCAGGCGAGGTGCTCCAGGGCAGGTGTGTCCGCCGTATCAAAGGCGGGATTGTGGTGGATCTCATGGGTATCGATGCGTTCCTCCCCGGTTCCCAGATCGATGTGCGACCCGTTCGCGATTTCGACGCGTTCATCGGCAAGACGATGGATTTCAGAGTGGTGAAGATCAATCACCCCTCCGAAAACGTTGTTGTGAGTCATAAGATCCTCGTGGAAGAAGAGATGTCCGGACAGCGATCGGCGCTTCTGGACAGCCTGGAGAAAGGACAGATCCTCGAGGGTGGGGTAAAGGCCATCACTGACTTTGGCGTGTTCGTCGACCTCGGTGGTGTTGACGGACTCGTTCATATCACGGACCTCTCCTGGGGCCGTATCAACCATCCTTCGGAGATCGTCAAGCTTGACCAGGTCATCAACGTGGTCGTGCTGGACTTTGACCAGGAGAAGAAGCGGATTTCCCTCGGCTACAAGCAGCTCCAGCCTCACCCGTGGGAGAACATCCAGGACAAGTATCCCGTGGGGACAAAGGTTCTTGGCAAAGTAGTATCGCTTGCGGACTACGGGGCCTTTGTCGAGATCGAGAAGGGCATTGAGGGGCTCATCCATATCTCGGAGATGAGCTGGACGCAACACATCAAACATCCCTCCCAGATCGTCTCCATGGGGCAGATACTGGATGCGGTGATTCTGAGTCTCGACAAGGATGCCAAGAAACTTTCTCTGGGCATCAAGCAGCTGGAGCCGGATCCGTGGCTGACACTGATGGAGAAGTACCCTGTCGGGTCGCGGCACACGGGAGCGGTCCGGAACCTGACAAACTTCGGCGTCTTTGTGGAGCTGGAGCAGGGTGTTGACGGCCTCGTGCATATCTCCGATCTCTCCTGGACAAAAAAGGTCCGGCATCCCGGCGAGATCGTCAAGAAGGGCGACGAGCTGGAAGTCGTCATCCTGAACGTTGACGTTTCTCAGAGACGCATCTCACTGGGTCACAAGCAGATGGAGGATAACCCGTGGGATCGGTTCGGCGAGGACTACAAGGTCGGGACCGAGGTCGAAGGAAAGGTCGTCCGGATCATCGAGAAGGGAGTGATCGTTGAACTGCCGCTGGGTGTGGACGGTTTTGTGCCGGCATCCCAGCTCTCGATGCCGCCCGTGCGGAACATCCCTGAGAAGTTCAAGGTCGGAGATCCCCTACCCCTGAAGGTGGTGGAATTCGACAAGGACTCCAAAAAGATCGTCCTCTCCGCGGTGGAGTATCTGAAGGGGAAGGAGTCGAAGGAGGTCAGCGACTACACGGCTGCGCACGACCTCCCGCCCGTCACGATTGGAGAGTCCGCGACCATCACACCGCAGACTCCGGAAGGCGATACGTCGATCCCGGCGGAAAACTGACACAGGAGTAAAACAGATAGCGGAAGAGCTCCTCATTGGTGTGGGGGGCTCTTTTGCGTATTGATAAAGATGCCTCGAGTGGCGCTACATACACTGGGCTGCAAACTGAACCACGCTGAAACCGCTGCGATTGGCAGACAGTTTCAGGAGAGGGGTTTTGACATCGTGGAGTTCGGTGAGAAGGCGGATGTCTGCGTGATCAACACCTGTACCGTGACGGAACGGGCGGACAGGGAGTGCCGCCAGATCATCCGTCGGGCACTGAGGAGCTCCACGGATCCCTACGTGATCGTGACGGGGTGCTACGCGCAGCTCGAGTCGGAGGAGATCGCCTCGATCGAAGGGGTGGATCTCGTGCTGGGATCCCAGGAAAAGTTCGAGGTCTTTCGCCATCTGGAGTCTCTTGCCAAGGAGGGCCCTCCCAGGGTGCACATATCGGAGCCGGACGAGTCCTGGGGGTTCGGTCCCGGCTATTCCGGCGCCGAGAGCGGCCGCACGCGCGCCTATCTGAAAGTGCAGGACGGTTGCGACTATACATGCAGTTTCTGCACGATCCCGCTCGCGCGTGGGCTCAGCAGGAGCCAGCCCGTGGAGGAGTGCCTGACACAGGCCCGCCGGCTCGTGGAAATGGGGCACAAAGAGATCGTCCTGACAGGGGTGAACGTGGGGGACTATGGCCGAAAGTCAGATCAGGACCTGCTGGGTCTGGTCCGGGCGATGGTTCGTGTGGATGGTCTACTTCGTCTCCGAATCAGCTCGATCGAACCGAACCTCCTGACCGATGAATTGATTGAGTTTGTTGCCTCCTCTGAGGTCGTCTGTAGACATTTCCATGTCCCGCTGCAGAGCGGGCACGACGATGTTCTGCGCCGGATGCGCCGCCGGTACACGGCCGGAGCGTACGCCGGGACCATTGCCAGGATCAGAGAGCGGATCCCGGGGTGCGGCATCGGTGTGGACGTTATCGTCGGGTTTCCCGGTGAGACAGATGCGCAGTTCGAAGAGACCTATCGATTTCTCAATGAGCTCCCCGTCTCCTATCTTCACGTCTTCACCTATTCCGAGCGTCCGAACACCCCCGCCTCGGAAGCGCCATTCCAGGTGGAGCCGCGGGTGCGGCAGGAGCGGAACAGGCGGCTCCGTATCCTGAGCCAGAAGAAGCGTCATGCTTTCTACGAGTCGATGGTGGGGACTGTGCTTCCCGTGCTCACCGAATCGGATGTGGATGGTACCCTGCGGACCGGTCTTGCGGACAACTATGTGCGTGTCGGCGTTCCTGCCGCGGGTCTGGGGGAGAACGAAATCCGGGACGTCCGTGTCGTCTCGGTCGAAAGAGATCTCTGTCGTGGAAGCGTTGTTGAATCCGTGAGCGTGACATGAGGATCACCGATGTCCGGAAGGGGAGCATTGCCGAGGAGCTTGGCATCCGTACAGGGGACAGGCTGCTGGAGATCAACAACCAGCGTGTCCAGGACAGCATTGGTCTGAAGTTCTTCGAGTCGGATTCCGAGTTGACGCTGAAGGTTGCCCGAAACGATGAAGCTGTCCTCTACGATATCGAGAAGGATGAACAGGAGGGTCTCGGGCTCGTGCTGGAGGAGATGAACGTCCTCTCATGCGGGAATGACTGCATATTCTGCTTCGTGGACCAGAACCCCGCCGGGATGCGCAATCAACTCTACTTCCGTGATGGCGACTACAGGCTTTCTTTTCTCTACGGCAACTACACCACGATGACCAATGCCGGGCCGGCGACATTGCGAAGGATTGTCGATCAGCGCCTCTCTCCCCAGTACATCTCCGTCCACGTGACCGACTACGAGATCCGGAAACGTCTCATGGGGCTCAAGAAGGATGACCGGATACTGGAGAAGATCAAACTGCTCCATGACAACGGCATTGACATGCACACGCAGATCGTCCTCTGTCCGGGCATCAATGACGGGGAGGCGTTGCAGAAGACCGTCAGAGATCTGTCTCAGTTCAGCCGGCGGATCCTCTCCCTTGCCGTCGTCCCGGTCGGGTTGACCGATCACCGGAACGGCCTCCAGACACTGAAGAAGGTGGATGGCGCCTACGCCCGGGGATTGCTCGGGAGGGTGAAAGGGTGGCAGGCAGAATTCCGGAGTGAAATCAGCCGCGGGTTTATCTATCCCTCCGACGAGTTCTTTCTTCTTGCCGGTCGGGCCATTCCCCCAAAGGAGTACTACGACGGGTTTCCCCAGATCGAAAACGGTGTGGGGATGGTGAGAAGCTTCCACGAGGATTTCAAATCCCAGGCGCGCGGACTCCCCCGCCGTTTGCTCCACGGGAAGGTTTTGACGCTCGCCACCGGGGAGCTCCCGCAGTGGTTTATCACGGGCAAGATCGTTCCGCGTCTTCAGCGGATGCACGGTCTGGAGGTGCGGGTTGAAGTGGTGCCCAACGCCCTCTACGGGCGGAGCGTTACGGTCGCTGGACTTCTATCGGGCAAATGCTTATATTCAGCCCTACAGGGAAAGGAACTGGGGGATCTCCTGCTGCTCCCCCCTGACGTCCTGAATGCGGACGGCATGTTTCTGGACGATGATACTCTCCCTGAACTGGAAACCCGACTCGGCGTCCCCACCCTCGTATTCGATGGAAGCTGGTCGGATGTGTTCACGGCACTTCAGGAAGGAAAATAGGATCGCACGACGGCTACGATGAGTGACACCCGTGTCGAACTGAAGTAGCACAGGTCGGGAGCATCATGGCACCATCGCGCTGGATCCTTCTCCTCGTTTTCATTCTTCTCTCATCCCCACTGGCGGCACAAGAGCTCGCACCGGAACGGCCCATTCCCACCGCCTACCAGTCAAAGCTTCATTTCTTTCATTCGACAACGACCATCATCCCCGTTGGGAATAAGGCCCCGGGCATGCCGGAGGCGGGAGATCTGGACAAGAAATCACCCTTTCTCGCATCGCTCTATTCGCTGGTGCTACCCGGGATGGGAGAGCTCTATGCCGACGGTTTCTCCACCGGGAAGTACTTCCTCATTGCGGACGGTGTTCTCTGGCTGACGCTTGTGGCGTTTGAACTCCACGGCAACGCGCTTCGCGACGATGCCCGCGCATACTCGGTTGCCGCAGCAGGTGTGAACCCCGCGGGCAAGGACGATCAGTTCTTTGTTGACGTCGGCAATTTCATAAACATCGATGACTACAACCAGAAGAAGTTACGCGACCGTAATCCGGCACGATTGTACGATGCGACGACCGGGTATGCATGGAGCTGGACCACCGACGCGGACCGGATGACGTACAGAGATCAGCGTGTTGCCAGCGAGAACATGTACAACAACAAGAAGTTCGTCATAGCGGCCCTTGTGGTGAATCGTGTCGCCAGCGCGATCAACGCGGCGCGTTCGGCCGTGTCATACAACAACGCACTCGAGCAGGCCATGAAAGACGTGGAGTTCTCGGCGTCGCTGATGGGGGGATTCTCAAACCCGCACGGCATTCTGCTCTCGGTGAAGAAGGGGCTGTAATTCCTGAGCCATGCGGCACCTCAAACTACGTGTGGAATACGATGGAACGGACTTCGTCGGGTGGCAGAAGCAGGCCAACGGACGGAGCGTCCAGGAGGAGATCTCCAGGGTCCTGGAAGAGGTCCTGCGTGAGCCGGTGAATCTCATCGGTGCCGGTCGCACCGATTCCGGTGTGCATGCGAGGGGTCAGATGGCAGGTCTCCGTGTCACCTCGACGCTGGGCGTGGGCTCGATCCTTGCCGCCCTGAACGGCCTGCTCCCCGAAGACATTCATATCCACTCCGTCGAGGAAGCGCCCGAAGGGTTCCATGCCCGGTACCACGCGCGCCAACGATACTACCGATACTTCATCTCTCTCAAGCCCGCTGCGATCGGGAGGCAGTACGAGTGGTACGTGAAATACGACCTCAATGTGCAATCGATGAACGAGGTCGCCTCCCGGATCGTGGGTGACCACGATTTTGAGTCTTTCTGCAAATATGTGGCCGATGTGAAGCATTACCATTGTACCATTTACCAATCCGCCTGGTCGGAGGCCCCCGACAAACTCGTTTACGAGATTCGGGGCAACAGATTCCTCCATGGCATGGTTCGTGCACTGGTAGGAACCATGGTTGATGTCGGGAGAGGGTTTCTCCCTGCCTCCGCGTTCGCTGAGATCCTGGAGGCAAAGGACCGAAGGAAAGCGGCTATGGCGGCACCTCCGCATGGCCTCTTTCTGGAGGAGGTTGTCTACTAGAGTCGGAGGCGCAGCGATGCCGTCTTCCTGGTACACGTTACACACGTATGTCTCACCGCACGCCCCCACCTGCCCGTGATACAGATCCGGTCACTCGTCAACGGCCTCGCCCGTGCGGGAAAGAACGGCCGGGCCCGTAAAATGCTCACCGCGGAGAAGAAGATCCGGTCGCTCGCGGAAGCGTACGGACCGGGTGATTACCCCGGTGCCGTCTACGGGAAGGGTGACTTCATAGGGAAGACCTACGAAGTGCTCGGGGTGCTCGGTGTGGGAGGCTTCAGTGTCGTCTATCTGGTCTTCTCACACGAGACGGAATCGGTCCACGCATTGAAGACCATCCGTGATGAGCTGCTGGAAGACGGGGATATGCGGAAGCAGTTTCGGGGGGAGGCCGAGGCATGGCTTTCACTCGAGCACCATCCCCATATCGTCTCCGCGCATTTCATCGAGGAGGTGGCGGGCCGGCTCCACATCGGGATGGAGTATATCGAACCGAATGAAGACGGGGTCAACTCTCTGGAGGACATCCTCGGCGCGCGTCAACCCGAGCTGGAGCAGTGTCTTCGCTGGGCCGTACAGTTCTGCCACGGGATGGAGTACGCCAACGCAAGCGGGATTCGCTGCCACAGGGACGTCAAACCCGCCAACATCATGATCACAAAGGATCGGGTTGCGAAGATCACCGATTTTGGCTTTGCCGACGTGTTTGATCCGGTCTACGGGAGGGGCGGGATCCAGAGATTCACGCGCACGCGGAGAAGGGGGGAGGAGAAGTACAGATTCGGGACACCGAATTACATGCCACCCGAGCAGTTCCAGAGCCCGGCCCGGTGTGACGCGCGAAGTGACATCTACAGTTTTGGCATCGTCCTGTATCAGATGGCATCCGGCGGGCCGCTCCCGTTCACCCCGGAGCTTCGCCCCAGAGGCGTCAAGGGAAGGTCTCCCAACATCTGGGAGGAGATGCACCGTCTCCATGCGGAGTCCCCCGTCCCGCGTATCCGCTCACCTCTCTATCCCGTGATCAAGCGCTGTCTTCAGAAGGAACAGAGCGCACGGTATCAGACGTTCCAGATCCTGCGGCAGGATCTGGAGAAGCTCCTGCGGAGACACGGCGCCAGGGTGGACAAACCAAAGCGGACCCGGGAGGTCGAAGCCTGGAAGCTCTACAACAAAGCGTTCAGCCTTGCCAGTCTGGGGCAGCACAAGAATGCGGTCAAGCTCTACGACCGGGTTCTCCGACTGGAGCCCAGGAACAGCGACGCCTGGAACAACCGGGGTGTCTGCTGCATGAAACTGGGCAAAACGGAGGACGCGCTGACCTGCTACGAGAACGCGACCAAAACGAATCGCCACAACGCGTCCGCATGGATGAACAACGGGAACGCCCTCTACACTCTCGGACGCTACTCTGAGGCCCTCGTCAGCCTGAACAAGGCCACGCGGTTTGATTCTCTCAGTCGATCTGCATGGCTCCACAGAGCTCGATGCGAGGATCGTTTGAGACTCACGAAGGAAGCCGCGGCATCTTTCAGGAAGTTTCTGGAGATTGAATCGGACGACTGTTCCGAGCATGTCGAATACGCCAGAAAGCGTCTGGCGGAGCTTCGAGGGAAGACCCGCTGATCCGCTTCACTCCACTACCGCTCATCTCTCTCCAAACGTGAGGAACGTACGATGCGACACCAGAAACATGGCAGCGCGCTGGCAATCATCCTCCTGGCGGTTCCGTTTATCTCCGCGGTGCCCGGGGATCCGCCCGACAAAAGGCCGATCACACAGAAAGATGTTCAGAACGCGGAGATTCTCCTTGGCCTGGAGTTGACGGAAGCCGAACGGGATTCGATGATCGAGGGGCTCGAACAACAACGGGAGAGCTACGAGGCTATCCGGTCGGTTCTGCTCGAGAACGAGACCCCTCCGGCGATTCTGTTCAACCCGATTCCGCCCGACCTCTTTCCGGATACGGTTCAGGTCAAGCTCCGCCAGAGTGATGAAGGTCCGGTCGACCGCCCGCGGGACCTCCAGGAGCTGGCCTTTGCGTCCGTCGGTCGACTCGGGGCTCTTCTCAGGGCCCGCAAGGTGACCTCTCTGGAGCTGACCGGGATGTACCTGGACCGTCTCAAAAGGTATGGACCCCGGCTCCACTGTGTCATAACTCTGACCGAGGATCTTGCCCTGGAACAGGCCCGGAAGGCGGATGCTGAGCTGGCGAACGGTATCGACCGTGGACCGTTACACGGCATTCCGTACGGGGCAAAAGACCTGCTTGCGACGAAGGGGATCCGGACGACATGGGGGGCAGTGCCGTTCAAGGAGCAGGTTTTTCAGGAGGATGCCACCGTGGTCAGGAAGCTCGCGGACGCGGGGGCGGTTCTCGTGGCCAAGCTCTCGGTGGGAGCGCTTGCCTGGGGGGATGTCTGGTTCGGTGGAAAGACGCGGAACCCGTGGAACCTGGATCAGGGCTCGAGCGGCTCCTCGGCGGGGTCTGCCTCTGCGACGGTGGCCGGTCTGGTGGCCTTCTCCATCGGTACTGAGACCTGGGGGTCCATTGTCTCCCCCTCCAACCGGTGTGGCGTCACGGGTCTCCGACCCACATTCGGGAGAGTGAGCCGCTACGGCATAATGGCGCTTG
>JBATTW010000519.1:0-4541 GCA_049670805.1 Bacteroidota bacterium
GTCTCCACGCTCCGGGATCTGAACCCTGAACTCATACAGTGGTGCACACCCCCCGGCACAAAAGAGTATCGGCTGCGCGTTCCCTCCGGCTCCGGCGCGGGCTTCCAGGAGAAGTATGCGGCGATACCGGACGATCAGAAGAGGGACTGGGTTCTTCACAAGATCAGGAGCGGTGAGACCCTCTCCCAGATCGGGCAGCGCTACGGGGTTCCCTCCAGCATCATTCAGGAGACAAACAAGATCTCTTCGCCCAAGAGGCTCCGGATCGGGAAGACGCTGGTGATTCCGGTCCCGAAAGGATCGTCGCGTTATGCGGTTGCTGACGCCTCATCGACCCGATCGGGGAGGCGGCCCACACCTGATCCAGAGAGAGTTGAGAGGGCACTGGTGAAGGCGAAGAAGAGCGTTCCCGCCGACACAGAGAACCGGGAGAAGCTGATCTATATCGTGAAGTCGGGTGACACGCTCGGGCACATCGCCGAGTGGTACGATTGCCGGGCCGCCGACGTACGCAACTGGAACTACATCCCGTACGGAAGGCCGATCAGGGTGGGACAGGAGATCGCCGTCTGGGTACCCAAGAGCCGGGCTGATCGCTACGCAAAGGTGGACGGGCTCTCATTTGCAGAGAAGCAGAGGATGGTCAACGCTTCCCGCGACGTGGTCCGCACGATGGCGTCTGCCAATCCTAACGCCATAAGCTACCGGATCAAGCCGAATGATACGCTGGAGGATATTGCCCGGGACCACAACGTATCAATCGAGCAGCTCCGTTTCTGGAACAATATCAGCGGAAGCCGGATCTATGCGGGGAAGGATCTCATCATCTATCCCGACGCTCAGCGGGTCAAGATCGTTTCGGCTGAGGAGGGGAAGGGTTCCGCCAGCAGCACATCCGGCAGGAGCATCGTCTACGTCGTGAAGAAGGGAGACACGTTGTGGGACATAGCGCGCGCCCATGAGGTTCAGACCTCCGATCTTCGCGCCTGGAACAATCTATCTCGAAACACGATTTACGCCGGGCAGGAGCTGGTGATCTATCTTAGCAGCTCGCCGGTGAACCCGGCACAGTAGGAGTTAGGCAGGCAGGCGGCGTTTGCGAGCGAAGATGAACGCGTGATTCTCGAACGCAGGCAGATCCAGGAACCTTCCGTAGTTTCTGAAGTACCTCTCCGTGTACCCGAGTGACGCCATATGCTCCCGGAGGTCGGCGTCGGTTATTCCCCATTGAGCGATGCTGTGAATGTCCCCCCAGGGTTTCTGATATCCAGGGTGGATTTCGTCTCTGTGTGAATAGACCTGCTTGTAGAATTCCGCCCTTCTCTCAGATGTCAACGTCGTATACTCCTCCAGGGGGAGATCGGTAAGCCTGATGGATTTGCTGCCTGCTACGTACTGCTGATTGTAGATGACGATGCAATCTGTGCTTTTCGCGTAGAGGCTCAGGACATCGTCCCAGTGAGGGTTTGCCTGATGGAGGAGGACATCAAAGAAGATCGCGATGTCGACCTTCCCGACTGCAGAAACAGCCGCAGGTGAAGCGAAGTCGCCGCTGATAACATCCAGACGTGGAATTCTCCTCAGTCTTTTCATCAGCCACCCAGGATAGTCTGTGTCAACCAGGACACCCCTTTCGACCGGATAGCGCTTTATGATGTAGCGGGCATAAGCGGCATTTACCCTCCAGACGCCTCCCAGATCGGCAAATGAACTGGCGTCGGGGGCCACGATTGAAAAGGTCTGGTCAATCAGCCGGAGTTTCTCTCTGTTGACATAGAGATTATACCCCCGGGCCAGGTTGGCTGTCCCATTCAGCAGTCGCTTCGCTTTTCGGAGTATTGCAGACATTGGTTTCCGGGCGGTCCGTCTTCTGGTCCAGCGCGAGATCGGCAGAAATGTCAACGCCCGGGCATCGATGTCCGGGCGTCTGTGCGTAGCTGCGGAGGGGGAGAGATTCGAACTCTCGGTACAGGTTTAAGCCCATACGACGGTTTAGCAAACCGTTGGTTTCAGCCACTCACCCACCCCTCCGTACAGGGGGACTGCAGCTAAATCCGCAAAAAGATAGCAAAAAAGGGGACGCTTATCAACAGCGGGTGCAAAAACCACCTCCTTGACTCTTTGAGGTGATTTTTGCAATTTACCCTTTGTTCGGTGCTGGCTGTATATCAAATCCCCTGAAATAGCCTCAGCGCCAGGAACTTTGGCAAACCTGCTCCCTCGATCGCCTTTGCGGTCCGCTCGATATCGTACGGAACACGCGTCAGCTCATAGGCTCCGGTGTCCGTATCGTAGAGGCCAAAAGCCGAATTCGGGTTGCCGTCGCGAGGCTGGCCCACGCTCCCCACATTGATGATGAATCGCTCCCCCGGCTGGTACGTGTTGATGGAGGCGTCTTCACCGATGACGACCGGAACGTGTGTGTGCCCGATAAAGCAGAGGTCCGTGGAGAATGCTGTGAACGCCTCTTTGGCGGCCCTGACGGTCAGAACGTACGTCCAGTCTTCCGGTTCTGCAGGGGAAGCGTGAGCGAATGTCAGACCGTGCTTCTCCTTTGAGAAGGGGAGCGACTTGAGATATGAGACGTTCTTTTCCTTGACGATCTTCTGCGACCAGAGAATCGCCTGGACGCCGTACTGGTTGAAATCGGTCAGGGCCGTCTCGCCGATCAGGCCACTGTCGTGATTCCCCTTGAGGACCACGTCGCAAGCCTCCTGAACCAGGGCAAGGCACTCGTTGGGAAAGGGCCCGTAGCCGACAGTGTCACCCAGACAGCAGATGGTATCAGCCTTGAGTTCTTTTAGCTTTTCGAGAACTGTTTCGAGGGCGGGAAGATTGCCGTGAATGTCTGATATTATGCCGATGCGCATGCAGATTACCTGTTCATTCGGTTATTGCAGCACCCAATTTCCCGAATTCGTTCCTAAAACGCAATAGGTATCAGTCGCGATGCGTCGAAAACGTCCACTATTCTTCATTTGTTATGCTGCAGTAATTGCCGCGGTCTGGATGTTCCAGTCACCGCCGGCTTATTGCCAGACGTCACCCACGAACCAAGCGGCGCTGGAGAGGCAACTCAGTAAGATGTCGCCTCAGGAGCTGGAGCGGTGGCTCCAGCGGAGGGGCATGACGATTGACGACGCCATACGGAAGGCAGAGGAGATGGGGATCAGTGTGGATCAGTATCTCCTCCAGCTCTCCATGGCCGGGCAGGCCGACGTACAGAAGTTCCAGCCTCAACCCCTGGAATCTGCAGTACCGGATTCTGCACTGCTGCAGCGTGCTGCAGCGCAACCTCTCGAGCCCCTCTTTGTTCCGGGTTTCCACGATCGGGTGGGAATTGATAGCCTGATCCAGCCGTTCGGGTTTGACATCTTTCGGTATCCGCCGACTGCGTTCGCGCCGTCGGTCTTTGTCGCGACACCTCCATCATACGCGCTAGGCCCGGGAGACGAAGTCCTGGTTTCTGTCTGGGGAGAAACCAGGCTCAACTACCAGCTTACGGTGAACCGGGATGGAGACGTCGTCGTACCGGACATTGGACCGGTATCAGCTCGCGGGCAGACCATTGATCAGTTTCGGACCAAGCTGCTGCGCCGGATGTCCTCCATCTACTCCGGCCTGATGGATGGGGACGCAGGGGCGAACAGCTTCCTGGATGTCTCTCTCGGGAAGCTCAAGACGATTCAGGTTCTGGTAATGGGTGAGGTCCTGAGACCCGGCGGTTATCCGATGCCTTCGATGTCCACTGTCCTCCATGCTGTCTACGCCGCTGGCGGACCCCGTGTCGACGGGACGCTCCGTGAAGTCAGGATCGTCAGAGGTGGGAAGGCGGTTCGTACGGTTGATCTCTACAGCTTCATCCTTCGCGGAGAGCAGGGTGGGAGCTTCCAGCTTCAGGATGGAGATGTGGTCCATGTGCGGCCGGTCGGGAGGAGGGTAGCCGTGGTTGGCGAAATAATGCGACCTGCCATCTACGAGCTCAAGAAAGGGGAGTCGCTGGGTGATCTTGTTTCCATGGCCGGTGGTCTTCGTTTCAACACCTACTTCGAGCGGGTGCATGTGCAGCGGTTCGTTCCTTTCGATCAACGGGGTATCTACGAGGAGGACGTGCTCGATTTTGATCTCTGGTTCAACCAGGTCGGGGACCTGCTGAACAGCCGGCGCGATCTGGAGAACGGTGATATTGTGACCTTCTTCCGTGTGACCGATTACCCGGTGAACCGGGTGACAATTGCGGGGAGCGTCAAGAAGCCCGGGCCGTTTGAACTGATACCGGAGATGCGCATCGGTGATCTCGTCATGGCAGCGGACAGCCTTCGGCGAGCAACGTTTGCCGAGCGGGGCACCTTGTTCCGGATGCTACCGGATCTGCGCAGACAGGTCTACGGGTTCAATCCGCGGCTGGCCCTCGAAGGTGATCTCCTGCACAATCTCCTCCTGAAGAACGAAGACAGCGTTGTTGTCTATGCCGATACGCAGTTTGTCCCGAGGCGAACCGTATCGATAAATGGAGCCATCAGACAGGGTGGGGTCTACAC
>JBATTW010000520.1:0-2202 GCA_049670805.1 Bacteroidota bacterium
CCTCCTCCCCTGGGATCAGCTCGCGTTCTGGGCAGTCACGATCGGCACCAATATCCTCGGTTCCGTTCGGGAGATGACGGACATACTTGGTACAACCGGCTGGTTCGACCCGGGTGGATTCATCAAATCCCTCCTCCTGGGGGGGGAGACAGTCGGGCAGGACGCTCTAATCCGGTTCTACCTTCTGCACATTGTGCTTCTCCCCCTGATCACGGGCATTCTCATACTGGTCCACTTCTGGAGAATTCGAAAGGATGGTGGACTGAGTCGACCCGGAGACGCAGACGAGATCGTTCTTCGCAGTGGCTCCGGACCGGGGAGCGGAAACCTTCCCGGAAACGGTCCAAGAGGTGAGCCTTCGATTCTGGCGTGGCCGGCGGCTCTCTGGGCTGAAGCAGCCGTTCTGATGGTCACCATCGCCGCTCTCGCAGCGGTTTCGTTCCTCCTGGACGCCCCACTCAGGGAGATTGCCGATCCGTCGTCGCCGGAGAACCCCGCGAAAGCACCATGGTACTTCCTGGGAGTACAGGAACTCGTCTCATACTCGGCCTTTGCCGGCGGGATTGCCATACCGTTACTCTTCTTCATTCTTCTGTTGGCGATCCCATTCGTGGAGAGAGAAAAAGACCATATCGGAATCTGGTTCTCCGGAGTTACGGGTCGGCAGGTTGCAGGGTCATCCGCTCTCTTCGCGCTTGTCATTACGGTGGGCCTTGTCGCGGTGGCGATACAATTCGGCTGGGTCCATGATTGGTTTCCGAACCTCCCCGACCTTCTGAACATTCTGCTGAATCCGGGGTCCTGTGTTGCGCTTGCCTACCTGCTTTTCGGAACAAGAATACTCCGCACCACGGGGTCAACGAGACTTGCGATGATATCGCTCTTCACCTCCTCGCTCGTGGGGATCCTGCTCTTCACGGCGATCGGGCTCTGGTTCCGGGGTCCCGACTGGGAGTTCTACTGGAATCCAGCTGGCATGCCGGGGCCCTGATCGGACGCGTGGCCATGGAAGAAAAACTGATCAGATTCTATAGATACCTCACGGTCATCTCAGCGATCGTCTGCGTCGCTGTCTTCTTTTTTGCTGCTGCTACCGACCATTACGGTCTTCCGTGGCAGGCATTGCAGAGCGAGTATCGGAATATCCTTATAGCCCGGGCTGAAGACGACCAGCAGCGTGACGAGGCGGAACGATTCCCTGTCGAAGTTCGACAGCTCGTTCTCTCCCGTGAGCTCCGGGTGGACCGATGCATTACGTGCCACCTGGGGATCGAAGAGGAGGGGAGAAATGAAGACCGTGTTCCGTTCTCGTCTCACAGCGGCGACTATCTCACCACCCACCCACCGGAGAAGTTCGGGTGCACGCTCTGTCACAAAGGAAGTGGGCGAATTCTGGAGGTTCAAGACGTGTGTGGCGCTGAGGGACACGACCCGTCTGTCTCACTTCAGTATGTAGAGGCGCTCTGCGCCCAGTGTCATCTTTCCATCTTCGCCGACGCGCTTCCATCAGATGGCACGGAGACGCTACAGAATGGACTTGATCTCTTCCGCCGCGAAGGATGCCTGGGATGCCACAAGCTCCGGGGTGTGGGCGGCCACGTCGGACCGGACCTGACAGACCAGGGGAGAAAGAGTCGACACCACTACAACTTCAGCCACATAGAAGGTGATCACTCCGTCGTCAACTGGCTCAGAGAGCATTTCCGTGACCCCGGGGGCGTTTCTCCCGGTTCCTCCATGCCCGCATTTGATCTGCCGGAACGCGAGATGGAATCTCTCGTCACGTTTGCCCTCGGGCAGTTCAACCCCTCTCTACCGCTGAACTACTACACGTCCGAAGTTCTCCAGGAGTTCAGATCGCGGAGAGCTCTGCACGCAGGCCGGGAGGCGTATCTTCTCATATGTTCAGCCTGTCACGGTAGCAACGGAGAGGGAAAGGATTTCGGGGAGCACCCGTACGGAGCACCCTCCATCGGAAACGTGGATTTCCAGGCGGTGGCCTCTCGCGATCTCATCGAATTCGCTGTGTGGACCGGCCGTGGGACAAGCCGGATGGAATCATGGAACCCGATCCTCTCGGGACTCCTGGAAGAAGAAATCGGTCAGATTGTGAACCACGTGCGAGGGTTCAGACCGGAGGGACCGTCACTCCCATCCGTAAGGGAGGCGGGCGGAACAATGTCCCTGGGAAGGGAATCGTTC
>JBATTW010000521.1:0-2147 GCA_049670805.1 Bacteroidota bacterium
CAAAGAAGCGGCACCCTTTTTTCTACTCTTCCATGGACCCGAAGTCCGGCGTCGCTTCGGGTTCAAGATCTCCCCAGCCTCTGCCCATTCCGGGGCGATGACCCCTGAATCCCCCCCCACCACGGAGCATGTGTCCTTTGAACTTCTCCTGCTGTTCAGGCGTCAGGATAGAGCGGACCTTGAACAGATGGTCGATCATATCCAGCTTGGCCTGATACTGGAGGTCGGAGATCTCTTTTGTCTTCTTCTCGATCGCGCTCCGGTCCGGATTGTCAGCCATCATCAGCTCCCTGAGCTCGATCCGGGCGAGCTTGACCTTTGACTCTCTCTGCACCTGCGATTTCTGCTGGTTGAACCTCAGCTCGTGCATCTGGGTCTTCTGCTCATCGGTCAGGTCCAGACTTTCGATGAAAGGCTCAGCCCGGCTCCTCTCCCGATCTCTCTCGGAACGTTGCCTGTAGGGTTGGCCAAAGGCGAGAGCGCTTGCGCCAAGCGCCAGAACGAGAACGGCAACAAGTGATCGATACATGGTGGTTCTCCTTAGTTATTCTCAACTGTGGACCGTCTATTCTCGAATGCTCAACTGTTTGACCCGCGGAGGGGGGATAGGGTTTAACGGGCAACGTTGACTTTTCTTCCAAAACTCCATATTTTTCAACTGTTATATGTAGGTGGAGCCTAAGATTTGCCAAATGCATTCAGATCCTTCTCGTTTTCACTCCTGGTAATCCTCGTCGCACTCCTCCCCGGGTGCTCGATGTGGGATTCTATTACCTCCTATTTTAACACGTACTACAACGCACAGCGAATCTTCGACGAGGCCGAGAACGAGGTATGGAATCTTCCGGATACCAGGTACACCGGTCGGAACTACATTGCGGTTGACCATTGCCCTCCTCCGACCAAGAACAAGTTCAACTCAGTAATCGAGAAGTGCTCAAAGATCCTCTTTAACAGCCCGGGATCAAATCTCGTGGATGACGCCCTCCTGATGATCGGAAAATCCTACTACTACATGGGAGAGTACCAGAGGGCGGAGAGGAAGTTCAACGAATTGATCGAGGGGAACCCCGAAAGCGGCCTCGTGTTCGAGGCCCGGATGATGCTGGCCTATACCTACTACAAGGCGAAGAACACTGTACTGGCCACGGAAACAGCCGTGGGTCTCACGCGTATGGCACGTGAGGAGGGAGAGGACCAGATAGAGGCGAAAGCTCTGGCCATCCTTGCCGAGTTGGACATCGACGCTGAGGCCTACGAGTTGGCAATCGACCAGCTGATCCAAGCGTCAAAACTGGAGGGGAACCGGGATCAGCGGGCAACCCTCTTTCTGAAGCTGGGAGATCTTCTGGACCAGGCGGGAGACTACGAGAGAGCGGAAGATGCCTATGACGAGGCGGCCAGCTCGAGTAGTCAGTATGTTGGCGAATACGAAGGCTACCTTGGCGCTGCCCGCATGGTTGCCAAGCAGGGAGATCCCGACGGTGCCCTGGAAGAGCTGGACGATCTCCGAACAGACGACAACTACAGGGAGTTCTTCCCGGAGATTGATCTGGAGATGGGGCATATCCTGAGAGACGCCAACGATCTGGATCAGGCCCTGATAACGTACGGTTATGTTGACACGGCATACACCCGCACCGAACCGGCCGCGAACGCGGTATTTGAGATGGGAAAGATCTACGAGGAGCGTTTCGGTCTGTATGATTCGGCACACGTAAAGTACACCAGGGGAAGGAGAGTGTTTCCCCAGGCAAAGATCATGCGGGAGATGTTGCGACGGGCGGACTACATGGACAGCTATTTCAAGATTCTGTCGGAGGTGCAGAGGTACGACAGCCTCCGGACCGCTCTTCTCAACCCTGTCGAGCCGCCTCCTCCCGAAGTCGAAGAAGAGGATACCTCGAAAAGCGCGGCTGACAGCCCCGCAGCCCGGCCGCAAGGACCGGTTCTTTCTCTGGACACGCTCAATACGCTTCTTGCGGGGAGCAGGAGCGAAATGGGGGGTCTCTTCTTCAATACGATCAATGTGACTGATTCAGCACGGTACTGGTATTCACTGGTGGTGGAAGAACATGCGGAGAGCCGGTACGCTCCTTTGGCTATGTTTGCAATTGCGCAGATATACAGCCAGGATTCCACCGCGC
>JBATTW010000522.1:0-5639 GCA_049670805.1 Bacteroidota bacterium
ATTTTCCGGTCGTCACCTCAGAGTACTACTCGCCATGTCTGTTTTCAAGACCCAAGTTCAACTAATTCTGATACATCCCCAGTCAGCCGGTAGAAGTACACGCCGCTTGGCAGTCCTGATGCATCCCAAGTGGCCATGAATGTCCCTGCAGCATACTCTCCACCAACAAGAGTTGCTGCCAGAAGCTGTTAGACCTTGACCGGCCATGCCAGCCAGAAGTGGCTGCCATTGGACGTCCGCTTCAGCGGCTGTCATGAAGTGTCAATGTGTCTAACAAGTTCAAAGTCATGAGGGCGAAAGAGATTAGGCCGATCTCAGTGAACATCGAGCTTCGGGCGCTCAGGGCAGCCTTCAACACCGCGATCCGCTGGAAGCTCCTCGCCGAGAACCCCACGAAAGGGTGCACTCCCCTTCCCGTTGCGGAAGTGTCACCTATCTTCTTCACAAAGGAGTCGTTTCAACAGCTCCTTGACTCGATCACCGAGGCGTGGCTCAAGGAGGTGATCGTCTTTGCCGCGGTGACCGGACTGCGGAGGGCCGAAGTACTGAACCTCCGCGGGCGGACGTGGACCTGGAGCGACAGATGGTTCTCGTCCAGAGTTCTCCCACGTTCAAGACCAAGCAGGGGAAGCGGAGAGTCGTTCCGCTCAACGAGATTGCGATGTGCATTCTCCGGGGGAGGCGGGGCAGGACGCGGTCCGACTACGTCTTCACATTCCACGGAGAAAAGGTCAGGGAAGACCACCTCACCCGGCGCTTCAAGCGGGCGGTGCGGAGGGCCAGGCTCGCCGACGGTGGGAACAGAATTCATCGTGTGCCTCGAGCAAGGGAACAGGCGGACGAGATCCTTCGTGGCCAGGGGAGCTCCCAAGAATCTTCTCAATTCTTCTGGAAATGTGCTGGGAAAGGAGCAGGTTCCAGCTTTGCCTGTGCAAGGGGATGCACCGGGCAGCGAGTTGGCATTTGGGGCTGGCACTGCTTATATTCATTCGTCTTTTTCCCGCCGGCTCACAGAGAACGCCATGGAGGGTGCGCCAGGTGGCTTGCATGCAAGCTCTCCTCCCGATGATCGCAACCCGGTGAAAGGAACGTCTATGAACTACGACGTGCAGGTCCTGAAGATGGGGCAATGCCAGGTGCCTGGTCCCGAAGTCTACTGGATGAGCCACTGGGACACTTGGGAAACCCTCTATTTCTGGATGGTGGTGATACGGGGAGGGGGGAAGAACGTGATCATCAACACCGGTCCCCCGAAAGACCTGACCGCCCTGAATGCCGTGTGGAAGGAAGCAATCGACGAACGCTCCCAGATGGTGCGCCAGGAGGAGGAGCGGCCGGACAAGGCACTTGCCCGCATCGGACTGAAACCTGAGGACATCAACTATGTGCTCCTCACACCGCTTCAGGCGTATGCGACCGGGAACATCCCGCTCTTTACGAGGGCACAGATCTGTCTCTCAAAGCGCGGATGGATCGAAGACTTCCACGCGCCGAAGTATCCCATACACATACCCAGAAAGCTGCGCATTCCCGACGAGGTCCTCCAGTACCTGGAGATCGAAGCACCGGGCAAACTCCGCCTTCTCGCTGATGAGGAGGAAGTTCTCCCTGGGATTCGTGCTTTCTGGACGGGCGTTCATCACCGCTCATCGATGGCCTATGTGATCGATTCCGCGAAGGGGAGAGTCCTTGCCTCCGACTCGTTCTTCAAGTACGAGAATGTCGAGAAGATGATCCCGCTCGGGATTATGGAGAGCCTGGAAGAGTGCATGCAGGCATATGAACGCATCGTGAAGGAAGCCGATATCCTGCTTCCTCTCTATGACCCCCGGGTTCCCGGCCGGCTGGCCGGGATATGAACTCCACATACGAGGCTATGAAGTCATGAACCAGAGAACGCCGATAAAGGGGAGGTTCCAGAGAAGAATCGCCATTGTCACCGGCGGCTCCGCGGGCATCGGCCTTGCGACGGTCCGGGAACTCTGCAGGGAGGGGGCTTCTGTGACATTCACCGGCATCGAACCGGACCTGGGGGCAGAGGTCGAGTACGCGCTGACGCAGGAGGGATATGATGTGCTCTTCGTTGGCGGTGACATGGCGGAGGAAGCATTCTGTGTAGCGGCCGTCCAGGCCACGCTCCGGCGATGGGGCACGGTGCATCTCCTGGTGAACAACGCATTCTCCTTTGTGGCAAAGGGGAAGGACGCTGACCGAAGCGATTGGGAGAGGTCCTACCTGGTCGGGCCGATCGCCTATGCGACGATGGCTGCCAGCGTCACTGAGCCGATGAACAAGGCAGGTGGCGGAGCGATCGTCAATGTCTCCAGCGTCTCAGCCCGTATCGCGCAGCCGAACCGCTGGACATACAACAGCGCAAAGGGGGCGGTGGCCAACCTGACGCGGTGCATGGCGCTCGATCTGGCGCCGTACGGGATACGTGTGAACAGTGTCAGCCCGGGCTGGATCTGGACGAGGGAGGTCACGAAAGCTGCAGGAGGTGACAGGGCGAAGTGGGAGCCGGTCTGGGGGGCCTTCCACATGCTGCGGCGTCTGGGGGAGCCCGTTGAGGTTGCGGCCGCGATCCTCTTCCTCCTGAGCGATGACGCCGCCTTCATCACGGCAGCCGATCTCCCTGTTGATGGGGGGTATCAGGGACTCGGGAGCGAGGGACTGGGATCCTCGAGCCAGTTCGCGGGCACGGGCTGAACGAAGCGGCGGAACGCAGGTCATGGCCACAATTCGCTTTCCCTATGCGCACGTGACGCCGCTCGAGATCCCTGAGCGGAATCTCCTGGGAGTGTTTTCCCCACCGCTGACGACATCTGGGCAGAGCGAGCAGGAGATGCTCGCTTCCGCCATGGCACAACCGATTGGCGGCGCGCGCCTGTCGGAGGCCCTGCGGGGGAAACGGAGCGTCCTGATTGTTTCTGACGATCATCACCGGCCGACCCCCGTACACGCGATGCTGCCGCTTGTTCTTGATGAGATCACACGAGCCGGGATACCCGCAGGATCGGTGGAGATCATCATGGCGCTGGGATCCCACCGGCTGATGTCCGATCAGGAGATACGGGACAAGCTCGGCAGCGGAATCGTCGATGCATTCAGGGTCACCAACCACGAATGGACCGATCCGGGCAATTTGTATTTTGCCGGTCACGTGCCCCCGGGCATCGATGTCTGGGTAAACAAGAAGATGCGCGAGTTCGATTTCGTCATCGGTCTGGGCCAGATTATGCCGATGGATGTTTGCGGCTTTACGGGGGGCTGCAACATCATCATCCCCGGTCTCTGCGGGCCCAAGACCAGCGCGGACTTCCACTGGGTAAGGGTCGGCATTCCCGCCAAGGAAGTGATCGGACGCCGCGACAACCCGATCCGCGAAGCCATTGACAATTCCGCAATGGCCGCAGGCCTGGATGCGATTCTGAATGTCGTCCTCGACGGCGAAGGGAGAATCTGTGGCGCTGTCTACGGCCATCCCATCGAGGCGCACAGAAGAGGTGTGACCCGCGCGCTGGAGGCACACACGGTCACGCTGCCCCGCAAGGCCGACATCGTGATCGCAGACGGGTACCCCTTCGACATCGAGTTTTGGCAGGTAAACAAGGCGCTGGACAACGCGGCACTTGCCGTGCGTGACGGCGGCGTCGTCATCATCGTCTCGCCCTGTTATGAAGGACTATCAGTTACTCACGGAGAAGAGATCCTCCGCTTCGGGTACCGCTCCAAACAGGAGATCCTCCGCCTGGTGGAACAGGGGAAGTTCACCCACCGCGTGGCCGCGGTGCACATGATCCAGGTCGCCGAGGCGACCATCGAGAGAGATGTTACCTGCATTCTCGTCACCGACGGGATCGCCCCGGCCGTTGTGCGACAAGTGAACCTGGAATACGCTCCTGATCCTCCCACTGCTTTGTCAATGGCGCTCCGGGTGGTCGGGGACGACGCGGCGGCCATTACCGTGCTCAAACGGGCATCGGAAACACTCCCTCTCATACAGGAGGACCCATGGAACTGAAGGGAAGGGTGGCGATCATCACGGGTGCGGGCGGAGCCATCGGTGGGGCGGCGGCTAGACTCTTTGCCGATGAAGGGGCAGCGCTTGTGTTGGTGGATGTGCGGCGGGAGGTAGTGGAGGAGGTGGCTGATCAAGTGGAGCAACGCGGCGGCCGGGCGCTGGCGATCGCCGCGGATGTGTCGGAAGAACAACAGATTGTTGAACTCGTGCGTTCGACCGTGGAGAACCTGGGGGGGCTCGATATCGTGGTGAACAACGCGGCGATTGCGAAGGAGACTCCGATCATCGACATCACGGTCCCCGATTGGGACCGGGTCCTCGCGGTGAATCTCCGGGGTGTGTTCCTCCTCTCCCGGGAGGCCTTCCGGCACATGAAGAGCCAGCAGCGAGGGAAGATTATTAACATGGCCTCGGCCTCGGCAAAGATCGGGGGCTTGGTGGTCGGCGCTCATTATGCGGCAAGCAAGGCGGGAGTGATCTGTTTCACGAAGAGCCTGGCGCTTCAGGCCGCGCCGTACCACATTAACGTGAATGCCGTTTGCCCGGGACATACGAAGACGCCAATGACGGACGCCTGGGGAGAGAAGGCGAATGAGGAGTTTGCCGCGAAGATTCCATTCAAGCGATACGGGGAGCCGGAAGAGATCGCCGAAGCGATCCTCTTCCTCGCGTCGGAACGATCCCGGTACATCACGGGAGAAATCATTGACGTGAACGGCGGGTTCATCATGGACTAAGAGATGCAGAAGATCACACTCACACCGGAGCAGGCATTCGAGGACTGGCGGTCCGAGGAAAGCGATCTCAAGGATCTGGATCCTGTGACCGCCGCGCGCCTGCTCTTCGACATCGTACTCATCAACGAGTTCGAACACGCGCTCCTTCGTCTGAAAGGCGAAGACTGTGTTTGGGGGCCGGTGCACACCAGCGTGGGCCAAGAGGCAGTTGCCGCAGGTGTTGTTGCGGCCCTGCGGCCATCAGACAAGGTAGTTGCGACCTACAGGGCACATCATGAATTCCTTGCGAAGGCGCTCCAGTTCGCCTTGCCGGGCGGGTGGAATCCCGTCCGTGATCCGTTCCCTCCTGCCGGCCAGGAGGTGCTGGATAGGACTCTGGCGGAGATCATGGGTCTCGCCTCCGGCTACTGTGCCGGGAGAGGCGGCTCTATGCATCTCCGCTATGCGGAAGCCGGGTTCCTGGGCTCCAATCCGATCGTCGGCGGCGGCATCCCGCTCGCTGCGGGCGCCGCGTTCGCTGAGAAATTCCGGGCAACAGGCAATATCGTCGTCTGTTTCTTCGGGGACGGGGCAACCAACATCGGTTCCTTCCACGAAGCATGCAACCTGGCCGGTCTGTGGCATCTTCCCCTCGTGTGCTTCATTGAGAACAATGCGTATGCGGTCGCGACACCCCTGCGGCATGCGTGCGCGGTCGAGGACCTCTACTTGCGGGCCGCTTCCTACGGCATGAAAGGATACAGGATCGACGGCAACGATGTCGTGGGGATCTACGGACTCCTGACTGTGGTGTCGCGTGACATTCGTGTCGGAGCAGGTCCCTGCCTGATCGAAGCGCGGTGCTACAGGCGCTACCATCACGCCGGGAATCTACCCGGAAG
>JBATTW010000523.1:0-3423 GCA_049670805.1 Bacteroidota bacterium
CCGGAGGGAACGCGCAGCCGATACTCTTTTGTGCCGGGGGGTGTGCACCACTGTATGAGTTCAGGGTTCAGATCCCGGAGCGTGGAGACGTCGGTCGAGGCACACCGGGCCAGGATCTTGAGGTCCACACAGTCATCCACCGTGACGAACTCGTACAGGAGCGGAGGCGCCGGCTTGACGTGCCCGAATCCATGAGCTTCGGGATTCAATACAATGATCGTTACCGCAATGTACTGCGGGACATAGTTTCGGGTCTCACGCGGCAGGTATTGCCTCATCTCCCAGAAGTCGGTCGAAGCACTTCTCCGGATGCCGCGGTAGATCCGCCCGGCTCCCGAATTGTACGCCGCAATGGCAAGATACCAGTCACCGAATTCCTCATAAAGGTCGTTCAGATGCTGCGCGGCCGCACGCGTCGCCTTCTCGAAATCTCTCCGCTCGTCGTACCAGTAGTTACCTCTCAGACCGTACATGCGACCCGTGCCCCTCACGAACTGCCACATCCCGACGGCCCGCGCCCAGGAACGCGCCCGGGGATTGAGCCCGCTCTCCACCATGGAGAGATAGACCACCTCCTCCGGCACCCCTTCATCGGCGAAGATCCGTTTCATCATCGGGACATATAGTCCGGCCCGGTAGAGCCACCGCTCCATGTGTTCACGGCCCTTCCCCTCGAAGAACGCGATGTTCTGCTCCACAAGTCGGTTGACAACCAGCGGGACGGTGGTCCCCTGGATAAGATCGCTGGGGATCAACGCGCCTGCCGAATCGGTCAGCTCGATCAGCTGGGTCAGCTTTTCGCGCAACGCGAAGACGGAGCTCCCCGGACTCAGCGTATCGATATTGGCGATGTAGAGTCCGTAGTCCTCCACAACAGCCTTGCTCAGATCATTGAACTCCGAGCTGCTCTCGATCCCCGGAACGAAACTCAGCTCGTCCAGGAGCGAAATAGCCTCCTCGAATTGCATCGTGGAGCGGACGGAATCCCCGTTGTACTGTGCGCTCATCGCCGAAAGATAGTGCAGGCGAGCGCGCTCAAGCAGCGCACTGATAAGGGAATCGCTCGGGATGATGGTCTCTTCGACCGGAAGGGGTACAGCGAGGCTCTCCGCAAAGATTTCCGTGGCCAAAGGCTCCTGCGGCGGCTCCGGACTTCTCTCAGTTGTGGACTTCTCTACCGTCTGTTGCGAGGAACATCCAATCAGGACAAGCAACAGACCCACTCCAATACCGGAACGTAACCGCATAGACCTCCTGTTCGTCTTCACCTTAACCGTCTAAACACACATGATGTGTGCACATAACGTGCCAAAAGGTACCCAATCAAACGTGTAGAATCAAGCGGTTTTCAGAGGGGGATGTTTCCGTGCTTCTTTCTGGGGTTGGAATCCACCTTATTCTCCAGTATCTGGAGAGCACGGATGAGGCGGGGCCGCGTTTCGCTGGGTTCGATGACATCATCGACATACCCCCTGCTCGCAGCCAGGTAGGGGTTGGCAAACTTCTCCCGGTACTCCTTCTCCCTCTCAGAGAGTGCCTTTGCTCGATCCGGAGCGCTTTCGATCTCCCTCTTGAATATGATCTCCGCTGCGCCCTTCGGGCCCATGACAGCAATCTCGGCTCCCGGCCAGGCGAAGTTCATATCCCCCCGAATATGTTTCGAGTTCATAACATCGTACGCCCCGCCGTACGCCTTGCGCGTAATGACGGTCACCCGGGGTACGGTTGCTTCGCAGAAGGCGTAGAGGAGCTTTGCCCCGTTGGTGATAATCCCCCGCCACTCCTGGTCGGTGCCCGGAAGAAACCCCGGGACATCCTCGAAGACCACGAGGGGAATATTGAACGCGTCACAAAACCGAACGAACCTGGCCCCCTTTCTGGAGGACTCGATATCCAACACGCCGGCAAGAACTCCCGGCTGGTTGGCCACGATCCCGACCGACTTCCCGGCGAGACGGGCAAATCCGACAACGATGTTCTCCGCGTAGTTTTCGTGGACCTCGAAGAACGTCTCTGTATCCACCACCTTATGGATCACGGACTTCATGTCGTACGGTTTGTTCGGATTCTCCGGAACGATCGTGTTGAGTTCGGGGTCCCGCCGATTCGTGTCATCGGTAGACTCCACACGCGGCGGATCATCGATGTTGTTGGACGGTATGTAGCTCACCAGCTTTCGGAGAGTCTCCAGACACTCCACCTCGTTCTCGCAGGCGAAGTGTGCCACACCGCTCTTCGTTGCATGCGTCAGAGCGCCACCGAGCTCCTCCGAGGAGACATCCTCGTGCGTCACGGTCTTCACGACGTTCGGCCCGGTGACAAACATGTAGCTCGTGTTTCGCACCATCAGCGTGAAATCGGTGATCGCGGGCGAGTAGACAGCGCCCCCGGCACAGGGGCCCATGACCGCCGAGATCTGAGGCACCACGCCCGATGCAAGGGTGTTTTTCAGGAAAATCTCCGCGTACCCCCCCAGGCTTACGACACCCTCCTGTATGCGCGCGCCCCCCGAGTCATTCAAGCCGATGACCGGGCAACCAACCTTCATTGCCATCTCCATGATCTTGACGATCTTCTCGGCGTGGGCCTCTGAAAGCGAGCCTCCAAAGACGGTGAAATCCTGGCTGAACACACAGACCAGCCGCCCCCCGATCGTGCCCGTACCGGTGACGACACCGTCCCCCAGGTACCGCTGCTTCTCCAGACCAAAGTCGTAGGAGCGATGCTCCACGAGCATGTCCATCTCCTCAAACGATCCTTCATCCAGAAGGATCGCAAGCCGCTCGCGCGCCGTAAGCTTCCCCTTTTTGTGCTGGGCGTCGATCCGCTCCTGCCCCCCACCCTTCAACGCCGCTTCTTTCAGAGATCGGAGATGTTCAAGTGGCTTCTTTGACATGGCTGTCTTTCTCATGTGTCGTCGCGTAGAGGGTCTCCCAGTACGCCTGTCCCACGATCCCTCCCAGGACAAAAATCAAACTGGAGTAGTATATCCAGAGAAGCAGGACAAGCAGGAAGGCGTAGGGACCGTAGATGCTTCCGATCGCCGAGAATCCGCCCAGATAGAGACTGAAGAGTTTCCCCGAGATCACCCAGAGGGACGTCATCGTTATGGTCGAAACGATCGCCGCGGCTCGAGGAGGCTTCATGTCAGTGATGTGACCGTAGATGATGTAGAACATGATCGCGGTCACCAGAAAAACAATTGTCGTCGGGATCGCGTTGGCGACCTCGGGAATCGACAGGCCCCTCAGCGTCGGGATATCCGCCATCATCTCACCGACCACCGACACCATCCAGATGGCGAGATTCGTCGCGATAAGCAGGACAAAGGCAACAATGACAAAGAAAACGTCATGGAGAAAACTCACCAGGACGTTTCGTTTTCTTTTCAGCCCGTACACCTTGTGCAGGATGGTCCTGACG
>JBATTW010000524.1:0-4151 GCA_049670805.1 Bacteroidota bacterium
CCTTTATCTTCTCTTTCCCAGGGTGATCAAACTCATCTGTCATGTTCTTCACTCCGTTGTGTGATAGGTGGTGTACCGGATTGCCGGCTATGCGCCTATGAAGCGGGAGCGATAGGCTCGTAGATGTTCACCGGCTTCTCTTTTCCCTTGAGACTGATGCTCCCCACTTCTCCAAAATCGTGATCAGGATGACCGTTCAATGCATCCCTTACCTTGTCGGAGATCAGGATGCGTTTCGCAAACTCGTTGCACTTCTCCTGTATACGTGCCGCGGTGTTCAGGGCATCTCCGTGGTAGGCAATCTCTTTCTTCAGTTCGCCGACTTCTGCAACCATGACATCTCCCAGATTCACACCCGCTTTGAACTCCGGAATTACGCCATAGTGCTGTCTGTAGTATCCTCCCCTTTGCTGAAGCGTTTTGTCATAATCAAAAAATGCGTTGATACAGTTGTTGTTGTCGAGCCCCTTCGCCAGATCCCACGTGAGGACAACTTCATCACCGACGTATTGGTAGATCTGGGCATTGTGACGTGTTACAGTCTCCGTCAGATCGGAAAAGCAATCCTGTATGAGCCGGCTGTACTTCGTGTGCCCCAGTTTCTCAGCATATGCCGTTGAAGATTTGAGGTCCATGAACATGAAGATTCGGACTTCCTCTCTCGGGCGATGGTACTTACCTACCAGGAAGTTCATCAGAACTCCCTGTCCGAACTTCTCAGCCACCTGGAGTATGAACAGAGAATGTGCAACGACAATTCCCAGATATATCGTGTTCAGAAGCGCCTTGGGAGTGAAGGCGTAGTTGATGAACAGGCTAATGGTTGTCTCATGGAAAAGAGGTTGGTCGATTCTCTGGCTGGTAAGGAAAAGCACGGTCAACGAGGTGAAGATAAAGGAGTTCGCCAGATAGAAGGCTGTCTTGAACAGGAGCGTTGTCCCCAGGGGCTGTTTGCGCAGCAGCCTGTTGAAATACAGGACCTCGAAGCTTGCCATGGCGCCTCCCGCAATCAGGCAAACAAGTACTCCGCCGACCAGAACGCGGCCGAAATCGAATGCGATGGGTGGGCTCCCATAGCGGGGTGCATCGTATGTGAGAACAACGTCCGTGAACACCACGATGAACGCTACTGCGAGCGTCCAGAAGCTGACCAGAAATACAATCTTGAGGAAATTGGCTTTCTTCATTGTCTGATTCCTGTCATCAACAATTGTTCATGGTGCCGCTTTCGGTCTACAATGCTCCTTTGCTATGGGGCGGGAACGCTCTTGCATTGGAGGGTATGGAAGAACCTGCTGTGAGGATGGGTCGCCCCCAGAAAAAGGTATTCTGCGAGGAGGAAAGAGTCAAGGAAAGAGCCGTGCTGTGGACCTGCGGGAGACATTGGCGTGCGGGACAAACTCACCTTGGACTACGAGATCGAATCGTGAGGGTGGTGAAGGCATTGGTTATGCAGGAGTGCCCTCAGGTCCGTGATGCCTGTGAGTCATCCGGAAAACGCCCAGAACCCGCATCTGCATGGAGAACCAAGCCCAGAATCTCATTCGAATCGGACCCACGACGGGGAGCACTCCGCAGCGACGTGTACCCCGCAAGATCGGCAACGAGAAACGAGGCATGGAGTTCTTCGTTTTCCAACATCGTCCCTCCTTCATCCTTTGAACCGTTTCAACCGCAGCGAATTGCTCACAACGCTGACAGAGCTAAAGGCCATTGCTCCGGCCGCAATGATCGGGTTCAGCATGCCGAGCGCTGCGAGAGGGATGCCAATCACGTTATAAATGAACGCCCAGAAGAGGTTTTGCTTGATTGTCCTGAGTGTACGGGAGGAAAGGCGGATTGCACGGGCGACGCCGTGGAGGTCTCCGTTCATGAGCGTGAGGCCCGCGGCTTCCATGGCAATGTCCGTGCCCGTCCCCATTGCTATCCCGACGTCCGCCTGTGCAAGCGCAGGAGCATCATTGATCCCATCGCCTACCATCGCCACCACCCCGCCTTTACCCTGGAGGGCTTTGACATGCTCGATTTTCTCGTGTGGCAGGACACCGGCGATAACGCGATCTATGCCTGCTCGGGCAGCAATAGCCCTTGCAGTTTGCTCATTGTCTCCCGTCAGCATGACGGTCTCGATCCCCATAGCGTGCAGCGCCGAGATGGCATCGGGTGAGGTCGGCTTGATCGTGTCTGCGATTGCAATCACTCCGGCCGCCTCTCCATCTATCGCAACAATGATGGCGGTCTTCCCTTCACCTGCAAGGCGTGTAACTTCCGCCTGAACCCTTTCCGTCTCGATGGCATATTCCTTCATCAGCTTGAGATTCCCTGCGATGACCGGAACATTATCAACGGTCCCTGCAACGCCGAGCCCGGTCAGCGATTGGAATCCATCCACGTTCCCAGCAGGAACATCCTCCTTCTGCGCGTAGCGGACAATGGCATCACCAAGCGGATGTTCCGACTTCCTCTCGAGGGACGAGGCCCGGCCGATCACCGAATCCGCACCATATCCATTGAAGGTCATCACATCCGTAACGATCGGCTTCCCCTCGGTGATCGTTCCAGTCTTGTCGAAAACCACGGTGCGGATCCGGTGAGTCCTCTCCAGACTCTCTGCATTCCGGATAAGCACACCGAGCCTGGCACCAACTCCGGTCCCCACCATAATAGCGGTTGGCGTGGCGAGTCCAAGGGCACATGGACACGCGATGATGAGCACGGCAATGAAGTTCACCAGCCCATGCGTGAATGGAGCCCCCACAACAGCGTACCATACAACGAACGTCACAACCGCAATGGCAATCACCACAGGCACAAAGACCGACGCGATCCTGTCCGCCAGGCTCTGGATGGGAGCCTTGGAACCCTGGGCCTCTTCCACGAGCTTCACAATCCTGGCCAGGACCGTATCTCTTCCCACCGCAGTCGCACGGAACTCGATGCTGCCGTTCTGGTTAATGGTCCCTCCAACAACCGGCTCACCCTCTCCCTTCTCCACCGGTAGGCTTTCTCCCGTGACCATGGATTCATCGAGGGTGGTGTACCCTTTCGTGATAGCACCGTCAACCGGAATCTTCTCGCCAGGCCGGACCACGATGACGTCCCCTGCGACGACGGCAGAGATCGGAATGTCTGACTCTGTGCCGTTCCTGAGGACACGGGCAGTCTTTGGTTGCAGACCCAGAAGCCTCCCGATCGCATCGGAGGCCCTCCGCTTCGCGGACATCTCGAGCATTCGGCCAAGCAGGATCAACGTGATTATGGTGGCCGACGTATCGAAATAGACGTCGGGCACACTGCCGTTCATGCTGATAAGCTCAGGGAAAAGGACCGCGATCGTGCTGTACGCAAATGCAGTACCTGTTCCTACGGCAACCAGCGTGTTCATGTCGGCCGTCAAGTGGCGCGCCGTGACCCAGAAACCCCTGAAGAACCTTCGTCCCGAGAGAAATATCACGGGAGTAGTCAGGAGGAGCAAGATCTTGTTGGTCGCATCCATGGAAAGGGGCAACTCACGCATGTACCATTCCGTCATGCTCAGCATGCTGAGAACCATGATCGGAACGGTCAGGGCAGCACTGAGGACCAGTTCGTTCCGAAGGAGGCGGAAAGCCTTCTTTTTCTCCGGCGATTCACCTCCAGGATCGGTGTCCGCTGACTCTGCCTCTTTTGGCGTGACGAGCGTGTAGCCGGAGCCTGCAACTGCATCTTGCAGCTGCCCAACGCTGACCCGAGTCGGATCGAACTCAACCCTGACATTCTCTCCGGCAAGGTTCACCGCCGCGTCGGCAACTCCCTCCACTTTCTTGATAGCCTTTTCCACCCGCAGAACGCAGCTCGCACAGGTCATCCCCTCAACCGGTAGCGTCAACGACCGGACTGACCGGTCCCTGTCAGAAGCCATATGTCATATCTCCTTCCAGCAGCCTTTGTAGCATCGGCGGCTCACTGAGCCACGAGCTGGTAGCCCGCCTCGTCGATCGCTCGGGCGATCTCCTGACGTGTAACCCGGGACTCGTCGTACTGCACACGGGCCTTGCCGATCCCCACTGACTCAACACGAACGCCGGCAACCTTCTCCAGCTCCTTCTTTACACTCATCACGCAGTGCTCGCACGACATTCCTTCGATCTTCAGATCTTCTGAGGTCATGT
>JBATTW010000525.1:0-31039 GCA_049670805.1 Bacteroidota bacterium
GGTGTGGCCAAGGTCTCGGAGGCGTTCGGCGAGGCCGGCGATCCGGATCGCCGAGGACCCCATGTCCACCCCACGTCGACCGGAACCCAGATTCATCGAGACACCAAAAAGACAGATGATCATCTCAGCATGGAAATCAGGCGTGAAACGGTCTGACGCATCTCCTTCCGATGCACAACCATATCGAGGAAGCCGTGCTCCAGGAGAAAGTCAGCCCGCTGGAAACCGGGGGGAAGATCCTTGCCGATGGTTTGACGGATAACGCGGGGGCCGGCGAAACCGATCAGAGCACCGGGCTCACCGATGTTGACATCACCGAGCATTGCAAAACTCGCGGTCACGCCGCCGGTTGTCGGGTCGGTCAGTATGGAAATGTATGGAACGCCGATCCCGGCCAACCGGGTTAGTTTGGCACTCGTCTTCGCCATCTGCATGAGGGAGAGTGCACCCTCCATCATGCGCGCTCCGCCGCTCGACGAGACTACCACGAGAGGGATTCTGCCTTTCCAGGCCCGGTCAATGGCACGTCCGACCTTCTCGCCCACAACGGAGCCCATGCTCCCTCCGATAAAGGAAAAATCCATCGCCGCCAGAACAAACGGCTGCTTCTCGATCTTTCCCGTTCCCCATCGGACGGCATCATGCAGGCGGGTTTTCTTGTAGGCCTCGTTGGCGCGGTCCCGGTACTTCTTCGTATCCACAAACTTCAGGGGATCCGCGGATCGCATGTTCCGGTCATTCTCCCTGAAGCTTCCAGGATCGACGAGGATATCAACATAGTCCTTGCTTCCTACCCTGAAGTGCGCATTGCACTTGCTGCAGGTATAGAGGTTCTTCTTGAGCTCCATCTTGTGTATGATCTCGCCACACTGGGTGCACTTCGTCCAGAGACCGTCTGGGATCTCCTTCTTCTGGGTCTCTGCGGCAATGTTCTCTTGGGACCGTCTAAACCATGACATGGTGTACCCGCCTACGTTTGTGATGATCGGGATGCAAAAAAGAATTCCTTTACGTACGCCGGTTCGAGGCTCGAGGGATCATCCCTCTTCCCTTCGACCAGCAACCGCGATCCCATCAGTGCCACCGTGGCCGCACTGCAGCGAGCGATGCCGGGTTCGGCCGCCGTAACAGGAGGGGGCCGGTCCATCCCCGACAGGAAGCGCAGAACTTTGGCAGATCCATCTCCGGTGAGCACGAGGTCAAGTTCTCCCAGTTCTTCGGCCAATTCCGCCACGGAAAGATCCCTTGCCCTCCACACCGGATCGCAACCACCGCTACCTGTCCGGAAGAGCTGACAGTATACCTCGTCGCGCCGCGCATCGATTGTCGCCAGAATACGTCCCGGCTGACTTGCAGGTGCGGCATCGATGACCCGCCGCGCAAGAGACTCCAGGGTCGGGACAGCTACAAGCGGTATTCCTGCGGCAAACGACAATCCCTTCGCGACGCTCAAACCTATTCGCAATCCCGTGAACGAGCCCGGCCCGATCGATATCGCAATTCCACGGAGGTCTTTCAGCTGTTTTCCCGCACTCTTCAACACCCGATCTACCAGAACGAGAAGTTTCTCCGCGTGGACCCGCTCCTGATCGATCCCCTCTTCGGCCACGACGGTCTCTTCGGCGGCGATCGCTGCGGCACAGACAGAGGTTGCCGTCTCAATCCCCAGAACACTCATCCGGAATCCTGAAAGCTGAACAAACGTTCATCTTCATGCTTCCCGTGCTCGATCCGGACGACACGAAAGCCCGGTGGAAGTATCTCCTCGACTTTCTCGGCCCACTCGATGAGGCAAATGTACCTGGCGGAAAAGTACTCTTCGAGACCCAGCTCGACGAGTTCAGACCGGGAATCGATCCGGTAAAGATCGATGTGAGCAACGGCTCCAAAGGGAGCGGGATACTCGTTGATCAGGGTGAACGTCGGGCTGGCGATCTGACCGGGGACATCCAGACCTCTACAGATGCCGGCCACAAACCGGGTCTTTCCGCTCCCGAGCTCGCCGATCAATGCTACAACGTCTCCCGGATGAAGACCCGCGGCATAGCTTCTTCCGAGCTCTGCGGTCTCATCCGCGGACGTGGAGACAACCTGTTTCATCCCTTCGGAACGAGCTTCACCACCGGGAGAATCACCTCTTCCATCGAGACCCCTCCGTGCTGAAAGCTGTCCCGGTACTGATTCAGGTACTTGTGGTAGTCGGTTGGATATACGAAGTAAAAGTCTTCTTTCGCAATTATGTAGTTGACGGCGACGCCTCGACGAGGAAGCTTGAACTCCAGCGGGTCTTTCACATAGATTGCTGCCTTGTCGTCAGCCTTGAGATTTCTTCCGTACTTGTACCTCAGGTTGGTGGACGCTTCCCGATCCCCTAGGACCTTCGACCCCCTGAGACTCCGGATACTCCCGTGGTCGGTCGTCAAGATGACGGTGACCTTTCTGTTCCGTGAGAGCGTCCGCAGCATCCCGAAGAGGGACGAATGGAGAAACCACGACCTCGTGAGGGAACGGTACGCGGACTCGTCAGGAGCGATCTCCTTCAGCAGCGACGAATCCGATCGGCCATGCGCGAGCATGTCCACGAAATTCACGACAATCGAGGTAAGCTTGGTCTGTGCATAGGAGTTTATGCTGTTCTCGATGCCCCGTCCGAATTCCGCGTCGAGGATCTTCACGTACTTCGGTTCCGGTTTGATGCTGATTTTTCTTCGCTCGAGCAGCTTCTCCAGGTACTGCCTCTCATACCGGTTCCGGCTGCTCTCGTCGTCTTCGCTCTTTTCCCAGAGCTCGGGTGACCGTGATTCGAGGTCACAGGGGTACGAACCGCTGAAGATGGCGTTCCGCGCGTACGGTGTGGCCGTGGGGAGGATGCTGAAATAGTACTCCTTCGAAATCGAGTAGAAGTCCCGGAGAATATCCTCCATTACTAACCACTGGTCAAGGCGGAGGCAGTCGATGACGAAGAAGAGAACCGCCTTATCGCTCTCCAGCTCGGGTATCAGGAAACGGTCAACAACATCGGGGGAAAGAGGGGGACGACCCGCCCCACCCTCAACCCAGTCCCGGTAGTTCCGCTCGACGAATTTTCCGAAAGCGAGGTTACACTCCCGAATCTGGTCCAGCAACGTCTGCCGCAGGCCGAGTTCGGGATGATGATCAAGTTCGAGAGCCCAGCCCACAAGACGGCTGTATATGCCAATCCAATCCTCGTACCGCGGTTCCTCCATCAGAGACCGGGAAATCTCGTTGAACTCCGCAATGTAGTCCTTGGAGATGGCCGCCTCGGTGATCTTCTTCCTCTCGAGAAACTTTTTGCATGCCATCAAGACCTGACTGGGATTGACCGGCTTTGTCAAATAGTCGCTGATCTTCCCGCCGATCGCGTCCTCCATCAAGGTCTCTTCTTCGTTCTTGGTAATCATCACCACGGGTATCTCCGGACGAAGCTCCTTGATCTCCGCCAGCGTCTGCAACCCACCCATACCGGACATCATCTCGTCCAGGAAGACGAGATCATACGTGGTCCCCCGGACGAGGGTTACCGCGTCTTCACCGTTCGTCGCCGTGTCGACAGTGTACCCCCTCTCCTCCAGCAACCGTATATGCGATCGGAGGAGTTCGATCTCGTCATCCACCCAGAGTATCTTCCTCTTCAGGTCATTCATGGCAGTAGAATACTGATTTCGCCGTTGATAAGCAATGAAACCACCGGAAGCAGAACCCTGCAGGGACCGCTCCGACTCACCTGATCGCAATCTGGATGTCCAGCCCGGCCTCGTTTGTCGTGGTCCCGGGAATACGCGACCCGGCATCGTCCGGCGCAATCCTCTGATAGCGGTAGTACACCGACGCGGTCACACGCGAACTCAGGACATAGCGGATCCGCGGCTCCATCGCTGTTCGCGTTTGTCCCTCGAGAGGTCGCCCCGTGACATCCACGTCCAGGCGTGAGACATCATAGGTCTTCCGGGATGTCTGCTGAACGGAGTAGGAAAAACTCACGTCGACATCGTTGCTGAGTGAGAGACCGAACAACGGTATCTCGAACCCTTTGCGTGAGTACGACGCCGTGATGGACATCTCCTGCGAAAATGACTCGACGATGTTTCGTGAGGAATTCGCAAGGTCATAGGAAGTATTGGAATTGAACCGAAGGTTCGCTCCGAAATTCCCCTTTAGAAAATCCTTGAAGGTGAAGTTGAGCCCGATGAGCGGCGTAAAGCCGTACGTCACCCTCTGAGCATCCGTCCGCTCACCCCCTCCGCCGGGCCTGTTCTGATACTGCCGCGTGTACGCCGAGTTGTAGGAATGATCCAGGGACAGCCTGCTTACAAAATTGGCGAACAGCGGTATCTTTTCCAGCCCGTCCCACCGGAAGTTCCAGTTCACCCTCGGGTAGTACTGCCCGAAAATCTGACGGAGCCACGGGATCGCTTCCATCCCCTCTTCGAAGGCCTGCACCAGCTTCTGCTCGTCGGACCGTGTGTCTTCGACATCCGACTTCATCTCCCCGTAAAGCTTCCCGACCTGCTCCAGACCCGTATTGAACATCCCGAAGATGAAGAAGTCGGGGAACGTCAGAAACGAACGGTCAATAGCACCGGTCGTTGTGGTGTTCGTGATCGTGGGGATACCGACCAGGGAATCGGTGACGAGATTCTGAGTCCGGTTATATGACCACCCCAGTTTCCAATTCAGATCGATCCGGGCCCCCTCCCAGAGCCCTCGCGAAGTCTTGAACGTAAGACGGTTTGTCTGGCGATACACGTTCAGCAGATTGCCTCCCGGAGCACGCGGTCCCGGTTGCAGGTCCCACTTGAAGAACGGAAACGTGTCCGTCCAGCGAAAGTTCGTGAGCTTCCCGGACGGGTCCGATATCAGCCCCAGCTGGTAGAGACGGGACGGACCGTTTTGAGGATCCGATCCCGAAAACGGCACCCGGCCCCAGTAGTTCAGGAAGCCCGTTCCCCCGATGACCCCCGAGTTCTGCGCAGAGTTCGTCTGCGAGAAGGAAACATTGATGTTGTCGTAGTCCAGAAACGGGATCTTGATCAGAACGTTCAGCAGCATCTTCACCGGGGCAAATATCCCGCCCCCCGAATCCCCATCGGTTGAGTCAGCCTCCTCCGTCGATCCATCCTGCCCTGTTCCATCCTGCCGGCCGCGTCGACCCCGTGACGGCGGCGGCGCGCCGGATCCGGGGGAGTCAGAGAAGAGCGGATCAAACATCTGTTTGAGTTTCAGATTCATGGTGGCGTTGAAGGTCCCGGAAAATTGCGACGACTTCCCGAGATCGCCACGGATAAGTGTGTTTAACCAGTTGTAGGTCGATCCGTAAGTGAAGTTGAGATCCAGGTACTTTCTGATCCCGAAGATGTTCGGAATCTTTGGTTTGAAAGTGAACTGGTTGCGCTGAGAATAGCGGGTGTCTTCTCCAAAATTTATCCCTTTGTCCCCACCAAAGATGTCGTTCATGATATCCGAGAAAGGCCGCTGAGCGCCTGTCGAGTCCGTCTCAAAACTCAGGAGACTGGCAGCGATCGCCAGGTTGTAGTCATTGGAGATATCGAGTGGACTCTCCTCGAGGAACTTCCAGTTGAAACCAAATCCCCTCTGCGTGGTGAAGTTTCTGGAGACGATTTCCCTCGCGCCCGCTGTCCGCTGGAGGGAGTTGTTACGCGATCGGGCGGCGGATAACTGCCAGTTGAAGCTGGAGGGAACGAAGTTGATCTTGAAGTCCTTGTATTCGTCAAGCAACCAGATGCCGCCAAAGAGCCAGGCAAACGGCTTGATGTGATAGTCCGGTGACAGGTTAATAGAGTAGGAGATCCGCCCGGTCCACGCCCATGCCTTTCGATACACGAGAGCCGGGCTTCTGTCGGAGGACTTGTTGTAGGTCGCACCAAATGTGAGCCTGTTGAACGTGTCCCGGATGAGCCACCATTGGGTGGGAAGCACGATGCGGAAGGTGGGCGCAGCGTAGGTCTCCGACACGCGTCTCGTCACGGAAGAGAAGACGATATCCTCCGCGACGCTGTCCGCCGCCGCCGCGGTTCCCCCCGAGTCGAGGACTCTCTCTCTCGCTTGTTCTGCGGCCTGATCAACAAGGACGTCAGAATTCGGCAGATATTTTGGCTCGAGCATTCTCTCGGAATGCGTGTAGGAGATCGGAAGCGATGTCCCTGCCCAGGAGGAAGGGAAGAATCGTTCCAGCTGACCGGAGGCCGATAGCGACCAGCTTGTCTGCATGTTCCGCGAACCGAATCTGTCTTCGAGCCGGTGGAAATTGGGGTCCACCTTCGAGTAGTTGAACGACACCGCACCAAGATCCGCGAGTTTCACCTGTGACTCCACGCGATACGCCCAGCCCGGCGTGTCATCGACCGAGACGAGACGGAGTTCATTGAACCAGACCTGACCCTCCAGCGGGATCGATGTCCCCTTCCCCTGGGGGTTCTCCACACCGAGCGCAAGATAGACGATTCTCGTCAGCGACGGGTTCCCCAGGACGTTGTAGGTTGCACCGGGGGGTCCTCCCTCGACCGGCTTGGGCGGTATGGGCTGGTTCACCGAATCCCGCGCTTGCTTAATGGCCGTGAGATCGTCGAATTTGATGATGATCTCGTTGAGCGCATTCCACCCGCTTCGAACCGGCGACCGGTACTCGTAGTAGTTCAAACTGTCCAGACCGAACCGGAAGAACATTTCGGCGTCATAGTTGTTTTCATCAACGTACTGGAAGTCATCATCACCCCAGACGAACATCTTCATTGTCTTGTAGTTAAAGAGATCGAGCGCCCTGAACGTATAGAACCTGACCGCCTGACGAGATTCGCCGTCCGGAACCCCCTTCATCACGAGAGCGAGCGATTGCTCGTTCGCCAGGACGTTCTCGTCGGGTCGGGTCCGGTCACGCTCGCGAATGACGCCCGGAGGACTTTCGTAGAACGGATTGTCTTCAATGTTGACAACGCTTACCTCGTAGGTCGTGTCGTCCTTTTCCTGTTTTTGCCACTGGTTTCCCACGAGACTGAAGTCCGCAACCCGCACGGCGATCGTGTCCGTCACATTGATGAACGAGACCCTCACATACTCGATGTTCTCCTGCGTGGGACTTCCCACCAGGCGTATGTAGTCCTGGATAGGGATCCTGAACTGGTACCACCCCAGGTTCCCGCCGCCTGCGATATACGGATTGTTTTCCCGAACCGTATCAAGCGACAATTCGTACTGGAAGTACGAGTTTGCGAGGTCCACCACGCCGTTCGAGTTAAGGTCCTCAGTGTCCGGTATGCGGCCGGCGGGCCCGTTCTTGTTTCCTTCCGAACCGTTGATGCGGAGGAAATCCTCCGTCAGCGAGGCATTGTTATACGAGTAGTCGTCACCGCTGGGGTCAGCGGCGATATCCGGGTACCTCTGTATGAGGTCCGTGTAGATCGCCTGCTCCTGGAAAGTACCAAGCATGTCAATACCGATGTCCTCGCCATCCTGGAGCGTTCCGTTGGGAGTCGTACTCAAGACGAGGTCCTCGGAGTTGAGGATCCGGTTTGGAATCACATCCTCACTGACGGAGCCCAGGTCGATGACCATCTTTCCGCTCGCATCCTGAGGGGCTGCGTTTATCTGCATCCAGATCTCGATGAAATTGACGTTTTCCTTCGTCAGGTTGAGCGCGGAGAGGGAAAGCGGCTTCATCACGCCACCCCAGTTCCTGTTGGGGGTAAGCGTGTTTTCGAGATCGACGCTGTAGTTGAACTGCCCGCGAGTCGTCGGGAAGTACTGGAGATCCAGAACAGTGATCTGATTGTTTGCTTCGTTCCCTGGAAACTTGCGAGGGTACACGTCCGTCAACCGCACATCCGTGGGGAGCCTGTTGAACCAGATCATCTTTCCCTTGGAGAACGTCTTTGTCGTTTCCGGTGTGCTCGGGAACCAGTACTCTCCGGCAGGTGGAGTGGCCTGGTGCCAGATCGTGTACGCGATTCCGACTGGGATCCCACGCCGCGCTCCCTCGAAGTCATCGATATATGCGATCCCCTCTCCCCCGTCACTCGGAATTGTGCTCTTCCGCGTGTTGGGATCGGGCAGCATATAGGCTGCTTCACCCGATATCTTCATCTCGGAATTCTCGCGCGTTTGCAGCAGCGGCAGGGCGTTCAGCGCGGTTGTCAGCAGCGGGAGATCAAAAGACGTTGACCCGTCAACACCGAAGATGGTGTTGTTGTTCGGCTCTTCACCGAGGCGGACCTTGTCACTCAGCGTCTCCTGGTTCAGATTCATCACCGTGAACCCGAGGTGGCTCCTGGAGGATATGGCAAGATCGCCTCGGGCACCAAGGAGGGTCTTCGAGGCGAGCTGAAAGAGATCGTTCTGCTCGTAGGTGATCTGCAGGTTTGCTCCCGGCACGAGGGCACGGTCGTTCTTGATGACCACCTCGCCGATGATGTAGTCGACTGTAAAATCGATGTTCTGTATCAGGGGGCCGCCGTCGAGGAGGACACGAACGCTTCCCTCGACAACGTTGAACCCGAGCGAGTACCGGGATGTCGCCTCGCCTGTTGCCTTACCGCGGATGACGTAGCGATTCCGAAGACTCTGCTGGGCAAACGTCTGCGTCGTATCGTAGATATCCTGATAGAGGTACTCCGATGTATCCTCCACAACCGTCCCGCGGTCCAGGAGATATCCCTGGATTCCGTCGTCAAACGGCCTCAACGTCGGGAAGATGATTTCCGCGCGCGCCTGGCTGATCGTCCGGTTCGGACGGAAGTCGAATTCCCCGTCACCGTCCGGTGCCGGCGTGTCATCCGTGTTGAACCGGTCCACGCCCAGCACCCTCAGGAGAGGCTCGTTCAGGACGCTGTTCTGGTCCTCGGCTCCAGGCACAACCCGGACGATATCCAGAGAGAACCCCTCCTTCTTGAGGTTTCGGCCGATCCCCGGTATCGGGTAGATGTTCTTGAGGAGCATCTTCCAGGCAACCTGGTACGACGGTCCGTTCGAGACGAGGTTCTTGGGCTTGACCATCTTGAGGATGATTTTCTTGCTAAGCGCCAGACTGTCAGTGCCGACGTCACGAACGAGCTCACCAAACTGTGTGCCGTCAGCTCTCCGATACGCAATCGCGACAATTTGCTGGTCACCCACACTGACGTTCAACGACAGGACGCCTATGTATCCGTCACCCGAAAGCTCGTACTGCGACCGATCCAGCTTGATGAACGGTCCTGTCTCGATCTGGCCCGGGTTCTCCACCGTGTCGCGCAGGGTCTCGCCGTAGCCTGAACCGTAGGACGGTAGATTGATGTACGCAACCGCCAGCCGTTCATTGGGATCGGGGATGCTTCCCTGGCGGGTGATCCAAACCTCCTCTTCAACGATCTGGATATTCGGGTCCACGATGGCCGGTTCGTTCTGGTAGTAGGGCTCGTACGACGATATGTACGATGTATCAACGAAGTAGTGGTTGTTTGAGTACTGGTAGGCACGGAACTCGAATGTCTGCTCTTTGGCCCCGCCCGATACTGCAACCTCCTTGATCTGTCCCTTCTTTTGCGATGCAAGAGCCGTCATCGTAAAAGGACCCATCTGGAATTGTGCCTTGACCCCGAAGAGAGCCTGACTGCTCCCGATAAATGCCGAGGGGGTCTGGAGCGAAACGTTCCCCGCTTCGATGTTCTGAATGATCTCGTCCTCATACCCCGTGTACTTGATCTTGAGCTGATTCTCGTACTCAAAGGTCCGCTGGGTATTCCAGTCCGCGAGAATGTTCAGCTTGTCTCCGATTGTGCCACTGACGTTCACCTGAACGTCCTGACTGAAGTCAGGCTCGTTACGGCTCTGGTCAAGAGAAGAGATCGTCGTGTTGTCGGATTTGGTGTTACGGAAGCCCGCTTTGATGTCAACACGTCCGCTGATATTGAGGCGAATCTCCGGCTTCCCGAAGATGCTGAAGATCGGGTTGGGAGGGATAGGGATCTGTATTTGCGTGATGTTGCTCAACAATTCTCCCAGGTCGTCCTCGGTTGCCACAGTCTGAGGCTTGTGGGCTTCCTCGGCCAGTGCTCGCCGCCACTCGTGCTGCCTCCGGAGGTCGATGTACTCCATGAGGGAAAGGCTGATGGGAACCTTGATCTCGGCGCTCCCTAATGTCTCCCGCAGCAGAATGGTGGAGCCGGTGGTGTCAAGACTGACTTCTCGTCGGAGACCCGGTATCGTGGGTTCGGCGTAGAGGGGATAGGTACGCCGCGGGAAGAGTCCGGTGTACACGGGATCTTTCCTGCGGTGTGAGAAGTACTTGAGACGGGCGGTCGAATCGAGATACACCACGTATGTGGTGTCCTCACCGACGATGTCTTTGAGGGTCCTGGAACGGGCTGAGTCCGCATCAACGCCAAGAGAGTCGAATGGGAATCCGCGCTGCAACGAATCACCCGGTGCGCCTGGTGCCGCTCCCGCACCCCGAAGCGAATCCTGGCGCGTCGTATCCTGAAGCGTCGAGTCCTGAAGCGTCGAGTCCTGGAAGAACGGGCTCGGGAAATCCTGTTGAGGACCCTGGTGGGATCCTCCTGAGGAAGGAGGTGAGAGAATAAAAAAACCTGCCCCGACGGCCAGCGCGAGAAGACTCTCTCGCACATGCCCTCGAAAACAGGTTTTCAGTATGCTCAGACAGGAATGCAATCCCATACTCGCCAATCAGATCCCCAACTTCTCCGCCATTCATGTTGCTCGCCCTTCGTCCGGATTCAGGTATTTGAATCGCAAGCAGCGGAACGGCTACGGTCAAAAAGCGACCTCCCAACCCTAGAACCGTTAGCGAATATGATCGATATTACACTCCGTGTAATGTGTCCAGTAAGAAAATAGCCAATGGGGAAACAAAATTCAAGATTTTGCTCTTATTTTGAAAATATGCTACATTGACACGTGTTTCAACCACAAAACAGGGCGAATCCGCCACCCTCGGCACAAACGCCGCCGAAAAGAGGAACCCCGCCCTTGCCCTCACCGGTGCAATTAGCGTACCAGCAGCCCGTCTGAGAGGGGAGAATGCGAACGGCAATCGAATTCGGAGAGATCACCAAGACCTTTGGAGGCACCGTTGCCCTTGAATCGGTGAGCCTTTCCGTGGAGGAGGGGGAATGCCACGCCCTGATGGGTGAGAACGGTGCCGGAAAGTCGACACTGGGGAAGATCTTAGCGGGAATCCACCGCCCCGACAGCGGAACCGTCCGACTCTATAGTACACCGGCGCGTTTCACCAACCCTCGGGATGCCAGGCAAGCGGGGATCGGAATGGTGCATCAGGAACTCACCTCCTGCCCCGATCTGAGCGTGGCGGAAAACCTCTCGCTCGGACGCTATCCTCACCGTTTCGGATTTCTCCTGGACCGTGTCCGGTTGCTGGAGCAGGCCAGGCGGCAGCTGCACGACATCGCCCCTGAAATAGATCCTGCGAGATCCATGCGGGACCTCTCCGTTGCGCAGAATCAGCTCGTCCAGATCGCTGCTGCCGTTGCCACGGGGGCGAACATCCTCATTTTCGATGAGCCGACCAGCGCTCTCTCTGAAGGCGAGTCGGCAAGGCTCTTCGCGCTTCTCCAACGGCTGCGGCAGCGGGGCGTGACAATCATCTATGTCTCCCACCGGATGTCTGAAGTCTTCCAGCTCTGTGACCGGATAAGCGTGCTCCGCGACGGGAAACTCGTTGGCACACTGGACCGGGACGAAGCGAACCAGGAAACCATCATACGCATGATGATCGGAAGGCACATCGAAGAATATTTCCCGGCACATCTCGAAAACGAGCCGGGGAAAGAGTTGCTCCGCGTGGAACACCTGTCGTCTCCAGGAAAATTTGAGGACGTTTCCTTTTCGGTCAGAGCGGGAGAGATCGTCGGTTTTGCCGGCCTCGTCGGCTCGGGCCGGAGCGAGGTAGCTCAGACGCTTTTCGGCCTTGACCGCAAGGCGAGTGGGTCGGTTGCACTCGCCGGCAGCGACCTATCGCGATCACCCCTCCGAACCCGGATGAAGAGGGGAATGGCACTCGTCCCCGAAGACAGGAAGCGCCAGGGACTTGCGCTCATGTTGAGCTGCCGGCTCAATTTCTCACTCACAATCCTGGAGAGAATCCGGAAATTCTTCTTCCTCAGTCGCCGGCTGGAACGTCAACAGCTGGATACGTACTTCAGTCGGCTGAAAATCAAAGCCGCATCCTATGACAGCCTTGCCGCCAGCCTCAGCGGCGGCAACCAGCAAAAGATCGTGCTGGCAAAATGGCTCGCGCGGGATTCGCGCCTCCTCATCCTAGACGAGCCAACCCGGGGGGTCGACGTGGGCGCAAAAGCGGCTATCCATGCGCTGATCGATGAGCTTGCGTCACAGGGGCTCGGTATTATATTGATATCATCCGAACTCCCCGAAGTGCTGAACCTTTCAACTCGCATACTTGTCATGCACGAAGGCCGCGTCGTGGGGAAACTCCAACGACGGGAAGCAACGCAGGAGCTGCTGCTCCGCATGATGTCCGGACTCGAAACTCTGGGTCGGAGCCAGCAGGCGGAAATCCGCCGGCGTGGCGATCCTTCTGCAACGAGCAAATCTGGAGGAAGCACGTTATGAACCTCGCGGAAAAGAAGAGAATCCGGAAGCGATCGCTGACCCTGTTGAGAAAGGCCGGGATCGTCGTAACGAAAGAAGAGGCGAACGCAATGGAGGTAGCGGACTTCGGACTGGATGACATCAAGCGTATCGGTCTCCAGCTCGTCGTGTACGAAAACAACGACCGCTACTGCGCAAAAGAACTCATCATGCTCCCCCGACAAACCTGCCCGGAACACCGGCATCCGCCCAACGGTGACCAGGAACCCGGGAAGGTGGAGACATTTCGGTGCCGATGGGGCAGAGTGTTCCTCTACACTGTGGGCGAACCCACAAAGAACCCGGCGGCGGTCCTCCCCAGGAAATACAGACCGCACTTCACGGTGAAGAAGGAGATACTACTGGAGCCCGGAGATCAGTATACTATTCCCTCCGATACCCTCCACTGGTTCCAGACCGGCAAGAAGGGGTGCGTCGTCTCCGAATTCTCGTCGTCGAGCCACGATGAATCTGACGTGTTTACCGATCCTCACGTACAACGGATACCCGAGGAGAAATGACTTCACGCGAACGTTTGTTGGCGGCCCTCGACGGAACCCTTCCGGACAGGCTCCCGGTGACGACCCACCACCTCATGCCCAGTTTCCTCCGGAAGAGGATGGGGGGCATTTCAGAAGAAGAGTTCTTCGACCGCTTCGGGTTGGATTCGGTTCAGTGGCTCTATATCCACAAACCAGATCCGCTGCGCGGCGAGGAACTCCACCCCGACCACTCCCCGGCCTACCTCGAACCCCACCTGACTACCTCGGAGGCATGGAAGATGACCAGCGAACCGATCCCGGATCCGCGGTATCGGACGGTCCGCTACTCGTTCCATACGCCCAGGAAGACCCTCAGCATGGTACTCCAAAGCGACGAGCACACGAGCTGGGTTACCGAGCGTTTGGTCAAGGAAAAGACAGACATCGATCTGATCGCGGAGTACGCGACACATCCCCTTGCCGATGTCCAGGAGGTGAACCGCCTGGTGGAACAATTCGGAGATCGGGGGTTGGTACGTGGCGGCATCAACTGCTTTGACATCTACGGCCAGCCGGGTTGCTGGCAGGATGCCGCCGTCCTCTACGGGATAGAGGAGCTGATCATCTCCACATTCGATGACCCGGATTGGGTCAGGACATTCCTCCAGGTCCTCCTTGAACGGAAGAAGATCTTCACACGGTCCCTGGAGGGGGCCCGCTACGACATCCTGGAGTTCGGAGGCGGAGATGCCTCTTCCACGGTCATCTCCCCGGAGATATTCGATAGGTTTGTCGCCCCCTATGACAGCCAGATCATCAGCCTGGCACACGAGGTGGGACAGCGCGTTGTCTATCATACGTGTGGCGGGATGATGCCCCTCCTCGAACGCATAGCAGAAATGGGGCCAGACGCCATGGAAACATTTACGCCCGAAGGAATGGGTGGAGACACGAACCTTGAGGAGGCGAAAGAGAGGGTTGGTGACCGGGTTTGTATGATCGGAGGGTTCGACCAGTTCCACTACTTCAGCGGATGCACTCCGGAGGAGACGCGAAGGGCGGTACGGAACTGCTTCCGAGAGGCGGGCGAGGGGGGGCGTTACATTCTTGCCCCGTCTGATCACTTCTTCGAAGCGGATCTGGAACTGCTCGATGCCTTTGCAGACGAGGCGCGGAGGTGCGTCTACTGATTTTCCCGCCCGTTGGCAAACGACATGCGATTCTTCCCCCCTACGTCTTCACGCGACCGGAACCCAGCAGGACACCAAAGGGCTTCAGCGGCTCTATGCTTTCGCAGATGATCTTGATCAACGAGGTGATGGGGACAGCCAAGAGCATGCCCCATATCCCCCAGAGCCAGCCCCAGAAAATCAACGCAAGGAGAATCGCAAGCGGGCTCAAGTCCAGCCGCTCGCCCATGAGCTTCGGTTCGATGAAATTTCCCATGACACTTTGAACGACCACCAGAAGGAGAATGATCAGGAGAGCCTGGCCAAAGGACTCGAACTGGATCAGTGCCACGAGACCGGGAAAGGCCGTTGCAATGAAAGATCCGATATTGGGTATGAAGTTCAGAAAGAAGGTCACCAACCCCAGGAAGAGAGCGAAGTCAACTCCGAAGGCCAGAAGGATGATTGTAACAAGCGTGGCCGTGACGAGAGAGATGATCGTTTTGGCGACGAGGTAGCGGCGAACATGGGTATCAACCGATTCCAGGACTTTGTTGATGCGAACGGAGAGATCCGGCCGGAAGGCCTGCTGTATCTTTCCCGGAAACGCGTTTGTTCCCAGCAGCAGGAAAACAAGGTAGAGGAGCGCAAGAAAGATATTTCCCGTAAGCGAGACGACACCACCAACGCTCGATGCGCCAAAGCGCATGAGGGAGCTCACCTCGATCGTGTCTTGCCATCTGAACTCGTATCCCTCCAGACCGACTTCTTTGGTCGCATCCCGTACTGATTCGGCCGCCTTTCCGAGCAGACGGTCCAGCTTCTCCTCATAGGCGGGAGCGGCAGCAACCATCTCCTCGACTCCATTGACGACGATTGTGGAGAGGAGAACCGAAGACCCCACCACGATGAGAAGCACGAGGAGGATCGAGAGAGCAACCGGCACTTTCCTGGCACTCAGTTTCCGCATCATAGGCCGGAACCCCAGGGATATCAGGAGGGCCAGGATCAACGGAAAGAGAATCTCTCTCAGTTCGAAGAGCACGTATACTGCACAGACAGCGGCCAGGAATGCCAGGAGCCAAAGCTCGGGCCGTACCTGCTGTTTTGTGACGGCCTGCTCCGGCGGCCGGGAACCCGATGGTCGACGACGACGAGGCCGACGGGACCGTCGGGGCCTCATAGGGTCTTGCGGTAGTCCTGCTCCCATGTTCGTAACCCGAATCTGCTTAGATAAATGGGGATGTTTTTATAGAGAGAACTCTCTTCTTCGATTGCTCGTATCATCCGGCGGTTGGCGTGAGAGAGGGGACCTCCAAGGATGGTCAACGAACCGCCGTACCCTCCCGCCCCGTTCACCTTCCAGCCAATCGCGCCGTGGGCTCTGGCAATGTCGATGACACGCTGGGCGTCGGTGCTGATGAGCTCGGGATGAAGTCTCGCCTGTGCATCAGTGTTGTCGGCCATTGCCCGCCCGAACTCCTGGAAGTCGCCGGCGTAGAGTGCATCTCGCGAACGCCCCGCTGTGTGCCGCAGGTCATCCATCTTCTTGCTCTCCGGACCGGCGTTCTCCAATTCCTGGATCACCTTCTTGTGGACTTCAGACGAGTCATGAGACTGCCCGAAGTAGATGAGAAACAGCCGCCGTTCCAGTTCCCACCAGGTCGAGTTCGGTACCTGAATCTGCGAGATGGTCGCGTACGGGAATCGTTGCATGTCAATGAAGTTGATCCCCCCGAACGCCGAGCATATCTGGTCCTGTATGCCACACTGGAGGTTGAGAATATTCATCTCGACGTGATGCGCCGCGTAGGCTACCTCGTGGGGAGTCATTCTCCCCGGACTGAGCTGATCCAGCCCCCCGATGAGTGCGACCGAGACAGCCGCGGAGGTACCGGTAGAAGCGCCGGCGGGCACCTCAGAGTAGATTGTCACCTGAAATGCGATGTCCCTGGGGATCCGCATATACTGGATCGCCGCTTCCAGAAGAGGATGCTTGTTCCAGCGCGCCTTGTCCGTCAGGACCTCGTACCGGTCTCCATAGTTTTCGGCCTGGATCACAATGCGCTCGGGCCCACCCTCGTACGGGTAGACCTCGATCTGCACTTCCGCATAGGGATAGACGCCGATATTGAAGATTTTTCCGTGTTCGGCAAACCAGGTATCGGTCCAACCACCATTGTCCGCTATCCGGATCGGCGCTACACTGTTGATGATCCGGAGCGGCTTCCGATCCTCATCCTTGCCGGACATCTGGAGCTTCCTCTTCACTCCTCAAAGTTCCCTTCTGTTGTAGGCCAATGTAGTCAGTCCTCAATAAAACCGCAACAAGCCGATTCGATTCATGCCCCTTGATCAATCCCGGTTTCCTTGAATTTCCAGAAGAGAACTTGTACTTTGCGACTCAAGACCTGCTGAGGAGGCCTCTCTTCACTCCCGTCCCTCCTTCGCGCCCGGACGGGAGAATCCGAAAATGGAAAGCGGGGTAGCCATGCCTCACCTTCTTCTTGGGATAGATGTCGGAACCACGGGGAGCAAAGCTCTCCTTGTCGATGAGAATGGAACGGTCCGCGCCAGCGCCACACACGAGTATCCGATGTACTCCCCCCGTCCCCTCTGGGCCGAGCAAACTCCCGGCGACTGGTGGGATGCGACGGTCCTGAGCATAAGGGATATACTCTCCGCCGGTGGTATCAAGCCGGGAGAGATCGCAGCCATCGGTTTGACCGGACAGATGCACGGTATGGTCCTCACCGATGCGCGCGGGTCTGTGCTTCGCCCCTGCATCATGTGGAACGATCAGCGCACCGGAGCCGAATGTTCTGAGATTACCCGCCGGGTCGGTGAAGCAAGAGTTCTTGAGCTCACCGGCAACCCGATACTCCCGGGATTCACCGCACCCAAGATCGAATGGGTCCGCAAGAACGAACCGCAGATCTACCGGAAAGTGGCAAAGGTCCTCCTCCCCAAGGATTTTGTCCGGTTCAGACTCACGGGAGCGTTTGCAACGGACGTCGCCGATGCCTCCGGGACCTCCCTCTTCAACGTCGGCAAGCGGGCCTGGTCCAACGAGATGCTCGAGGCCCTCGACATTCCCCCCGGGTGGATGGCCGATGTGACCGAGTCGGAGGTGCTGTCGGGAAAGGTGGATGCTCGTGCTGCCGCTGCTACCGGGCTGTCGGAGGGAACGCCGGTTGTTGCCGGCGCCGGTGACCAGGCCGCGCAGGCCGTCGGCACCGGTATTGTCCAGGAGGGTGTCATATCCGTGACGCTCGGAACATCCGGCGTCGTCTTCGTCACCTCCAATAGCTACAGAGTCGAACCGGAAGGACGCCTCCACGCGTTCTGTCACGCGGTCCCCGGAAAGTGGCATCTGATGGGTGTGATGCTCTCCGCCGGCGGAAGCCTTCGCTGGTTTCGTGATGCGCTGGGTGACACAGAGATCGGCATCGCAAACCGGGATGGGAGAGACCCGTACGAACTCCTGAGCGAAGGCGCAGCCCGGGTCCCCGCCGGCTCAGAGGGGCTCCTCTTTCTCCCCTATCTCACAGGAGAGCGGACACCCTATCCCAATCCAAATGCACGAGCTGTATTCTTCGGCCTGACGGTGCGCCACACCAGGAGACACATGACCCGGGCAGTTCTCGAAGGGGTGACCTTTGGGTTGCGTGACTCTCTGGAACTCGCAAAAGAACTGGGGGTTGAGGCCCGTGAGATTCGGGCATCCGGCGGCGGAGCGCGGAGCGCTCTCTGGCGTCAGATCATGGCGGATATCTTTGGAACAGAGATCACGACGGTCAACGTCACCGAGGGAGCCGCTTACGGCGCAGCTCTACTCGCCGGCGTCGGCAGCAACGTCTTCGGTTCTGTTGATGAGGCATGCAAACGAGTCGTGACCACCACCGGTTCTATCCGACCGGGGGCTTCACAGGGGATCTACGATTCATACTACAAACGCTACAGGGCACTCTACCGGGCACTGGAGGGCGAGTTTGATGCCATAGCCCGCGTTACAGCCGCTCACCCGGAGTAAGTCCCGCTGGAGCGCATGGAGGATACCTTCACCACTAACAACAGACAGTCACCATGAAGACCATCTATCTTGTCGCAAACGGAGACCTCCGGCTGGCAGCAAACCAGAACTGCGAGACGGCTCAGATCGAAATGGAGAAGCAAATCGCTGAAGCGGTGGAACGACTGGGAGGTAGCCTTCAGCGTGCTCATTCCTATGACCCCGAAAAGAAACACGGGTTCATCGACAGCCAGAAGTACGGCATGGAGGTGTTTGGCCGGATTCCTTCGAAAGCACCCCTGATTGTGGCCGAGGCCGTCTGGCAGTACAGTCACCATATTCTCGCAGGTCTTTTTACGCACCGCGGTCCGATTCTGACTGTTGCGAACTGGAGCGGGACCTGGCCGGGTCTGGTGGGGCTCCTCAACCTCAACGGGTCGCTTACCAAAGCGGGTGTCACGTACAGCACGCTCTGGAGCGAGGATTTTACTGACGACTTCTTCATGTCCGGACTCAAACGGTGGATAAAGACGGGATCGGTGAAACAGGACACCTCACATGTAGCGCCCTACAAGAAAGCGAATGTCCCCGCAAAGGCGGAGAAGATGGGGCGGGAATTCGGGAAGAGATTCAAATCGAAGAAAGCCATCATGGGGGTGTTTGACGAGGGTTGCATGGGGATGTACAACGCCATCATCCCCGACGAGCTCCTCCACAAGACAGGGATCTTCAAGGAGCGCCTGAGCCAATCCACCCTCTACGCCAAGATGCTCACTGTCCCCGATTCGGAGGCCCGCAATGTATACGACTGGCTCATCGCCCGGGGTGTCCATTTCGACTTCGGGGCCGACGAGATCACCGAGCTGACAGAAGGACAGGTTCTCCAGCAGTGCAAGATGTATATCGCTGCAGTGCGACTCGCGTCCGAGTTCGGATGCGCCACGATCGGGATCCAGTACCAGCAGGGCCTCAAGGACCTCACACCCGCATCAGATCTCGCGGAAGGTCTCCTCAATAACGTGGATCGCCCTCCTGTGCACGACGAACAAACCGGCCGAGAGCTCTTTGCGGGCGAGGCCCTTCCCCACTTCAATGAAGTCGATGAGTGTGCTGGTCTCGATGCACTGATCACATACCGTCTCTGGAGAGAACTGGGGTTCCCCCCCGAAAACACGCTCCACGATCTCCGGTGGGGCCGGTGGTACAAGGAGAATGGCATCAACGACTTTGTCTGGGTCCTCGAAATCTCGGGTGCGGCCCCTCCCGAACACTTCGTGGAGGGATACGCCGGGACGAAGAGCGAGCGTCAGCCTCCCATGTATTTTCGCCTCGGCGGGGGCACCCTCAAGGGGGTAAGCAAGCCGGGACATATCGTCTGGAGCAGGGTGTTCGTCGCCAATGGCAGACTCAACTATGACACCGGCCTGGGGAACGTCGTGGAGCTGCCACAGAGAGAGACAGAAGAACGGTGGCGGCTTACCAGCCGGGAATGGCCCATCATGCATGCAAAACTGAAGGGTATCACACGTGACCAGATGATGGCCAGGCACAAATCCAACCACATTCACGTCGTCTACGCGCCCGATGCGGCTTCTGCGAGAAAGGGCATGTTCGCCAAAGCAGCAGCCATGAGAGAACTCGGTCTAAAGGTCTACTTCTGTGGCGCAACCCGCTGAGCTCCTGAAAAAGATAACGTCCCTCTCCCGGCTCTCCGCAACACGAGCCGTTCTTTCGCTCCTGCTTGTTATCGTGGTGGGCCTCATCTTCAATGCAGACGGGACTTTTCTCCAGTGGGAGACGCACCGGGACATGTTGCGTCAGGTATCCGTGTTCGGTATCCTCTCCTGCGGGGTGACTCTCGTCATCATCTCCGGGGGAATCGATCTCTCTGTCGGGAGCATACTCGGCCTCTCGGCCGTCCTGTTCAGCGTCTTCTCCATCCACCTGGGGTGGTCCGCTCCCGCAGCCATCGGCGGCACAATCCTGGCCGGCGCGGCATGCGGCATGCTCTCGGGGGGAATCATAGCCCGCTTTCGGATGCAGCCGTTCATAGCCACTCTGGCCATGATGGTCTTCGCGCGGGGCGTCGCCAAGCTGGTTTCGGGCGGACAGAAGATTTCCACGGCGGTGCAGCAATCGGACGGGGGCTATCAATATGTCGAGGTGCCGCCTATTTTCGATCTCATCGGTGCACGCATCGTTGACGATAATCTTGCGGTCGTCTCGCTCGTTCTCCTCGCCTGTATCCTCCTCTGCTGGGTGTTGTTGGCCAGGACAGACCTGGGCCGCCACCTCTACGCGATAGGGGGAAACGAGGAGGCAGCCCGGTTCGCCGGAATCCCGGTGAAGACAGCCAAGATCCTCGCCTATGGGTTGAGCGGACTCTTCTGCGCGATTGGGGGGATAGCCCAGGCAGCACAGGAACTCCAGGGAGACCCCGAGGCAGGGACCGCTTATGAACTGACCGCCATCGCGATGGTTGTCATTGGTGGGACCAGTCTGCGGGGCGGACAGGGAACCATATGGCTGACGGCCCTCGGAGTGCTGATCATCGGGTATCTCGAGAAGATCCTGAGCATCAATGCCGTCGGCGAGGAGACGAGGCTCATGCTCACGGGGATCATCATTGTTCTTGCTGTTCTCTTCCAGAAGGGTGAATCCTAACACATCGTGGAGAGGCTATCCAAATGAAAGGAAAGATCGCTCGCGTCGCGCTGGTCACCACATCCTTTTTCTTGTTTGCGGCTTTGCCGGCATACGCACAGGAGGCACGTTGGACCATCGGCATGAGCCAGTGCAACCTCGGAGAACCCTGGCGGGTCCAGATGAACGCAGACATCAGGAAAGCCGCAGAAGACCACCCAGAGATCGAAGTCGTGTTCAAAGACGCACAGAACGACAATCTCCGACAGCGGGCACACATCGAAGAGTTTGTTCGCCAGGGAGTCGATCTGATCATCGTATCACCAAAAGAAGCCGCCCCGCTGACGAGACCCGTCCGGGACGCATACAGGACGGGGATTCCGGTCATCGTTCTCGACCGCAGGGTCCTCGGGGACGACTACACCTGCTTCATCGGCGCCGACAACAAAAAGATTGGCAAGGCTGCGGGCAGGTGGATAGCTGAAACCCTGGGCGGGAAAGGGAACCTGGTCGAGCTGAAAGGGCTGATGACGTCCACGCCGGGACAGGATAGGCATAGCGGTTTCCGCGAAGGAATTGGAGAATCAGACATCCGGGTTATTTTCGAAGCAGACATGAAGTGGCTCGAGCCGAACGCGAGAAAGGAGATGGAATCTGCGCTCGCACGATTTGAAGAGATCGATCTCGTATATGCCCACAATGACCCGGCAGCGCACGGCGCCTACCTGGCGGCGAGAGCCGCCGGACGGGAAGAGGAGATGATGTTCGTCGGCATCGATGCCCTCCCTCACGAGGGTCGCATGTATGTGCAGCAGGGAGTCCTCGCGGCATCCTTCGAATACCCCACAGGCGGAAAGGAATCCATCCAGACAGCCCTCTCGATCCTCACGGGGAAGGAGACACCCAAGGAGATTACCCTCCCTTCCCGTGTGTTCACAAAGGAAAATATCGGCAAGGGAGGCGAAATACTGCCATGATCATACAAAAAGGGCCGCCCCCCGAACCGCAATCAGAAAGGATATCCTTATGAAATATTTGGCCTTATTCCTTGTCGCAATCATCCTAGGAGATGCTATGCCAGAGGCAAACGCGCAGAAGTCTTTCAACGGACTCAACATGGGAATGGGGAACCTCTCGAAATTGTCCCGTGCCAAGTCACGTTCCATCAGTCCCGAGAACTTCACGGGTGAAAAGGGAAAGGGGGGAATGGCAACAACGGGTGGGGGCGAAAATGCCTCCCGTGAGCTGGGACAGGGCTGGAAGGTCTCGCCATTCATCAGGATAGAGCCAGGAGAGACTTTCACGCTCGCCGAGGTTGACGGCGAAGGCGCAATACAGCAGATCTGGATGACACCCAGCAAGCCGTGGCGATACGCTGTCATCCGGATGTACTGGGACGGAGAGGAGAACCCCTCGGTGGAAGTTCCGGTCGGGGATTTCTTTGCGGCCGGATGGGAAGAATTCGCGCAGGTCACCTCTCTTGCGGTTTGTGTGAATCCCGGAAGCGCATTCAACTGCTACTGGGAGATGCCCTTCCGGAAGGGTTTCAAGGTCACCATGGAAAACATCGGCGAGGAGAAGATGGTGCTCTACTACCAGATCAACTACACCCTCACCGATGTACCCGACGATGCCGCATACTTCCACGCCCAGTTCCGGCGTGTGAACCCTGTTCACTACAAAGAGGTCTATACAATCCTCGACGGGGTGAAGGGATGGGGACACTTCGTGGGGACCTACATGGCGTGGGGGGTCAAGGAGAACGGCTGGTGGGGCGAGGGCGAGATAAAGTTCTTCATCGATGGAGATAAAGAGTTCCCCACAATCTGCGGAACCGGTACCGAAGACTACTTCTGCGGTTCATACGGATTTATCAAGGATGACCAGTATCAGGAATTCACGACACCGTACGCCGGGATGCCGCAGGTCATCCGTCCTGACGGCGTCATGGTTTCGCAGCAACGGTTCGGTCTCTATCGCTGGCACATCCTGGACCCGGTCCGCTTCGAGAAGGACCTCAGTGTCACGATCCAGGCGCTTGGGTGGCGCTCGGGCGGACGCTATTTGCCGCTCCAGGACGACATCGCCTCTGTGGCGTTCTGGTATCAGAGGGAACCCCACGCACCGTTCCCCCAGCTTCCGGACAAAGACCAGCTCGAGGTCCGGAGGCGGTAGACCCTTTGTGAGCCAGTCGAAAGAGCGAGCCGCGCCGAAGCCGGTCCCTGTGTGGCCGTGCTTTGGCGGGCTGGCCTTGTGGGGACTACTCCTGACTGGCCACCAGCCGAAAGTACTCCGGGTGCGCCTTCACCACCTCCAAGAGATCCCCGGGTTGAATGGTGTCAGCGTCGTACTCTTTGAGTAGCGTGGAGAAGAGCGGATCGAGGTACTTGAGATACCAGAAGAGCAGTTCTGAGCAGATCACGCCATGCGTGAACCAGTTTTTCTTCCGATGGACATCCCTCCTGCCCAGAACTGCCTCCAGAAACCAGCGGTAGGGGAACCAGAGTGTCTGCAACCAGCCATACTTCACCCCCGCAAACTCCTCGAATATCCGGGACAACGTACTTTCCACGTCCTCCTCTGTTACCGAGCCGGCAGTTACCTCATACACTTCGTACGAGTAACTGGGGTTCCCGTGATATCGCGAGAGGAACGGCACGATCTGAACGGAGGCGGACGCCTCCTGCACAGCCGGTATCCCCTTGAGAGTGAACGTAAACACGAACGTGTGCGAGATTCTCGACCTGGTGAAGAACCGGATGATCCTTCCGCCCTCCTTGTTGTTGCTGAACCCGATCATCCCGGGTGTGAACGGCGCAGGTTGTGCACTCTCTCGGACCACCGGCAGAGACCCCCTAGTTTGTGTGAGTTGCTCCCGGGAACCTGATCGGCTCCGGGAATTCCGGTCGCGGAGCGGAGGCAAGATACTCGACCAGAGCATCCACCAGTTTTTCACCACCGAATCGGAACGCATCAATTGAAGGGAGACCCGTCTCCTCTTCAATCCTGGCGGCGACTGTCCGGCTCTCCTCGTCGGTCATCCCGATAGAGCTCAGCCCGATCCCCACAATCTTCGTCGGGCGGAAGAACCCGACCAGCTCTTCGTGCAGACTGACCAGGTGGCGTAGCTCGGGCAGTTCGAATCCATAATCATCTCTGTCACGGGTAGGCTGATGGCAGAGGATCATTGCGTCGGGCATTGTTCCGTGCATCAACCCCAGGGTGACGCTCGAGTATCCCTGGTGTGTCAATGCGCCCTGCCCCTCCACGAGGATGAATTCGTTCCCGGCCGCGTCCGACACCTCGATTTCCTTCTCAACACTACCGGCAATGTAGTCCCCGATGACCGCATCCACGGAAACCCCTTTCCCGGCAATCAAGATCCCGGTCTGCCCGGTTCCGATGAAATCACACTTCACACCGCGGTGCTCCAGTTCGGTGTTGATCGCCAGCAGGGTGGTCATCTTGCCGATCTTGCAGTCGGTCCCGACCGTGAGGATTGTCCGTCCCCGCCGTCTTCTCCAGCTGCCCCTTGAAACGGTTTTAGAGCTCTCGGGGACCTTTCGCAGATCCACTATCGTGCGCCCGTTCTCCGATGCAAGCGAGACAAACTCCGCGTCATCCGAGAGAAACGTGTGCAGACCGGCCACAATATGCAGCTCCCGCCGAAGGGCCTCGATCACAAAGGGACGCCACGAAGCCGGGAGTCTCCCCCCCGGCGGGGCGATGCCGATGAGGAGAGTATCTGGCCGGAACCTTATCCCCTCGTCCAGATCTCGGACAATGGGGATCTCCCCCCCGTACCCGAGGACGTCCTGTGCCGTCCGACCGGCCTGCCTGCTGTCGATGACAGCCACCACCTGATCCTGCAGGAAAGCAATGGCGCCGTTTGCGGTCTTGGAGGTGACCGGCCCGAGTTTCCCTTCTGCAAGGACAAGCATGCGTCGTTGAGGATTCATAATCGTTGAGGTCTTGTTTTTGGTGAATCAGCTCCCGGGAATTGTCTCATCATCGCGAAGGCGTGGCGCAAGAGCAAATCCGGTGAATCCGTAGACAATAGCGAACAAGAAGCCTGTATAGCACATAATCGCCCAGGGAGCGTACTCCAGCGTCGGCACCCCCAGCGTGCCTGCCATGAAGACCCCGGCCATACTCCACGGGACCAGAGGAACCACCACCGTGCCCGAGTCCTCGACCGTTCTGGAGAGGTTTTTGGCAGCAAGGCCCGCTTTCCTGAACGATGGCGCGAAGAGCTCACCCGGGATGATGATGCTGAGATACGAACTTCCGGTGATAAAAGCTGTGGCAATGCTCGCGGACACCGCAGACGAGACCAGCCGCCCCGCCGTTGTTGCTATGCGCCCGATCTGGCGTACAATCACAGCCAGCATCCCCGTTTTCTGCATGATTCCGGCAAAAGCAAACGCGCAGAAGGCAACGAGAATGACACCCATCATCGTCTGCATACCCCCCCGCGAGAGGAGGATATCCATCCGGGTGACCCCTGTTTCCGAAGTGTACCCCAGCACACACGCTTCCAGGACAGAGACGGGGGAGGTTCCCTGGAGCACCACTGCAAGACCGACGGCCGCCGCCGAGGAGAGGACCATGCCGGGTATCGGCGGACTGCGGCGAACAGCGAGAGCAAGCATGATCGCGGGCGGAAGGAGCAGCAACCAGTGGAAGACAAACGAAGATTCCAAACCGACGAGGAGCATTTCAATCTCCGCCGATGGCGCCTGCGCTTCAGCAAAGCGGATGCCGGCTACAGCGTACACCACCAGACCTATGAGAAACGCGGGAGCGGTTGTCCACTGCAGATGGGCGATATGGTCAAACAGGTTTGTGCGAACAATGGTCGCTGCCAGATTCGTTGTGTCCGAAAAGGGAGAGATCTTGTCCCCGAAGTATGCGCCTGCGATGATCGCACCGGCCGCCATCCCCACCGGGATCCCCATCCCCTGAGCAATACCGATGAACGCGACGCCAATCGTTCCCACGGTTCCGTAAGAGGTCCCGGTCACCACAGATACAATGCTGCATACGAGGCAGGCAGTCACCAAAAACCAGCCGGGGGCGATAGCTTTCAACCCGTAGTAGACGAGCATAGGAATGGTTCCCGCCGCAATCCAGCTACTGATAATCACTCCAACCATGATCATGATGAGCGTCGGGGGCATTGCCTTTCCTATGGACTCGACGATCCCCGCCTGCATCTCCGACCAGGAGTATCCCAGGCGAGCGCCGATCAAGCCGGCCACTGCCGAGGCCGTGATCAGCAGCATCTCGATGCGATAGCGAAAGAAGCCGTATCCGATCCCGATGAGAAGGATCATGAGGATGAGCGGCAGCATGGCCTCGACGACGGTAGGAACTCTGCGTCGATTGCGATGAGCGTTGGCGGGCGGGTGTCGTTGCGCGGGCGATGGTTTCATATCGCTCGGGAATCGTTCAATGGTACTCTACAATCGCGCAAAAGGCAAGGCATTGTATGTTTCGCGCAGAACCTCTATCATTCCTCCACCCAGGATCATCAAGAAAACGTCAGCCATGCAGATCCACCTCGCTTACGGAAAGAGCGGTCTCGATGTCGACATCCCGGACCGCAACCTCCTCAAAGTCCTTGAGATGGAGGAGGCCCGATCACTGGGGGACCCCGCAGGGGTTCTGGCTCGCGCCCTTCAGGAACCTCTGGGCGGCCCGCCGCTCGCCTCCATCGCACAGCAGGCACGGTCGGCATGTGTGGTTATCTGTGATATCACGAGGCCCGTCCCAAACACCGTCCTTCTCCCCCCCCTCCTGAAGACCCTTGAGGAGGGCGGGATCGACAGGGAGCAGATCACGATACTCATCGCGACGGGCCTGCATCGTGAAAGCACATCAGACGAGGTCATGACCATGATCGGCGGTGCAATCAAGGACCGCTACGCGGTCCGAAGCCACCGCGCACGCGTGCTCGAAGAACAGACATATCTGGGGGAGACGCCAAACGGGTCACCGGTCTACATAGACAAAGCGTACTGCAGCGCGGACCTCAAGATCACAACCGGATTCATCGAACCCCACCTCATGGCGGGCTTCTCTGGCGGGCGAAAACTCATCGCCCCGGGATGCGCTGGAGAAGAGACCATCAAAGCCCTCCACAGCCCGAAGTTCATCGAACATCCCGAATGCCGGGAGGGGTCTATTGATCAAAACCCGCTCCATCGCGAACTGCTCGAGATTGCCCGCATGGCGGGCCACGACTTCCTGGTCAACGTCACGCTCGATACACGCCATGCTATCACGGGAATGTTCGCGGGAGACCCCCTGGTAGCACACACCGCAGGCATCCAGCACGCGCGGCAATCCGTGAGAGCCACGATCCCGAGAAAGGCGGACATCGTCGTCACGACCAGCGCGGGATATCCGCTCGACCTGACGCTCTACCAGGCTGTGAAAGGGATGACCGCCGCCCTGCCGATTGTGAAGGGGGGAGGCATGCTTCTTTTGGTCGCAGAATGCGCGGAGGGACTCGGGAGTCATGAGTTCAGCGAGATGGCAACCTCCTTCCCTTCCGCCGACGCCTTCGTTGACTTCATCTCGCGCAACCCCGTTGTCATAGACCAGTGGCAGCTCGAGGAATGTGCAAAGGCGGCACGGCATGCTGAGGTTGTGCTCGTATCACCCGTCCTCTCCAGGAGACACGGATCAGACCTTTTTGTAAAGACCGCCGAGACGGTGGAGGGGGCCCTCCAGGCAGGATGGGAGAGGCTCGGCCCCGACGCGTCGGTGGCAGTCATTCCGAAGGGGCCCTACACACTCGTAGAGGTCGACCCCACCTCCGGCTAAAAACTGCGGCCTTTTTTCCTGATTCGCAACATCTTCATACTTTTGCGGCAGCATCAATCCCGTTCATCAATTCCGAGTAGACACCATGCCCCGATCACTGCGCCTGCTATACGCACTCTTCGCCTCCGCCGTTATCATATCAGGGTGCGTCCCGCTGAGAGAAACCCAGGACGAGAACATCAGGGATTTCTACCAGTCGATCGAGAAGGCTGAAGTCCCGTTCACCGTCCCGCCGGGAACCCGCGTCGATACGGTCATTGTCGATCACAGAGGGAAGAATGTGACGGTCCGGCTAAACGACCGGTTTTCCTACCAGGCCTACAGGACAGCCGACGTCCGGCGTGTCTATGCGGGGGTAGAGACTTTTTTCGAACGGGGGTTCAAGGATTACACGTTTTCAATCGAAACTCTGGGGTTTCCTCTCGAACAGCTGGTTCCGAACTACTACAGAAACTCGAGAGCGGAGTATGACAGGGAGAGGTTGCCGCCTGCCGGGCTCCTGAGACCGGCTCCCGTGGTCACAAACATGAGCAAGGGGAACAACCCGCAAAACGGGCTTCTAAACATGAATATCGGTCTCTGGCACAGCCACGGCTGGTACTACAACAACAAGAGGGGCCGGTGGGAATGGCAACGTCCTCGATTGTTTCAGTCCGTCGAAGATCTGGGACCAATGTCATTCACGATACCTTATCTCATTCCGATGCTGGAAAATGCCGGAGCGAATGTGTTTCTCCCACGCGAACGCGACACACAAACAGGTATGGCTCTTGTGGACAATGATTCCTCAGCCGGTTTCTATCGGGAAGCGTACAATGACAGCACCCGGGCCTGGACCACAGCAATGACCCCCGCGTTCGCCCGGGGCAATCCGCCATATCATTCAGGGGAGAATCCGTTCAGGTCGGGGACACACCGCGTCGCGCGATCAGATGTTGTCCCCTCCGCGACGGCAACCTGGGTTCCCGATATCCCCGCGGACGGAGACTACGCCGTGTATGTTTCCTACGGAGAAACCGAAAACAATGTGTCCGACGCTCGCTACACCGTCTACCATCGAGGGGGAAGAACAGTGTTCCGTGTAAACCAGCAGATCGGACACGCAACATGGCAGTTCCTGGGTCGGTTCAGTTTCCGGAGGGGTGTTAACCCGGACTCAGGGAGGGTCGTCCTGTCCAACGAGAGCGCCCGACCTGGCGGGACCGTCTCCGCCGACGCATCACGGTTCGGAGGCGGCATGGGCCTCGTCGCCAGAAACGGCACGACAAGCGGGCGGGCCCGGTACCTGGAAGGGGCCCGGTACCATCTGCAATATGCAGGAATACCAGATACACTCGTCTACAACCTCCACGCGGACAGCAACGACTATCGGGACGACTACCAGAGCAGGGCGGAATACCTGAACTATCTCACCGGTGCGCCCTACGGACCAAACAGAAATCGCATGGTCGAAGGGTTGGGAATACCCATCGACATCTCTCTGGCCTTCCACACCGACGCTGGCGTGACGGACAACGACACGACTGTCGGAACCCTGGCCATCTATAGCGTCGAGGGAAGAGACTCTGCGCGGGTTTTCCCGGATAGTACATCCCGACTCGCCAACCGTGATCTGGCGGATCTCGTGCAGACGCAGATCGTTGAAGATCTCAGGGCGCTCTACGACCCCGCGTGGAACCGACGTGCCTTGATGAACGCCGACTACAGCGAAGCCACACGACCGAACATGCCTTCGGTCTTGCTGGAGCTTCTCTCACACCAGAATTTTTCTGATATGCTCTTTATGTTGGATCCACGCTTTCGGTTCGACGTGGCCAGGGCAATCTACAAGTCGATGCTGCGCTTCCTATCGGTCCAGCACAACAGACCTTTTGTGGTCCAGCCTTTGCCGCCGACCCACTTCGCGACCGAGCTGACCGGCGGAGGCAGGGTGAGGTTACAATGGCGCCCCAGGCCCGACCCCCTCGAGCCAACCGCGAGAGCCACCCACTATGTCGTCTACACCCGTGTCGATGACGGCGGATTCGACAACGGGCGGGTCGTGGCTGACACCGCGGTGGAATTTCCGGGCCTCGTCCCCGATCGGATCTACAGCTACAGGGTCGTAGCGGCCAACGCGGGCGGAGAAAGCTTCCCATCGGAGATCCTTTCGGTGTGCAGGATGGAGAACGAGAAGCCGGTGGTTCTCATCGTCAACGGTTTCACCAGAGTATCAGGGCCTCTCTCCATCCAGGCACCGGAGTTCACCGGTTTCCTGGATTTCCTCGATGCGGGAGTGCCTGATCGCTACACGCTCAACTTCACGGGAGATCAGCACGATTTCAACCCCGCCTCCCGCTTTCGGCTCAATGATGCACCAGGGCACGGAGCGAGCTTTGCAGACCACGAGGGGACGATCATCGCTGGAAACACCTTTGATTTCCCCGCTGTCCACGGGCGTGCCCTTCGCCTGGCAGGCCATTCCTTCTCCTCTTGCAGCAAAGCTGCGGTGATGGACACCATGGTGCGCCTGAGTAACTATGGTTGTGTCGACCTCCTCCTCGGCGAGGAAAAGGAGACCCGGTGGCAACGACCTGTCATGGATTCCCTCAGGGGAAAGCAGTTCCGGGCCTTCCCTGCTCCGCTCCAGGCACAGATACGCAGCTACTGCGAGGCCGGTGGCAACATGCTGATATCAGGAGCGTATGTTGGGACGGATCCGTTCGCTCGTCTGACCACCGACACAACTGACGCCGAGTTCGTCTCACAGGTCCTCAAATACACGTGGGTCACCGACCATGCCGCCCGGACCGGAAAAGTAATCTCCGCCCCCCGGGGGGGACTCACCGATACGCTCTCTCTGCGGTTCAACACGGAGCTGTCGCCCGGGCTCTATCAGGTTGAGTCGCCCGACGCCATCAACCCGATGGAGGGAGCAGTGACCCTTCTCCTTTACGAAGAGAACCTTTTCAGCGCCGCCACAGCGTTCAAGGGAGGGTACAGCGTCGTTGTGCTTGGCTTCCCATTTGAATGCATTCAGGGGGAAGGAGATAAGGCGTTGTTGATGAAGGAAATTCTTGGATTCTTCGGTATCTGATTGTATATTAGTTACTTGATTGTATACCATTCGAAGGAATGATTTCATGAAGCGGCACCTCCCCCTATTTTTTCTGGCGTTCATCCTTGCAGCGTGCTCCGCATACAAGGAATTGACGCCCGACCCTCCCCTTACTCCGCTCGAGCGCGGATACATAGAACTGAAAAAAGACACCGATCTCTTCGTC
>JBATTW010000526.1:0-6589 GCA_049670805.1 Bacteroidota bacterium
TTCCAATATCGTAAAGTAAAGAAAAGGGGAGGAATCTCCAAACGGGGGTGTCTGACGCCATGGGGGCGGAAATGCAGCTCACCTTCGACCGAATCGACGGTCAAGTTCCTCGACCGGAATGCGAAGGAGAATGGGTCGACCGTGTGGACAAACGTAGGGCATCCTCGCTGCGGAGAGCTGACGAAGCAGTTCCCTCATTTCTTCGTCGGTGAGTTTGTCACCTGCCTTGACCGCGGCCCTGCAAGCGACGGATTTCACCAGGTTGTCGCGAACTTCAAGGGGTGATGCCCGCTGGTATTCCCTGTAGAGCGTCAGTATCTCCGACAGGAGATTTTCAACGTCGCTCGCTTTCACATCTGCCGGGATGCCGTTGAGAACGATCGTGTTCTTGCCAAACGGTGCGATGTCAAATCCCATTTCTCCGAGACCGGGCAGCAGTTCCGTCAACAGGGAGTGCTCAGCGGGATTGAGATGAAGGGTCGCCGGAAACATGAGTTGTTGAGAATCGCGCCGGCCCGCATTCATGCGCGAAAGCGCCTGCTCGTAGATGACCCGTTCATGCGCCACGTGCTGGTCTACAACCACCAGCCCCCCCGCGGAACGACAGAGTATGTACCTCTCATGCAGCTGCCAGACCGCCTGTTCCGTGGTCTCCAGGTCGACCAAACCGGAGGGGAGATCAGATTCTCCTGACCGTTCCGCTCCTTCCCTTTCCCCCTGCCCCCCCAGAAGTTGCTCGGCGAGGCTCGCTCCGTCCGCTCGTTCGCGGGGTGCGATTTCACCGGTGAGCGGGTCAACGAAGGTGGAGGGTGCTCCTTCGTGCTGGCGATGGGTGAATCGAAGCTGGACAGATCCGTCCGGCGATTGTTCGTTCCCGACTGAGAGTGCGGGGACGGTTCGGGCCAGGGCCAGGGTTTCCCGGACGGTACCGGTAACGATGCGGTACATCCCCTGTTCATCCTCAAACTTCGCCTCCAGCTTTGCGGGATGGACATTCACATCAACCCGTTGCGGGTCGACCTCCAGGAAGAGGACAAAAAAGGGAAAACTGCCCTTCTCCAGAAGATGTTCGTAGGCGGAATAGACCGCGTGGTTGATGGTGCGGTTGAGGATGTACCTCCCGTTCAGGAACAGGAACTGGTGAGACCGGCTCTTCTGGCCGAACGTCGGCTTTCCGGTGTATCCCCATACCCGTACCGTTTCCGACCGGGATTCGAACGGTATCAGCTGTTCGCATCGTCTTTCACCGAACAGATCGAGGAGACGACTGTGCGGTGTCCCTGGCGGCAGTCGGAATACCTCTTCCTTCTCGCTGTTGAACTGGAAGGCGATCTCAGGATGGCTGATGGCGATACGTTGCATGACGTCGTAGACGTGCCGGAACTCCCTCTGCGCGCTCTTGAGGAACTTCTTTCGGGCGGGGACGTTGAAAAAAAGATGTTGCACCGTGATCGTGGTTCCGGGTGCACGTCCTTCCCGGGAGGTCGACGGGGAGCCCCCGCGGATATGGACCACAGTGGCAGTTTCGTCTTCCTTCCGACGGGTGCTCAGGGTCACGTGCGAGACAGCCGCTATGGAGGCGAGCGCTTCGCCCCGAAAGCCGAAAGTCCTGATCTCTTCGAGGTCTTCGACGCTGAGGATCTTGCTTGTCGCGTGTCGTTGAAACACGGCGTGCGCATCGACTTCATCCATGCCGGTTCCGTCGTCGATGACCTGAATGAATGACCCTCCCCCGCCTTTGATCACAACGGAAATCTTGCCTGCCCCCGCGTCGAGCGAGTTCTCCACAAGCTCTTTCACGACGGAGGCCGGACGCTGTATGACCTCGCCTGCGGCGATCTGGTTCGCCAGGTGTTCCGGAAGGACGATGACCCGGCGACGGGGTGTCGTTGCGTGATCTTCTATCATGACGCACCAAACAGTGCATCTACGAAGACGGAAGGATCAAATGGCTGGAGGTCATCGAGCTCTTCACCGACGCCGACAAATCGGACAGGGACGTTCATCTCCCTGCTGATGCTCAAGACAATCCCTCCTTTGGCGGTTCCGTCCAGCTTTGCAACAACCAGCCCGGTGATTCCGACTGCGGCGTTGAATTGCTTCGCCTGCTGAAGTCCGTTCTGCCCCGTCGAAGCGTCTATGACGAGGAGCACTTCGTGAGGAGCGTGTGCCGAGTGTTTCGCTATCACGCGCTTGATCTTCTTCAACTCCTCCATGAGATTGACCTTCGTGTGGAGGCGGCCTGCCGTGTCGATGATGACGATGTCGGCCGATTGCGCGGAAGCGGAGGCGACTGCGTCGTATGCTACTGCAGCCGGGTCCGAACCCCGCGTCTGCTGTATGATCGTTGCCCCTGCGCGCTCAGCCCAGATGGCGAGTTGTTCGTTTGCGGCCGCGCGAAACGTGTCGGAGGCTCCGATATAGACCTTCTTCTTCCGTTGAACATACTGGTGGGCGAGCTTGCCGATCGTTGTGGTCTTCCCTGCACCGTTGATCCCGACAACCATGAGGACATACGGTCCTTCGGATCTCAGATCATAGGGGTCATCGTGTTCCGATCTCGGAGTGGTCGCAAACTGTCTCTTGATCTCATCCTTGAGTAGCGTGTCCAGCTCAGAGGTGCTGGTATAGCCTTCCTGTTTTACCCGACGGCGGATGCTTTCGATAACATCCAGACTGGCACCCGCTCCAACATCGGCACTGATGAGAATTTCCTCGAGCTCGTCAATGGTCTCGTCATCCAGTGACGTGCGCGCCTTTACCAGTCGCGCCATTTTGTCGAGCAGACTGGTGCGTGTCTTCTCCAGTCCGTTCCTGAGCTTACCGAAACCGATGTCGTTCAGGATTCCCATGGTGCTATCCCGCCTCCGCGCGGAGGACGTCCACGAACCGGCGCACGTACAGGGCGAGTGAGATCGCAAGAATGATGAGCGTTGCCGCCATGAGTACGTTCTGCAGTATTGGATCCACTTCCAGCATCGCCAGGAAGAGCGCGATCGAGATGATCCCGACTGCCCATTTCCCCACCAGGTTTGACGGAAGCACTTTCCCGGTGCGCGCTTTGAGAACGAGCCCGCCGGCGAAGATCAGAAGATCCCTCAGGAGAATCGCGCCGACGAACCAGAGGGGCAGTCGTCCGAGGAAGAGGAGGACGAAAGCGACAGCCGCAACTCCGATCTTGTCAGCAAGGGGATCCAGGATCTTTCCCCATTCGGTCTCCTGATGGTAGCGACGGGCAACGTATCCGTCGAGCTTGTCCGTCAGGACAGCCACAGCCAGCAACACACAGCCCCAGATGTTGGCTGACGGGATAGAGGAGAGCATGACTGCGGCAAAAGGAATGACAAGGAGGACGCGGAGAATGCTCAGAAGGTTGGAGAGCGTAAGAAAATCACGCTTCATTCTCTTCCTTGGAATGCTGGGAATCGATGGCCAAAGGGTAACGACCGCTGAAACAGGCGGTACAGTAGTTCTGTCCCTCCTCGTGCGGAGCTGAGGCAAGCAGATCCTCGATTGAGAGGTAGCCCAGACTGTCCACACCAAGCTCTTCACCGATCCGGTCGACGTCACCTTCGCATTGGTTTGCGATGAGCTCACTGGGTGTGGGAAAATCCATCCCGTAGTAGCACGGATGGGTGATGGGCGGAGAAGAAACCCGGAAGTGTACCTCCTTGGGACCCGCCTGCCGCACCAGCTGCACGAGCTGCTTCGAGGTCGTCCCCCGAACGATCGAATCGTCCACGATAACAACGACACGGTCCTGGAGAACGCCTTTGACAGTGTTGAACTTGATCTTGACCTTGTTCTGACGCACGTCCTGTTTCGGTTGAATGAATGTCCTGCCGATATAGTGACTCCGTATCAGACCGATTTCCAGCTTCGCCTTCCCACCGTCCTTGACCATCTGCTGGACGTATCCCATCGTTGCGGTATTACTTGAGTCGGGAACGTTGATGACAATGGGCTTCTCCTCGGGGTCCCGGGGCTTCACCGGATGTGAACTGGCGAGGTTCTTCCCCAACTTTCGCCGAACTTTGTCGACGCTGTGTCCAAAAATCCTGCTGTCGGGCCGGGAAAAGTAGATGTACTCAAAGATGCAGAAATGGGGGCTCGCCGGAGCGTCTGTGATCCGCATCGATGTGATCACACCGGTTTTTTGGGTCTCGGCATCGATGATCACCATCTCACCGGGTTCGACGTCCCGGACGTATTCGGCATCAACGATGTCAAAGGCGACGGTCTCGGAGGCAAGCATATAGGTGTCGCCTTTTCGTCCAATCGCCAGTGGCCGGATTCCTGCGTTGTCACGTGCACCAATGAGTTTGTCATCGGTCATGATCACGAGCGAGTAGGCCCCGTTAACCTGCCTGAGCGCGTCGCGGATCTGATTTATCTGGCCCGATTCCTTACTCCGCGCAACCAGGTGGAGGATGATTTCCGTGTCCGAGGTCGTCTGGAATATTGTGCCCAGCGCCTCCAGCGTCGTCCTGATTTGACGGAAGTTCGTGAGGTTCCCGTTATGCGCGATGGCGATGTTGCCATCCCGGTAGTGCACGGTGAAAGGCTGGACGTTCGCTCTGTTGTCAGAGGCGCCGGCGGTCGAGTACCGGTTGTGACCGATGGCGGTTGTCCCTCGTAAGAAATCGGTCAGGATTCCCGGATCCGTGTAAACGTCATCAACGAGGCCGAAGTCCTTGTGGACGTGGAAGCGGTACCGCTGGTGACTCTCGTCGTATTCCGAAGTGACGATCCCCGAAGCTTCCTGTCCGCGATGCTGTTGGGCGAGGAGACCGTAGTATGCCATCTGTGACGCTGCCGGAGTGCCAAAGATACCCAGCACGGCACAGTGGCAGCGGGGTTTGTCAAGTTCTGATCGGTTCATCAGCATGAAATATACGAACAGTCTGGTGTCAAAACAAGAAAGCTCATTCCAGGATCGTGTCGCTCAGGTAATGTGTGTCATCCCGCTCGGGGTAGTCCGTCGTGATGTGAAGGCCCCGGCTTTCTTTTCGCTTCTTTGTAGCCCGGACGATCAGGAGAGCAGACAGCGAGAGGTTGCGCAGTTCGATGAGGGCTTCGGTGACTTTTGTCTTTTTGTAGAAGGTCTCGACCTCCTGATAGATGAGGTCCAGCCGACGTTCCGCCCGCTCGAGCCGGAGGTCTGATCGGACAATCCCCACGTAGTCCCACATCACTTGCTGTATCTCCTTCCGGTTGTGAGCGATCAGGCCCCACTCTTCGCTGTCAAATGCTCCGCTGTCGTCCCACTCCAGAAACTCCGGCGCTTCTTCGCGGGGCGCATTCACAAAGGCCCTTGCCGCAATTGCTGCTCGATTGGAAAAGACGAGAGCCTCCAGCAGCGAGTTGCTGGCAAGTCTGTTCGCGCCGTGAACGCCGGTCATGCTGGCTTCGCCAGATGCGAAAAGACCGAGGATCGATGTGCTCCCGTCTGTTCCGGTCACAACGCCGCCGCAGGAGTAATGTGCTGCAGGAACTACCGGTATCGGTTCCGCGGTGATGTCGATCTTGAAGCGCGAGAGACAGGTTTCGTGAATATGGGGGAACTTCTCACGCACCTGATCCGCCGGAAGGTGGCGAAGGTCCAGAAGGACGAACTCTTCGCCGCGACGCTTCAATTCGGTGTCAATGGCGAGTGCCACGACGTCCCGTGGGGCGAGGGATTTCCGCCTATCGTACTTCTCCATGAACTCCATCCCGTCCTGGGTCTTGAGGACGGCTCCGAAGCCGCGAACGGCCTCGGATATGAGAAAGGACGGGCTGCCCGAGTTGAAGAGCGTTGTTGGGTGAAACTGGATGAATTCCATGTTTGCGATTCTGGCGCCGGCACGGTACGCCATTGCAACCCCGTCACCAGTCGCAATTCCGGGGTTTGTCGTGTGCAGGTAGACCTGCCCCAGACCGCCCGTGGAGAGAAGGACAGCGTTGGCCAGGAATGTATCCACGTGTTTGCCGGGTATGTCAAGCGCATACGCTCCCCAGCACTGGATGTCGGAAGAAGGGGCGAGCTCCCTCTTCATCGCGTGGTGTTCCGTGACGAGCTCTATCGCGATATGATTTTCGTAGACGGCGATGTTCTGCTGGAGGGAGACGGCCTGGAGGAGCGCGCGTTCGATCTCGCGTCCGGTCAAATCTCTGGAATGGACAATGCGGCTAGCCGAGTGCCCTCCCTCCCTGGCGAGGTCCAGTGCCCCATCTGTTTCCGTAAACTCGGTGCCTATGCGGATCAACTCATCGATCCTGTCCGGACCCTCGCGCACCATTGCCTCGACCGCATCTTTCCGGGAGAGGCCGACACCTGCGGCGAGCGTGTCCCTGACATGGAGGTCAAACGAATCCAGCTTTGACATCACCGCGGCCACGCCGCCCTGCGCATAGTTGGTGTTGGACTCGGCCCGCTCTTTCTTGGTGATGATTGCCACTGTCCCGTACCTTGCCACCTGCAGGGCATAGGTGAGGCCCGCGATACCCGTCCCGATGACGAGATAGTCGACTCGATATGTCATAGTGCCTGCTCCCCCTGTCTGAGCTCAGTCTCGGATGAAGCAGAAAGGGCGATCCCGTCCTGCGG
>JBATTW010000527.1:0-1595 GCA_049670805.1 Bacteroidota bacterium
CTGCAAGGCGCTTCGAACCGGAAGAGTATGTCCGTCAGATTGCACGGCTGGGATTCTCGCACGTGACGGTCAACGGTCTTGGTTCTCCAGGGCCGTTCGAATCCGGCCCGCCGGGAGATGTCTATCACTGGTTCTATGATTACAGTCCCGACCTGGATCAATTCGTCGATAGCGCGCTCCTGCGCGGATACTACCCCGCCGACTACCTGCAAACAAACCTGAACACGCTGAAACGGAACGCGGGGCTGGCCGCCAGATACGGACTGACACCCGGTCTCCACATCAACTCTCCCCGCTCCATGCCCCACGAGTTCTGGGACCGGTACGGTTTCTTGAGGGGCGCTCGTGTGGATCACCCCCGGGAGACTCTCCGTCCGCGATACACGCTGGCCATGGCGCACCCGGTCGTGCAGGAGCATTACCGGGAGCTCCTTCGGAAGATCATCAAAGAGGTCCCCGAAATCGGTTTTATACATGTCTGGACCAATGACAGCGGCTCCGGATTCGAGTTTGTCTCATCTCTCTACGCCGGACGCAACGGTGGTCCCTATCTTCTCCGGGAGTGGAAGTCTGACGAGGATATCGCGCGCGTGGCTTCGGAGAATGTGATGACCTACTACAGATTGCTCCGGGATGAAGCCCGAAAGGTGAATCCCCGCTTCCGACTTGTCTGCGACCTGGGTCCATTCTACGCTGAGAGGAAATACCTCCTCCCGAAGCTGGGAGATGGGATCGATGCGGGGGAGTTCGGCTTTTTCCAGCCGCCGGACGAACAGCCTGAGGAAAACGGAGAGAGACCTGCTGATTTCCTGACGCACGTGAAGCTGGATCTGGCCGACAACAATGTTCCGGGTCTTCCCTTCCCAGGGCTTGTCTATGAAAGACTGATGAGTGTCAGGTCCGGGGGAGTCCGGGCACTGCTCACATCCGTGACGCCACACTCGCTGGCTCCGTTTGATATAAACGGTGAAGTGGTACGGGCCGTCCAGCTGCAAAGGGAGCAACCTCTTGAACAGTTTCTCCTGGAAAAAGCGGAGCGCTGGGCGGGGGGAGAGAATGCGCGGCAGCTCGTGGAGCTCTGGCTCCTCTCCGACCAGGCGGTCCGGGCCTATCCTCCAGATATCCCGATGAGCACATTCGGTTTTCCCTGGTTCCGCCTCTGGGTCCGTCCGTTTGTTCCGAACATCGACGCAATCCCCGAAAAGGAGAGGGCCTACTACGAGGAGTTCCTCCTAGCGACATTCAACAATCCGGCCCGCGTGGATCTGAACAACGACATGATGTGGAACTTCCTGACCGTTCTGGAGGCCGCTCGGAAAAAGGCGACTCTGGACAGCGCGGTTATCCCACCCCTCGATCGATCAGTTGCACTCGCTGCCGCTCTATTGAAGCGTCTGCCGCCATCGGATGCCTCGGAGGCGGTTTTTTCCGACCTCCATGACCGGCTAGTGGCAGGCCGCTGCTTCTTCACCACGATGCGGAACACGCTCGCCTGGACAGAATCGGTGCACGGGTTTCTGGAATCGAAAGATGAGGGGGAACGGGCCCGGTACCGGCTCCTGTGCAGGGAGATGGTTGGGAGCGAGCTGGAAAAC
>JBATTW010000528.1:0-23790 GCA_049670805.1 Bacteroidota bacterium
CCTCCGTAGCCCGAGTCATACTCTCTCCGGGTTCCGGCAAGATTACCGTCAACAAACGTTCGGTCGAGCAGTATTTTCCGCTCGAGACGATGCGTTCGGACATCATCAAACCCCTCGAGGTAACCCAGAATCTCGCCAAGTACGATATACGCGTGAACGTGGAGGGCGGGGGACCATCGGGCCAGGTAGGCGCTATCCGCCTCGGTGTTGCCCGTGCCCTTGCAGAATTGAACGAGGAGAACCGCACTCCCCTGCGCACTGCCGGCTATCTCACACGGGATCCTCGCATGGTAGAACGCAAGAAGTACGGTCAGAAGAAGGCCCGCAAGAGATTCCAGTTCTCGAAGCGGTAGTCAACCGGCAGTATCATCAAGCATACCTCCGGATTTCGCGGTGAGTGTTCCGGCCACGCCGGGATGGCCGCCGAAAGGCGATGGAGGTAGAAGATCAACTCACAACAAGGAATAGTGCCATGCCTCGAGTAGAAGTCGCCGAGCTGCTCTCAGCCGGCTGCCACTTCGGTCATCTGACCCGCCGCTGGAATCCCAAGATGCGACCCTATATCTTCATGGAACGCAACGGGATTCATATCATTGATCTCAAGAAGACGAGCCTTCTCCTGGATGATGCATGCAACGCGATGGCAAAGATCGTCTCCGAAGGCAAGCGGGTCCTCTTCGTCGGGACCAAGAAGCAAGCGAAGGACGTCATCCGAGAGGAGGCCGTCCGCACGTCGCAGTTCTATGTCAGCGAGCGGTGGCTTGGCGGGTGTCTCACGAACTTTACCACGATTCGGAAGAGCGTGAAGCGTCTGACCAACATCGAAAAAATGGAGACGGACGGCACGTTCGACAAGCTGACCAAGAAAGAGGTCCTCTTCTTACACCGAGAACGGGAAAAACTCAATAAGGTGCTCTCGGGTGTCGTCGAAATGATGCGACTCCCCGGTGCTCTCTTTGTCGTGGACATAAAGAAGGAATCCATCGCCGTCAAAGAAGCCAACAAGCTCGGTATTCCCGTGTTTGCTATCACTGACACGAACTGCGACCCCGCGACTATTGACTACGTCATTCCTGCGAACGACGACGCTATTAAGTCGGTTCATATAGTTGCACACGCGGTCGGAGACGCGGTTCTGGAGGGGAAGGAGCGTGCCACGGCCCGCCAGATGGAGATGGCCGCTGAGGCAGACGCGGCCAGGGCAAAGGAGCCAGGAGTGTCACACGAAAAAAAGGAAGTCGAGTAACCCGCAAGACAAGATAACTACATTCATCGGATATGCAGATAACGACAGAAATGATTAAGCGTCTCCGGGACAAGACCGGAGCGGGAATGATGGATTGCAAGCGGGCCCTGGAATCTACCGAGGGCAATATGGACGCTGCAGTGGAATTCCTGAGAAAAAAAGGTGCGGCCGTCGCACAGAAACGTTCGGATCGTTCGGCGAAGGAGGGGATGATCGTCACCTCGGTGAGCCAAGACGGGAAAACGGGAATCATTCTAGAGGTGAACTCTGAGACGGACTTCGTCGGCCGAAGCGATGATTTTGTCCGATTTGCCGAGACCGTGGCGCAAACTCTGCAACAGCAGCGGTCCAGCACTATGGAGGAGCTTCTGACAGCCGCGACGGATGGCGGGAAGACGGTTTCCGCCCTCATGAACGACCTCCTCGCAAAGGTCGGCGAGAAGATCGAAATCCGACGGTTCAAGATCGTCGAGTCGGACGGCGGTCTCGTCAGCTCGTACACGCACCTCGGGAGCAAAATCGGGGTTCTGGTGGAGTTGACGGGAGCGAATGCCTCCGATTCGGATGTGAGCGTGGGTCGCGATATCGCTATGCAGATTGCAGCAATGAACCCGCAGGTGATTTCGCGTGACCAGATCGAACAGAAGATGATCGATCAGGAGCTGGACATATACCGAACGCAGGCCGCCAACGAAGGCAAGCCGACCCAGGTCGTGGAGAGGATTGCTGCAGGCCGGCTGGAGAAATTCTTCCAGGAGGTATGCCTCATCGAGCAGACGTATATCAAGGATCCGGGCAGGACCGTCAAAGATTTCCTCCGGGAGACGGGGAGCGTGGCGGGGACAACGATTTCCGTGAAGCAGTTTTACCGATTCCACCTCGGGGAAGAGCTTTCCACGAATTGATGGCCACGTCTCAGTCAAAATACCGTCGTGTTATCCTGAAGCTGAGTGGCGAAGCGCTGATGGGAGGGCAGGAGTTCGGCATCGACCAGGAGGTGCTGAAACGCTATTCCGAGGAGATTCGATCCGTGCACGATCTCGGCGTCCAGGTGGGGATTGTTATCGGGGGTGGGAATATTTTTCGCGGTGTCTCTGACTCACCGAGCGGAATCGATAAGGTTACCGGTGACCACATGGGTATGCTCGCCACACTCATCAACTCCCTCGCACTTCAGAATGCGCTCGAGCGTGATGGAGCTGTCACGAGACTCATGTCAGCAATCAGGGTAGATGTTGTTGCGGAGCCGTTCATCCGTCGGCGGGCCGTCCGACACCTGGAAAAAAACAGGATTGTCATATTTGGTGCCGGGACCGGGAACCCCTATTTCACAACCGACACCGCGGCGGCACTCAGGGCGGTGGAAATCGAGGCGGACGTCATTATAAAGGGAACGCGGGTCGACGGTGTGTACGACTCGGACCCCGAGCGGAACCCGGGAGCACTCAAGTTCGAAGAAATATCCTATCTTGATGTCTTCAAGAAGGACTTGAAGGTCATGGACATGACCGCGATAACGCTTTGCAAAGAGAACACGCTGCCCATCCTGGTCTTCAACATGAACACACCCGGCAATTTCAGGCGACTGATTCTCGGCGAGCGTATCGGAACTCGGGTCATGGACGTGCCACAAGGCTCATCTGAATAAGAGGGCGAGGGACACATGATAAAGACAATCCTGAATGATGCCGAAGATCGAATGCACAAGGCAACGGAAGTTGTCCGCCAGGAGCTCGTGAAGATCCGAACCGGGAAAGCGACCACTGCGCTGCTGGACGGCGTAAAGGTGGATTACTACGGAACGATGACGCAGCTGTCCCACATCGCCAATATCGGTGTGGCGGACATCCATACGCTGACGATACAACCCTACGAGAAGGGGACACTGGACGATATCCAGAAGGCTATTCAGACCGCGAATCTCGGTCTGAACCCGATAAAGGAGGCCGATATTATCCGGGTGCCGATCCCCGCTTTGAACGAAGAACGACGGAAAGAGCTTGCAAAGCTCACCAAGAAATTTGGCGAGGAAGGAAAAGTTGCGGTCCGGAACGTCCGCCGGGATACCATCGAGCACCTGAAGAAGTCCGAGAAAGAAGAGCACTTCTCCGAGGACGATCGGAAGAGGGCGGAACAGGAGACGCAGAAGCTCACGGACAAACACATCAATGACATAGACCTCCTGCTGCAGCAGAAGGAAGAAGAGATCATGGAGGTGTAGCGCTCAAGTGCGCTGCCCCCGAAGCCAGCCCGAAAGGCTGGCTTTTTTTTGTTTTCATGCGCAACATCCGTCCCCCGTGAACGTAGAGCATAGGGAGGGCTTCCACAAACGAGAGAGGAATGCCATGGCCGCACAGAAGAGGGAAATCCGGCGACTCTACAAATCCCGCACAGAGAGGATGATCGATGGAGTGTGTGGTGGTCTGGCGGGGTACCTGAATATTGACTCGACTCTGGTGCGGATTGCTCTTGTCCTTCTTCTCTTCTACGGCGGCCTTGGCCTCGTCCTCTACCTGATAGGCATGATTCTCATGCCGACGGCTCCTCAAGGATACGTAGCGAAGAAGCCGGCCCGTCCCGGGCCGTCCCGGCGGACAAATACGCTCTCCTGGGGAATCCTGCTCGTGAGCGTTGGGGGGTTGTGGCTCCTGAACAACATGGGGTTTGTCGTCTGGCATCGCTGGTGGGGCTTCTCCTGGAGTGTTGCTCTGGCTGTTCTTCTCATCCTGGTCGGGGTTGCGTTCCTTTTCGGAGGACGCACCTACGTTACGTCCCCGGACAAGCATGCGGGGAGTGGTTCAGCGGGTCGCCGTCGGAGGAGAACGCCGGCACCGGCATCGTATGCGGGAGAAAGGCTCTTTCGATCCCGGACCGAGCGGAAGATACTGGGAGTGTGTGGAGGGCTTGGAGCCTTTTTTACGATTGATCCTACGATCACAAGGCTCGTCTTTGTCATCGCCGTGGTAGCGTCGGGAGGTTTTATGATTCTCCCGTATCTCATTATGGCAGTTGTTGTCCCGCTGGAACCTCTGCCTGCCCCCTCGCCGTAGCACGCCAGGGGACCCCGCTCCGGGGGGTGGATGGCGGTAGAGCGAGGCTTAAACTGATTCCTAGTGCGCTTCGAGCCAGTTCCTGCCTGTCCCCACATCCACCTTGACGGGGATCTCGAGCGGCAACGCGTTCCTCATCTTCTCCTCCACAAGAGTTTCCACCTCTTTGAGCTCCTTGCGGGGCACCTCGAACACCAGTTCATCATGAACCTGAAGGAGCATCTTGCTGGAAGTCCCCCGCGATGCGAGCGCGGAATCGATCTGAATCATCGCGAGCTTGATCATGTCCGCGGCCGTTCCCTGGATGGGCATATTGATCGCCTGTCGCTCGGCATTACTCCTGACGTTCTGGTTGCGACTGTTGATGTCGGCAAGATACCGCCGGCGTCCCAGCAGTGTCGATACATATCCCCGTGAGCGGGCCTCTGCGATGGTGTTGTTGATGTACGCTCTGACCTTGGGGAACCGATCAAAGTACCTGTCGATGATCTCGCGTGCCTCCGCCTGACTTATCTCCAGCCTGTTTGCCAGTCCGAAAGGTCCGATGCCATACATGATGCCGAAGTTCACTTCCTTGGCCTTTCGACGCATGTCGACCGACACCTCCTGGAGACTGACCCCAAAAACCTTCGCGGCAGTTGTGGCGTGAATATCCTCGTCATCCCGGAAAGCCTGAAGGAGCCCCTCGTCACGGGATATGTGTGCCATGATGCGAAGCTCGATTTGCGAGTAATCCGCAGACATCAAGACCATCCCTTCGCCTCCAGGCACAAAGGCCTTTCGGATTGCACGCCCGATTTCGGTCCGGATGGGGATATTCTGAAGGTTTGGGGAGCTCGAGGAGAGCCTTCCCGTTGCAGCCACCGTCTGATTGTAGGATGTGTGGACCCGGCCGGTCGTCGGGTTGATCAGTGACGGCAGGGCATCCACGTATGTCGATTTCAACTTGGCCAGCTGCCGGTACTCCAGAAGTTCTTCTACGATCGGGTGGTGCCCACGGAGAAACTCCAGAACACCAACGTCCGTCGAATAGCCAGTCTTCGTTTTCCGCACCGGGGTGAGATTCAACTTGGTGAACAGCACGTCACTCAGCTGCTGCGTAGAATTGATGTTGAAGGGGCCACCCGCCAAACCGTGGATGTCGCTGACGAGTTTCTGGAGAACGCGGTCAAGATCGCCGGACATGTCCCGCAGGTATTGCACGTCCAGTGCGATGCCGGCACGTTCCATTCTAGCAAGTACCGGAACGAGGGGGAATTCGACCGTCTCGCACAGTGGGAGTCCCTCAACCTTCTTCAGACGCGGAAGCTGCCAGTGGTACAGACGCATCGTCATATCTGCATCCTCGGCTGCGTAGTCTGCCAGATGCTCAAGCGGAACTTCCGTGATCGGTATTTGACTCTTCCCCTTTCCCGCGAGATCCTGGAAGGAGATCATTCTGTACCGATACGCCTCCATAGCCAGTGCATCAAGCGAATGCTGTCCATCTGAACGGAGGATGTAGCTTGCAACCATCGTGTCGTGAACGGCACCGCCCAGCGTAATGCCATGGTTGAGCAACACGAGCATGTCGTACTTGATGTTTTGCCCGACCTTTTTTGTCGCAGGGGACTCGAGGATGGGTTTGAGGCGCTTGAGCACGTAGGAGAGATCCAGCCCCGGCTTTTCCTCGTGAGAGGAGGGTTCTCCTCCGTCGCCGTGGAAGAGCTCGCCCTCGTCCGAACTCTCGGGAGCTTGATGGCTGATCGCTACGTAAAACGCCGTCCGCTCTTCCAGACAGAACGATAGGCCGACAATGCGGGCTGCGAGGGGGTCAATCGAGGTTGTCTCCGTGTCCAGTGTGATGACTCGGGACTTCTCCAGAGAGGAGCAGAGATCTTCGAAGTCTGAAGGGGCTGTAATGCATTGATACGTGTGATCGTCTGACGTGATATCCGACAGGGGCCCCTCCTCCTGCATCGGGGGTGTCGCCTGGTCGGTGGCAAGGTCACGCGGTTCTCCGCGAGGGATTTTTCCTTCGCTGACCCTGGTCAGGAGAGAAGTGAATTCGAGTTCCCGGAACAGGGTTACCAGCTTCTCTCTGTCGGGTTGTTCGGTACGGAGAGCATCGAGCCCGATCTCCACCGGCGCATCGGTATGAATCGTGACGAGGTCCCTGGAGAGGAACGCTTTCTCGCGGTGTGTAACGAGTTTCTCACGGAGGCCTTTCTGCGGAATCTCTCCGATGTTCCGGTAGACTTCCTCGATGCTCCCGTACTGCTGGATGAGAGGGATAGCCGTCTTTTCTCCAACCCCTGGCACTCCCGGAACGTTATCGGACTTGTCCCCCGTCAGGGCCAGGACCTCGATGACCTGCTCCGGCGGGACCCCGAATTTCTTCTGGACCTCGGGAGCGGCAACGATCTCCGCTTTGGTGCCGGATTTTCCGGGCCTCAAGATCTGAATCTGATCGGAGACGAGCTGCATGAAGTCTTTATCTCCGGTCACCAGTATAGTCATCAGTCCGCCGGTCTCTGCCCGCCGTGCAATTGTTCCCATCACGTCGTCGGCTTCGAAACCGGGGACTTCAAGAAGCGGGATATTGAATGCGCGGATAACCGCTTTGAGCGGTTCCAGCTGTGCAGACATGTCTTCCGGCATCTCCTGGCGCGTTGCCTTGTACTCAGGGAATATCTCGTGCCGGAACGTCGGTTCCTTTGTGTCAAAGACGACGGCAATCCGGTCCGGTTTCTCGCTGTCGAGGATCTTCAGGAGCGTCGTGATGAAGCCGTAGATCGCGCTCGTGTTCACCCCCTTGCTGTTGATCAAGGGTCGCGTGATGTATGAGAAGTAGGCACGATAGGCCAGTGCCATACCGTCCAGCAGGTACAGCCGTTCAGCCTTGTGTGCTTGCGTTGTTTTCTTCGCCATTGTTACACCTCCTAAGATGCCGCTCGAGGATCCACCGCGCCTCCCTCCAGGGTGTCTCGGGGTGGGTCCTCGAAAAACTTCCATATCAGAACACTCAGCGTAACGAGGAGTAGACTGTTCGTAACAAAAGATGCCGTGATCCCGAACTCACCGGCCACGAAGCCGCCGATCGTAGGGCCGAGCATGTTTCCGAGGATGGTCATGCTGGACGCGATTGCCATGACGCCGCCACGTCGATCGGGAGGGGCATACAGGCTCACGAGTGAGTAAAGCGCAGGGAGGGTTCCGCCCCGCGCAAAGCCGAGGAATGCCCGAAGAAACCCCAGCTGCACGAGATCGGCGACAATCAGGTGGCCTGCGTACGCGATCCCGACCACGGCAAGGCCAATGGCGAGATTTCGTTTGTACCCGACCCGGTCATTGCGCTTTCCCCACCAGGGAGCTGAGAGCACCATGGTGAATCCGGATATGGAGAAGATTCCACCGGCAAGGGTGGAGATGTACTGAGTGTCTGTTCGGAAGCTTTCGATGAAGAGGGCGAATATCGGTTCGATCATGAGGATAGACATCTGACCTACCACCAGGGTGAGCGCGACCATTCTGAGGCGACGGTCTCCCACCACAAGCCTGAGGTTGTCAAGCACCGTGAAGCGCCTGGCCTCTGGCCCGGGCCGGGGAAGCTCCCTGACATTGGCCCACACCACAACTCCTCCGGTGAAGCAGAGCGTGGCTGTCACGAAGAAGATCTCGCGGTAGCCGATCAGATCGGCGAGCAGCCCGCCGACGAAAGGACCGAGTACCATCCCGGCTGCGGTGGAGGATTGCATAAAACCCAGGGCGTAGCCGATCCGATTGCGTGGAGTTGTTGTGGAGACCAGAGCCAGCGACGAAGCTATGAACCCGCTAATCCCGCCCTGGACCATCCGAAAAAGAAGAAGCTGGAGTGGGGTCTGTGCGAGTCCAATCAACGCCTGGGAGAGACCGAGCCCGAAGATGGCCCGCACCACCATTGCCTTCCGTCCGTAGCGATCGCCGAGCGTGCCCCAGAGGGGTATGGCGAAGAACGAAATAAAGAACGGGCCCGCAAAGACGAGTCCGCTCCAGCGCGCAAGCTGCTGTGGATCGGAGACACCGAGTTCACGAATGTAAAAGGGGAGGAAGGGGACAACGAGATTCATCCCCACCATGGCGAGGAACTGTGTGCCCCAGAGAATGTAGAGGTTCTTGCGCCAGAGATCCATAACCGAAAAATATACCCATTAGGGTCTGCAGATGCAAAGAACCCTGCGTTGCTTGTGTGTGTGGAAATCTCTACATTGAGACGCATTTGATGACTGGACGATGAAAATCTACACCAGACAGGGGGATAAGGGAGAGACATCTCTCTTTGGAGGCCACAAGGTTCCGAAAGACGCACTCCGAATAGAAGCGTACGGCACGATCGATGAACTCAATTCTGTGGTGGGCCTTTCGCGATCCGACATCGACGACACCGAGCTGGACACGATCCTCGACAGAATCCAGCAGGATCTCTTCGCACTTGGCGCCGACCTGGCTACACCCCGTTCGGCCGCAGGGAAGGTCAGACGTTTTCACGCTCAGGACGCACGCCCTCTCGAACAGATCATTGACAGGCTGGATGGATCGTTGAAACCCCTCAAGAATTTCATTCTGCCCGGTGGTTCATCCGCGGCAGCGAGCCTCCATTTTGCCCGGACGGTATGCCGAAGGGCGGAACGCGCAGTCGTGCGTCTTTCAAGAAATGAAGACATCGGAGATGGATGTATCGTCTATTTGAACAGGCTTTCGGACCTTCTGTTTGTTCTCGCCCGCTACGCAAACCACCTGACCGATACACCGGAGAGCACATGGAAGGCCTGATGGCCCTGCCTGAACCGTCGCCGGTTTCTCCTTACAATGCACCTTCTGGATCAACCAATGCCTGAGATCGTTCTCGAGGTGAAGAACCTCTCCAAGAGGTACAACGACCTGTTGGCTGTGAACGGGGTGAGCTTCCAGGTTCATCGACAGGAAATCTTCGGGATTCTCGGCCCCAATGGAGCAGGCAAGACCTCGACCCTGGAATGCATCGAGACGTTGCGCTCCATAGAGGAGGGGTCGGTTATAGTCTGTGGGTTCGATGCTGCCAAACGGCCGGCGGAAGTGAAGAGATCCATAGGAGTCCAGCTCCAGTCATCGGCATACTTCGACCGGTTGACGTTGACCGAGCTGCTGATTGTTCTCGGTGAAATATACCGGCGGCGGGTGGACCCGATGGCGCTCCTCGGGGAGGTTGAACTGGGGGAAAAATCGAAAGCATATGTCGCGCAGCTCTCGGGAGGGCAGAAGCAAAGGTTTTCCATTGCCGCCGCGCTCGTACATGATCCGCAGATTCTCTTCCTTGATGAGCCTACGACCGGGCTTGATCCCCAGGCCCGTCGGCATCTCTGGGGGGTCGTCCGCCGCATTCGCTCCGAGGGCAAGACCGTCTTATTGACCACGCACTACATGGAAGAGGCAGAAGAGCTTTGTGATAGGGTTGCTATAATGGATAAGGGAAAAGTGGTTGCGGAAGCTCCTCCACAGGAGTTGATACAACGGCTGATTTCGGAAGGATTCAAGAAAGAGAGGGTGGAAAGGCTCGCGAACCTCGAAGACGTATTCCTCTCTCTCACGGGACACGCTCTACGAGAGGAATAATGAGGCTCAAAACGGCTCTTACGATTGCGTCGCTCAAGATGTTTGTCCGGCAGAAGGAAGCGATCCTCTGGACCTTGATCTTGCCGTTATTCATAGTTCTTCTCTTCGGATTTGTGAGTTTTGACGGGTTGGGGATACTCCACGTGGGGCTGGTGAACGAATCATCCGAACCGGCGGATGCACTTGAGGTCGCACTCCGGAATGTCAAGGCCCTGGAAGTCTCGGTCGGGGAGCGAGAGGAGGAGATGGCAGAGCTGGGGCGCGGTGATCGTGATCTCGTGGTCGTTCTCGAAGACAATCCGACAGACTTGCCCCTTCGGCGCGTTCGCGCGTTTGGTGATCCGGAAGCAAAACCGCGCGAAGTTCAGCTTGCCGTTATGGCAGTCCAGCGTGTTTTCGACGATCGGCTCATGGAGGTGCACGAGATCGCCGACAGGACGGTCCTGCAGGTGGTAGCTGTTCAAACCCGGAACCTCCGGTACATCGATTTTCTCATTCCGGGTGTCATTTCGATGTCCATCATGCAGATGGGGATCTTTGGTGTCGCCTTCGGCTTTGTATCGCTTAAGAAAAGGGGCATTCTCAGGACCCTCTCGGTGACGCCGCTGAAGGCTTCAGACTTCATCTTCGCGCAGGTCTTTACCCGCGTTTCCGTTCTCATGCTGCAGATGGGGCTCATGGTCGGGGTAGGGATTCTCTTCCTCGATCTCCATTTTGTCGGTGATCTCTTTTTGATGGTCCTGCTGGGGCTGCTCGGGGCGATTGTTTTCCTCGCCATTGGTTTTGCCCTCGCCGGAGTTTCACGGTCGGAAGACCAGGTTGCTCCGTTGGCGAACCTGATATCGGTTCCGATGCTTTTGTTGTCCGGCGTTTTTTTCAACAGATCGAATCTCCCCGCGGCACTTGAAGCTGTCACCGAATTTTTTCCACTCACCTTCCTCGCAGACGGGATGCGTGAAGTAGCCATCGAGGGTGCAACCATTGTCGGGATCTTGCCCCAGATCCTTGGCCTCGGTGCCTGGTGTGCAATTGCTGTTGTCGCAGCGGTGAAGCTGTTTCGCTGGGAGTAGGACCCGGAAACCTGTCGGTTTGTTCTCGGTAACGCAAGGAAAGGAGGACGCCGTGACGAGAAAGATTGTCTTTGCGTGTGTACTGATGGTCTTGATCTGTGCGTCTCTGTCGGCCCAGATAAACATCACGTTCGTCGAGTACGACCTGCCGAACGGGCTCCACGTAATTCTCCATAAAGACCGCGCCGTTCCGGTCGTATCGCAGGTGGTCTCCTACCACGTCGGATCGAAAAACGAAAAGCCGGATCGCACCGGCTTCGCGCATTTTTTCGAACACCTCATGTTTGAAGGTTCGCCGAACATTCAACGCGGCGAGTTCACGAAAATCATTCAGGGTGCCGGGGGGACACGGAACGCGTACACAACCTTTGACAAGACGGTCTACTGGATCACCATGCCCTCCAACCAACTCGAGCTGGCGATGTGGCTGGAATCGGAGAGGATGCTCCACCTCCTTGTTGACTCGGTGGGAATCGAGACGCAACGGGGTGTCGTCAAGGAGGAACGCAAACAACGGATCGATAACCAGCCGTACGGAAGTGTCCTCGAACAGACTATGTCGCATGCATACACAAAGCATCCGTACCGATGGACCCCGATCGGATCTTCCCAGTATATTGACCGGGCAACCTATGACGAATTCCAGGAGTTCTACAAAGCATTCTACGTGCCGGAGAACGCGTGTCTGGTCATCGCAGGTGACATTCAGATGGATCGGACCAGGGAACTTGTCGAGACGTACTATGGTGAAATCCCGGCGGGCGGAAAGAAGATCTTTCGACCCTCGATGACCGAACCGCCGCAGGTGGTGGAAGTCCGAGACACGCTCTATGACCATATCCAGCTTCCGGCCGTGATCATAGCGTACCACATGCCCGAGCAGGGGACCGTTGATTACTATGCCCTGGGAATGCTCACAACCCTTCTCTCTGGTGGCGAAAGCTCGCGGATGACAAAGCGTCTTGTCGACCGGGAAAAACTGGCGGTTGCCCTCCAGGCCATACCTCTCGATCTGGAAGACCCCTCTCTCTTCATCGTCTTTGCCGTGGCGAACTTCGGAAAATCTCTCGAGGATGTCGAGAGTGCACTCAACGAGGAGATCACAAACGTGCAAGACAGCGTTCTGACCGAGAAGGAGTTCAGGAAGATCCGGTCTCAGGTCGAGACCGCCTTTGTTCAGAAGAACTCCACGGTTCGCGGGAAAGCTGAACAGCTCGCGAACTACCATATGTTCTTCGGGAGCGCTGAGCTCATCAACAAGGAAATCGAAAGATACATGTCCGTAACAAGAGAGGACATCAGTCGCGTTGCGCGGCAGTATCTCAGGGAGGAGAACAGAGCCGTGCTCTACTATCTCCCCGCGCCAGAGGTAGAGTAATGGCTACAGGAGTGTGCACAATGAAGACGAGGCAAGTTGGGCTTATCGGGAGTTTGCTGTTCCTGTGGGCGACCGGCACGGCCCAGATCGACAGAAGCACGATGCCCGGGCCGGGCCCCGCTCCGGAAATTGCTTTTCCGGACTACGAGCTTCTACAAACATCGAACGGTATTCGTGTGTTCCTCGTCGAGAACGACAAGCTGCCGACAGTCAGCATGCGTCTGTTGATCGACCGGAAGCCCATCCTCGAGGGTGAACTCGCGGGGTACGTGAGTATTATGGGCCAACTCCTGAGGACGGGAACCACCACGCGAACCAAGGATCAGATCGACGAAGAGATTGACCTGCTGGGGGGGAGCCTGGGATCAACGGGTACGACGGTGTTTGCCTCGGGTCTCTCCAGGCACACCGAAAAGTTCCTGGAGCTCATGGCGGACATCGCGCTGAAGCCGACGTTCCCTCAGGAGGAACTTGACAAGCTTGTTACGCAGACCACGTCCGCTCTCAAGGCGAGGAAAACCTCGCCGGATGCCATTGCCAGCGTTGTCCGGAGAAGGGTTCTATACGGGAGGGGCCATCCATACGGGGAAGTGGAAACCGAGGAGACGATCGGCAACATCACGCGAGGGTCCTGTGTGGAGCTCTACCGTTCGTATTTCAGGCCGGATCACGCCATCATGGCCATCGTCGGGGACATTCAAAAACAAGAAATTCTGGACCTGCTGGAGAAGTACTTCGGCGGGTGGGAGAGAGGACCGATACCGGTGCCGTCGTATTCCGACCCGCCAGAGCTGGACTCAGTACTTGTTGCGTTTGCCGACAGGTCGGCGTCGGTCCAGTCGGTGGTTCGTGTGACGCACACCCTCGAGTTGCCCAGGACGTCTCCCGACGTGATTCCCGTCTCGGTGATGGGGACTGTTCTCGGAGGCGGATCATCTTTCCGCTTGTTTGCCAATCTTCGCGAGGAACATGTTTACACCTACGGTGCATACTGCTCGATCGGTCCTGACGAGTTGATCGGGAACTTCACTGTCCAGACCTCGGTACGCAATGCAGTGACGGACAGCGCCCTGACGGAGATCTTCTACGAACTCCGGCGGATCAGGAGTGAGCCGGTCACGAATGAAGAGTTGCAGCGCGCCAAGAACTTCATCGCTGGTGCCTTTGTCCGGGGCCTGGAAGATCCGCGAACAGTCGCATCATATGCCATCAACATCGAGCGATACGGATTGCCGAAGGGTTACTACAGAGATTACTTGAAGAACCTGGAGAAGGTCACCGCAGAGGACGTCCGCCGTGTTGCGAGGAAGTACATGAACCCGGAGCGCGCTGCGATCGTCGTTGTCGGGAAGGGGTCAGAGGTGCGGTCCGGCCTCGAGCCTTTTGGTCGGGTGGTGCTTTATGATGAAAACGGCGAGCTGGTTGCGGAGCGTGTCGCCCCGGACATCGAGCCCGACGAAATCCTCTCGGGCTATCTGTCCCGGATAGGGGGGAGGGAGAAGATCAATGCGCTGAAAGATCGGACGATGGAGCTCAGTGGCAGCATGCAGCAGTTCACGGTGAAAGTGAAGAGTGTGCAGAAACCACCGACCAAGTCCTATACGGAATTTGAAATCGTCGGCATGATGAAACAGCGGAGCGGGTATAACGGGAGTGCGGGATGGGCGGAGACACCCCAGGGTATCGTGGATCTCGGCGGCGAACAGCTGGGGCAGGCGAGGGCTGACGCGCCGATCAATTTCTATGACCACTACACCTCCATGGGCTATGGTGTCGCCGTAACGGGGATGAGGACGGTCAATGGGAGGGAATGCTACGAGGTGAAGTTCTCGGCGGAGTTCATGCCGGAACTCCGCCACTACTTCGAGGTGGGGAACTATCTCAAGCTGCGTGAGGTCCAGGTGATCACGACTCCGGCCGGCCCGAGCGAACAGTCGACCGATCTTCTGGACTACCGCGAGATCGAAGGACTCCTTGTCCCGACGCGATTCGACCAGACGATCATGGGACAGCTGCTCGAGATGAAGCTGGACACCATGCGCGTCAACACCGGCGTCGCCGATGAGTTGTTTGAGAAGCCAGCCAAATGACGAGAGCGGAAGCGGGAGGGAGACGCGACGGGTTCCCCTCCCGAAGTCGCCCTTTCTTGACAAATCTTTGCAATCTTTGTATATTAGTCCGACTTTTGTCACGATGAGCCCGCCAAGGGCCTGTCGCCTGCAAGTGTGTCTCACTCCTGATCACTGGAGAACCGCCTGAATGCTCACCGAATTTGGTCGAGTCCTTCTCTTCCTTCTTATTGGTATTATCTTCGTTGCTGGTGGATTGATCTTTGCATGGCTCTTGCGGCCGCACCGCCCCTATCCAAGCAAGCGCACCACCTACGAATGCGGCGAATCGCCCATCGGTGATACGCGGATCCGATTCAATGTCCGGTTCTACGTTGTTGCCCTGATTTTCCTGATTTTTGACGTCGAAGTGGTGTTTTTGTTCCCCTGGGCAACGGTGTACAAGGATCTGGGATGGTTTGCCTTCATCGAGATGCTGGTCTTTCTCGCGATCCTTCTGGTCGGATACGCGTATGTGTGGCGGAAGGGTGACCTGGAGTGGGATCGTCCCGCGCCGAAGGTACCGCGGTATGAGCATGGTGTTGGCGTGCGGGACATGCAGTATGTAGAAGAAGAAGTCTCTCTCTAATCTGGAGAAGCATGGGACTCCTTGATCAGAAATTCGACAACAGCAATATCATCATCACAACGATGGACGACCTGTTGAACTGGGCTCGTCTTTCGTCGTTGTGGGGGATGCAGTTTGGTCTTGCCTGCTGCGCTATCGAGATGATGGCGACTGGGGCATCGCACTATGATTTCGACCGGTTTGGAACCTTCTTCCGTGGGTCACCGCGCCAATCCGATGTCATGATCGTGGCAGGGACCGTCACGCTGAAGATGGCGTCACGACTCAAAACGCTGTATGATCAGATGTCAGAACCGCGTTATGTCATATCAATGGGAAGTTGCTCAAACTGCGGCGGACCGTACTGGGAACACGGCTATCATGTTCTGAAAGGTGTGGATCGGGTCATCCCCGTCGATGTCTACGTGCCCGGTTGTCCCCCACGGCCCGAAGCTCTCCTGGAGGGGTTGATGAAATTGCAGGAGAAGATTCGGACAGAAAGCCTCGCAAAGAAGAAATCAGCATGAGCAACCCCGACCACCATCCACTCCCCGTCTACCCGATCCCATGATTCCACAAGAGACGTACGACATTCTCAAGGCAGAGTTCGGCGATGCCGTGGTGGGTGCGCGGCTGGAAGGTGTCCTCGACCCGGAGATCACCGTGTCGCCTAAACGTGTTCAAGACATCGGCAGGTTCCTGCGCGACGAACAGAAGCTCCAATTTGACACGCTGATGTGTTTGAGCGGCATGGACCATACGGGGGGAAAGCTCTGCGTTGTCTATCATCTTGCCTCGATCAAATGGGGACACAAGATTGTCCTGAAAACCGACGTGACGGTGGAGAACCCCCATTGCCAGTCAGTTGAGTCGGTCTGGAAGACTGCCAACTGGCACGAGCGGGAGGCTTTTGACCTTTTCGGGATTGTCTTCGACGGTCATCCGGATCTGCGGCGCATTCTCAACCCGTACGACTGGGAAGGTTACCCGCTGCGAAAAGACTACAAAGTCCCGGAGTTTTACAACGGAATGAGGGTACCATATTGATGGATCAAACCGCCACCCAGACCTCCGGTCACGTCTCTCGTCCGGCGACCATCCCGGGCCTGGGACGTCAGCTCCGGGAGCACGAGATGGTGATCAACATGGGTCCCCAGCATCCTTCAACCCACGGGGTACTGCGTCTCGAACTCGTGGTTGACGGAGAGGTGGTGGTTGATGTCATCCCCCATCTCGGCTACCTCCATCGATGCTTCGAGAAGCACTGCGAGCACATGAGTAATTATCAGCAGGTCATTCCGTACGCGGACAGGATGGACTACGTTGCGGCAATGAATAATGAGTTTGGCTATGCCGTGGCGTGTGAGAAGTTGTTCAAAATAGAGATCCCGGAACGCGTGGAGTATATCCGGGTGATCATGGCCGAGTTTTCCCGAATCGTGAGTCATCTCATTGCGATCGGGACCTACGGGATGGATATCGGTGCGTTCACACCGTTTCTCTACTGCATGCGGGACAGAGAGCACGTGCTGGATATCTTCGAGCAGACGTGCGGTGCCCGATTGCTCTACAACTATATATGGATAGGGGGACTCTCCCACGACGTCCCTCCCGACTTTGAGGAGAAGGTGAAGGCGTTCTGTAAGTATTTTCGTCCGAACATCAAGGAACTCAACGACCTGCTGTCCCATAACAAGATCTTCATTGACCGAACGGCGAATGTCGGAGTGCTTCCGGCGGAGGTTGCGATCAACTACGCCTGCAGCGGGCCCGTCCTGAGAGGGTCCGGTGTGAAATGGGACCTGCGGAAGAATGACCCCTATTCCATCTATGATCGGTTCGATTTTGAGATCCCTGTCGGTACGGGGGAGGTCGGCACGGCCGGGGATTGCTGGGACAGGTACATGGTGCGCGTGAGGGAGATGGAGCAGAGCGTGAATATCATAGAACAGGCGATTGACCAGCTTCCCCCGGGTGATGTCCGCGCCGCGGTCCCGAAACGCATCAGGCCGGAACGTGGGGAAGTGTATGTCCGAACCGAAACCCCAAAGGGCGAGCTTGGGTACTACATTGTTTCCGACGGCACCCCGAGCCCGAACCGGGTGAAGGTGAAGGCCCCTTGCTTTGTGAACCTTTCCGTCCTCCCGGCGATGTCCAGGGGAGCGATGATTGCGGATATCGTCGCAATTCTCGGAAGCATCGACATTGTTCTGGGAGAAGTCGACCGATGAAAGAGATCCTCCTCGAGCTTCTGCAGATCGAGATCCTTGTGTACGTCCTGATGGCAATCGTTCCGATGCTCTGGGTGATTCCGTTCGCTCTGTTTGCCGTCTGGTGGGAGAGGAAGATCTCGGCGCATATGCAGGACAGGCTGGGCCCAATGCGAACGGGTGGATGGCACGGATGGGCGCAGACGATCGCCGACATCCTGAAGCTCATCCAGAAAGAGGACATCATCCCGGCTCTGGCGGACCGCAAGCTCTTCAAGCTGGCTCCGTACGTGGTCTTCGCAGGATCGTATGCCGCATACGCTGCCATTCCGTTCAGTGCAGCCTATATCGGGAGCGGGATCAACATCGGGCTCTTCTACCTCATCTCCATTACCTCCATCGTGGTTGTTGGACTGCTCATGGCCGGATGGGCTTCGAACAACAAATGGTCGCTGTATGGAGCAATGAGGGCCGCCGCGCAGATTGTGAGCTACGAGGTCCCGGTGATCCTCAGTATCCTCGCCGTGGTCATGATTGTGGGGACGTTCGACCTCCAGGAGATCAACCGGGCGCAGTCGGGGCCGTTCTGGAACTGGTTTGTGTTCCAGAAATTTCCCTTTCTCTTCTTTGCGGCTTTCATATATTTTCTCGCCTCGCTGGCTGAAGTGAACAGGACACCGTTCGACATGCCCGAGGCGGAATCTGAGCTCGTCGGTGGGTATCACACCGAGTACGGCGGGATGCGCTTTGCCATGCTCTTTCTCTCGGAATACGCAAACATGTTCGCGGTGTCCGCTATCGCTGCAACACTCTTCTTTGGGGGGTGGAATAGCCCGTTCGGTGAGACGCTTTCGGGACCGTGGTGGGGTGCGTTCTGGTTCTTCTCGAAGGGGATGGCGTTTATCTTCGTGCAGATGTGGCTGCGGTGGACGCTGCCCCGACTCCGTGTCGACCAGCTGATGTATGTCAGCTGGAAAGTGTTGATTCCGTTTTCGTTTGTGATCATCCTTGGCGTTGGTCTTTGGGTGATGCTTTCCGCGTGAGTGAGGTCCGAGAAACATTGAGGATCGTGTATGAGTAGATATTTCAGAAACATCTGGGATGGTGTCATCACCGTGCTGATCGGCATGAAGGTGACGTTTCGTCACCTCTTCACGCGCGCGGTGACGATTCAGTATCCAGATGTCAAAATGAGATTGCCGGAGAACGCCAGGAACAGGCTTTACGTAAACATGGATGACTGTATCGGGTGCGACCAGTGCGCCATGGCCTGCCCGGTCAACTGCATCGAGATCGAGACCATCAAGTCGACGCCGGATGTGGATCTGGGGCTGACATCGGTCGGCACAAAGAAACGTCTTCATGTCCCTCGATTCGACATTGACATTGCAAAATGCTGCTACTGCGGACTCTGTGTCTACCCCTGTCCAACCGAATGCATCAAGATGACCGAAGTGTACGAGTTTTCCGAGTTTGACCGCGAGAGCCTCATCTACAGATATGCTGTCATGACCCCGGCGGAGATCGATGAGGCGAAGACGAAGCTGGCTGCTCACGAGAAAGAACAGGCGGCGAAGAAGGCCGCCGCCGCGGCAACCCGTGCGGCACAGCCCGCCGCGGGGCAGAAACCTGCCCCGCCGACTGGTCAACCCGCTCAAGACCCTCCATCAGCACCCGAAAACAAGAGCTGACGTAGCATGGAACTGTTCGACATCGTCTTCTACCTGTTCGCGCTTATCACCGTCGTATCGGCGTTTGTTGTTGTCTTCTCCAAGAACATCATGTACTCGGCGTTCTCGCTCCTGTTTACGTTCTTCGGTGTCGCCGGTTTGTATGTGCTGCTCTATGCCGATTTCCTGGCGATAACCCAGGTGATGATCTACGTCGGTGGGATTCTCGTGCTCATCCTCTTTGCTGTGATGCTGACCAGCAATCTCATCAGCGTCGATTTGAGGACAGGCACTATCCAGGCGGTGCCGGCTCTCATCCTTGTCGCCGTGGTTGCCGGAACACTGGCGGGTCTCTTCTATTCGACATGGAAGGGGACGCCGACTCCGGCCCCACCCGTGGAAACAACCACAACCGTCTCCATTGGCGAGATGCTGATGACAACCTATCTGCTCCCGTTTGAGATTGCCTCTGTGGTACTCGTCGTGGCATTGATAGGTGCTGCGTGGAACGCCCGGAAGGGACGAAAGACATGACTCGAACACCCTTAGAATAGCAGGCCTCAATGGACTCAGCCTCATCGTTTGCGAATGATTTCGTGGCGTGGCTCCCGCACGTCGAGCTTACCCACTTTCTCATTGTGAGTGCTCTTCTCTTCTCGCTCGGCATCTACGGGATCATCACGCGGCGCAATGCCATTCTCGTTCTCATGGGTGTGGAGCTCGTGTTGAATGCGGCCAGCCTTAACTTCGTCGCGTTCTCCCGATACAGCGGCGTCAACCTGGACGGACAGATCGTCGCAGTATTCGTGATTATCCTGGCCGCAGCGGAAGCCGCCATTGCTCTGGCGATCGTTCTGAACATCTTCCATCGGTTTCAAACGGTCAATATCGATGAGGTGAGCTCACTCAAGGAGTGAGTCGGAGGGATGGGCCGTACGGGCTGGCACATGAATAAACGAACACTTCTCTGATATGTCACAAGACGCGTTGCTGCAAATCTCGATTGCAATTCTGGTGCTCCCGCTTGTCGGGTTCACAGGGCTGATCTTTCTCGGGAAGAAGCTGCCAAGGCAGGGCGACTGGCTGGGGACCGGCATGATCACGGTGAGCCTCGTTCTCTCCCTGATCCTCCTGTGGCAAAAGCTCACGCTCTATCCGGGGGAGACTCTCACGCTCCGTTTTACATGGGTGGACTTCGGGGATGTCTCCAGCATCGGTCCCCTGAAAATTGTGCTGGGCGTGTCACTGGACAATCTTGCGACAGTGATGATATCGGTCGTGACCCTGATCAGCTGCCTGGTGCACTACTTCTCGATCGGGTACATGCACGGGGATATACGCTACTCACGCTATTTCGCGTACCTGGGGTTCTTCTCGTTTTCCATGCTCATGATTGTCGTGGCGGATAACCTTTTCCTTCTCTACGCGGGCTGGGAACTCGTGGGCATCAGTTCCTACCTCCTCATTGGACACTGGTACGAGAAGAAGAGCGCGTCTGACGCCGGCATGAAGGCGTTCATCGTGAACCGGATCGGTGACGTTGGATTCTTCATTGGGATTATGATCCTCTTCACCACATTCAACACCTTTGGTTTGCGGGAGATCTTCGACGGAATACAAGGCGGACGATTGCCATACGGTAGCGAGGGATGGCTGACGGCAGCCGGCGTGCTGATTTTCTGCGGGGCGGTGGGCAAGTCGGCCCAGTTCCCACTCCATGTCTGGTTGCCGGATGCTATGGAAGGTCCCACTCCGGTGAGTGCTCTCATTCACGCTGCGACAATGGTGGCTGCTGGTGTGTACCTTGTCGCCCGAACCTTCCCTTTGATGACGATGGATGCGTTGATGGTGATAGCCTACATAGGAGCAATCACAGCGTTTCTTGCAGCAACCATCGCCATTGCCCAGAATGACATTAAGAAGGTGCTTGCCTATTCCACGATCAGCCAGCTGGGATATATGATTATGGCTCTGGGTGTGGGGGCGTACACCGCCGGCTTCTTCCATCTCGTGACCCACGCAATGTTCAAAGCCGGCCTGTTTCTTGGGTCGGGTTCAGTCATACATGCAATGCATCACGCGCTCCATCACCACAACGATCACGACACTGATGCCCAGGACATCCGGAACATGGGAGGATTGAGGTCACGTATGCCTGTGACCTACTGGTCATTTATCGTCTATACGCTTGCCATCTGTGGTGTGCCGTTGACTTCGGGATTCCTGAGCAAGGACGCAATACTCGCAGGCACGTATGCCTTTGGCGGGTTGACAGGACACCTCCTGATCCCCGTGATCGGCTTTTTGGTTGCGGGGCTGACAGCCTTCTACATGTTTCGTCTGGTGATTCGCACGTTTCTGGGGACCCATGCCGATCCGCATCGGGCCCAACACATCCACGAATCCCCACGCGTCATGACGGTGCCGCTGGTCATCCTGGCCGCTCTCTCCTTCTTCTTCGTATTCAGTCTCAATCCGTTCAATGCGGCGGATGGCTGGATTTCGCAGGCGGTGGAACGGGCCCCTTCATCGGTGCCCGCGGCGGTCGCTCCTCCTTCAGCAGAGACCTTCGAAGAGGCACTGCACCATGCGCACGGACCGGCCATGCTCCTCTCGCTTCTGATTGCCGGACTCGGCATTCTTGTGGCTTTTGTCACGTACTACTGGAAGAAGATCGATGCGGATGCGGTAGCGACCCGTTTCCTTCCCGTGCATCGGTTTCTCCTGAACAAATGGTATTTGGACGAGCTCTACAACACGCTCGTGGTGGGCGGAACCCTTCGGTTGACGAGAGTTCTGCGATGGTTTGATGACAACATCATTGACGGCGTGGTCAACGGGGCGGGTTGGCTGACCCGCGGGACGTCGGAGGTCAGCGGAAGGTTTGACAATATTGTCATCGATGGGTTTGTCAATCTCTCGGCCTATCTTTCAGGCATCGCCGGCTTGGTTCTTCGGAAGTTCCAGACCGGCAAGGTGCAGACATACATCGTCTATGTCGTGCTGGCCGTCGTGATATTCTACTTTGTGTACCGGGTTGTCTGAATCTCATTTCCAGGAGGAATAGACGTTAATGGAATTCACGATTTTCGGAATCGGCGTTCTCACGTGGATCACCTTTCTTCCCATTCTCGGGATGGTGCTCGTACTGATGATTCCCCGGGAGAGATGGGATGCAATCCGGTGGACATCGCTGGGGATTACAGTCCTTCAGGTTGTTCTCGCCTTCATCATTCTCTCGAAATTCGACCGTGGAATGGAGGGGATAAACACGGAAGCGGGGATGCAGTTTGTGGAGAAGGCCTCCTGGATAGACATCAAGAGTGTCGGTTGGTTCGGCCGCATCCACATAGAGTACTTTGTGGGGATTGACGGCCTGAGCGTATCGATGGTTCTCCTCACCGCACTGATATCGTGCATTGCGACGATTTCCTCCTGGACCATTGAAAAGTCGCTCAAGGGATACTTCGCGTCGCTTCTCCTGCTGAACGCCGGCATGATGGGGGTATTCGTGGCACTGGATTTCTTCCTCTTCTACATCTTCTGGGAAATCATGCTGCTCCCCATGTACTTCCTCATCGGTGTCTGGGGCGGACCGCGGAGGGAGTATGCAGCTATCAAATTCTTCCTCTATACGCTTCTCGGCAGCGTGTTGATACTGCTCGTGATGATCGCCCTCTATTTCAGTGTCCAGATCTATCTCGACCCCACGACGGGTCACACCTACTCTGTGGCGGAGGCCGCGTCTGTCGGTCTGACGGGCCTCGAGAAGATTCACACCTTCAACATGATTGCAATGATGGATCCCGGCAACTATGTCCCGGGCTCGTTTCTGGCGGGTTTTGATACGTCGTGGCGCTACATCGCCTACGTCACCCTGTTCGTCGGGTTTGCCATCAAGGTTCCTCTTGTTCCGTTTCACACCTGGCTGCCCGATGCTCACGTCGAGGCTCCCACGGCGATCAGCGTCATTCTTGCCGGGGTCTTGCTGAAGATGGGGACGTACGGCATGCTGCGGATCAGCTTTCCGATGTTCCCCGACGCGATGCGCTTCTACTCCTGGGAGTTGGCGGCGTTCGGTGTCGTCAGCATGGTCTACGGCGCGCTCGTGGCGATGGCGCAGACAGACTTCAAGAAGCTGATTGCCTACTCCAGTGTCAGCCATATGGGTGTTGTCGTCCTCGGTATTTCGTCGATGAACACGCAGGGGATGGTGGGGGCGGTATTCCAGATGTTCAACCACGGGACGATTACGGCCATGCTCTTCCTGATCGTTGGCGTCATCTACGATCGCACGCACACGCGAGGTCTGGATGAATTCGGCGGCCTTATGAACAAGATGCCCCGCTACGCGGCTGTTATGACCGTGGCGTTCTTTGCCGCCCTGGGGTTGCCCGGCCTGAGTGGTTTCATCAGCGAGGCATTTTCACTGTTGGGCGCTTTCCGGACGTTCCAGACGCTCACCATTATCGCGGCCATCACTATTGTTCTGACGGCAGCGTACATGCTGTGGGTCCTCCAGCGCGTGTTCCTCGGGACCCTTCCGGATAAGTGGAGGGACCTCACGGATATGAACGGTCGGGAGACCCTTATGCTGGTGTCCCTCGCAGCCATAGTGATTTTCCTTGGCGTCTATCCCTCTCCGATGCTTGATCTCATGAACAGCTCACTCAACCATCTGGCGGCAATTGTCCAAGATGCGAGCGGTGCATCATTGCTGAGTATCCAGTAGGACGCGACCATGGCCGATCAGATTCTCAAAGACCTTCACCTGTTCACCCCTGAGTTGGCGCTAACGGCAACACTTCTGGTTGCTATTCTGACTGACCTCGTGTTCCGGCGGAGTGCCGTCGTCACCGCTTCTGTTGCTCTGCTGGGAC
>JBATTW010000529.1:0-1671 GCA_049670805.1 Bacteroidota bacterium
GAGGAGAGCAGTGAATGAGTCTCTTCGGGCGATATCGGCGGAACATCAACGATGAAGATGGCTCGGCCGGACTCAAATATGGACCTCGTCGCCTGCTCGTCATAGGAGAGGTTCCAGTCAGCGACGACGTCACCCTTCACACGGGCGGGGATCCAGACTCTCGCTCTGGATGTCAGTCTCCGGTGTGCGGGGTCAAAGATCCGTGCCAGGTTTCCCAGAGGGCCGATGGCCACGATGTCGCGCATTTTCCCTTGCCTGTCGATCCATTCGTTGCTGAGTGTGGAAGGCGAGATTTCCCGCGGGGGGGGAAATCTCTCTCCCAGAAGTGCATTCGCGCTGACACGCCAGGCTGGAACGGGAAGATCCGGGTACTCCGTACCCGCGATGACGGGCACCGAGCCGATATGATGGGTTTCGAGCATTCCGATGAGATTGTCGGTTCCCTCACCCAGCGTTGCAGATCCTTCAATGGTCATGATACCGTTGACCTCCAGCGATGTGTCTGCCAGGAGCGCCATAATGGCGCGCATGTCGTCCAGACCCATATCTGTGTCAACCAGTACCCACCGCGGGCTCCCCGTGTTGGCGTGAGGAGCATCGGACTCCTGCGCACAGGAAACGAGCAGCCCCAGCGCGCACAGTGGCAGCAAAGCCCGAGTGTAACCGTCTATTTTCTGTAGCACTTCAGCCTCCGGCTCCATGGTGTGAGGTTCATCGGATTGCATTCACAGCCCCCACCTGATTCCAGCCAGCAGAATGAATCCGGGGGCGGGATAGTCAGGGAGAACATAATATCGTCTGTCCAGAAGGTTCTGGAACTTCAGGGAGAGGTTCCACCGCTGGATCTTGACCGAGAGTATCAGATTCAAAAGGTTGTAATCTGACAGCGGTGATTGTGAGTTGTTCTCCGCGAAGAGTTGATCGATGTACTTTCCAGACAGAGTTGCCTGGGCCATGCCGACACGATAGACAAGCATGTATTTCAGCTGCTGTCCGGGGTTGAACGCCGTGAGATTGTCCGCGTCCAGATAGCTGTAGGAGATCCGCAGTGCGAGGTTGTAGAGCAGATAGTAGTTTATCTGCGTCTCGATGCCTCTCTGTATTGCGGATCCGCTGTTTGCGTAACGTACCAAAGGAGGAGGCGAAGGATTTGTGACCTGCTGGATGATGTTGGTGATGTCGTTGTAGTAGAACGACAATCGAATAGAGTTTCTTGCCGCCCAGTTGTACAACATGCCGACTTCCACGCTCTGGACCTGTTCGTCTTTCAGTCCTGGATGTGATGGTGGAAAAAGGTACAGTTCGTTGAGCGTGGGATAGCGAAAACCATACTGGTAATTCGTGTAGAGCCTGAACCCCGGGACGATGTTGTACGTGAGCCCGATAACGGGGGCGAGGTTGTTCAGCGGGAGTGAATTGTACTGATAGCGAAAGCCGACCTTGATCGTCAGGTTTGACACGCCATTGTAGAATCCGAGCGCATAGAGACCTATCGAGTTCAGGCTGTGGTTCTCGCTGTCGACAATTCCGGGCGGGACAAGCCGGTTCTCTGCTCTGCCCCCGTAGTGGGTGAGATCCCCGCCAAAGGCCAGGTTGAAGCTTTTCAGGATATTCCATTGTTGGTAGCTGGAGAGGCCATAGGTGAAATCCCTGCTCTCGAACCCATCATAG
>JBATTW010000530.1:0-6379 GCA_049670805.1 Bacteroidota bacterium
ATGGTTCTCGAATTCAAGCGTGCAGATGGAATGGGTGATTTCTTCAATAGAATCCTCAAGACCGTGCGCCCAGTCATATGTCGGATAGATGCTCCAGTCATCTCCCTGCCGATGGTGAGCCTCGTGAACAATCCGGTACATGACGGGATCTCTCAGGTTCAAATTTGGTGAGGCCATATCGATCTTGGCCCTGAGCGTACGGGACCCGTCGGGAAACTCCCCCCTCTTCATCCTCTCAAACAGGTCCAGACTTTCCTCCACGCTCCTGTTCCGGTAGGGGCTCTCCTTCCCGGGTTCGGTGAGCGTGCCCCGCATCTCCCGCATCTCCTCCACGCTCAAATCGCAGACGTATGCCTTCTCCTTCCTGACAAGATCGATGGCGTACTGGTACATCTGCTCGAAATAATCAGAGGCAAAGAACACCCTCTCCCCGATGTCACCTGCCACCCACTTCACATCCTCGATAATGGACTCGACATACTCCTGCTCTTCCTTCTCGGGGTTGGTGTCATCAAACCGGAGGTTGCATGTCCCGCCCGGATGTTCCCTGGCAACTCCATAGTTGAGGTGGATGGATTTCGCGTGTCCGATATGGAGATAGCCGTTCGGTTCAGGTGGGAACCTTGTGTGCACACGGCCCTGGTACTTGTCCGTGCGTAGATCATCTGCGACGATTTCACGTATGAAGTCTGTTTTCTGATCCAGGGACATGATATTCTCGGTGGTCCTTCCGTCTACTCAGCGAATCAATAACATCTTCTTTGTGGCAACAAAGCTCCCGGTACGCAATCGATAGAGGTACATCCCGCTTGACAGACCGTCGGCGTCATAGTGAACAGCCCGGTAACCGGGCCCCTGCACTTCATCAACAAGTGTGGCAACCTCCTCGCCCAGAACGTTGAATATCTTGAGTGAGACGTGCGCACTTGCAGGCAGCTCGTACCGGATAGTCGTTGCAGGGTTGAACGGATTCGGGTAGTTCTGCGCGAGTGCATACCTGCGCGGCACCCGCCCCTCCTCTTCTGTCGAGCTAATGACCTCCAAGATGGTGAAGAGGCCATCCGTCGTATCGGCGATTGTCGTGTCTTCAACCGCAACTATCCGAACCCTGTAGATTGAGTCCACTACTATGTCACTCGGAATCCTCCAGGAGTAGCCCCCCGTATTCCTGAGCGAATCAACTATCACGCGCTCAACCACCCTATCCCTCAGCAGGTCCAATCGCACGATGGATTCAAGATTGTGATCCCAGGTAATGAAATAGGAAGACTCATGCTCCCACACCTCCCCCCCGGCAGGGGATGTGAGTGTAACAAATGAGGCTCCGGGAATGAATCTCCAGATGGGCGTCCAGGCACTCATCCCCGAGTCGCCTGCGGCCCGGGCGCGCCAGAAGTACCACTGTCCTGAGGTCAGCGGGCTGAGCTCATAGAGCGAGGATGTCAGCGTGGAATCGTTGACAAGAAGCGAGCCAAACAGGGAGTCAGTGCTCACCTGGAGATGGAATCTGTTGGTCTGTCCACTTGGGGCCCAACGAATCTGAACGGGGATCCCATCGTTCACCACCCTCTTGTCAGGAGGGGCAGCAGGCAGAGGTGGAACGAGCCCCGGGGGAACGTCATCAATCCCAATGGCAAACTCACCGAACTGCGTAACCGTCGCTGTCCAGGTATGCGATGTCGGATTGTAGACCGTCGGCTCGGGGAAGAACATCCCCTTCCCTTCAAAATCGCGCCTGTAGACCGTCGCCCGTGCCGGGTCGAAGACCCAGGGGACAATGTTGCTGTCAAATTTCACCTCTGCAACGAATGAGGTGATGCCGACCTGGCTGATCGCAAATCGTGACCTGTAGAGACGTGGAGGACGTTCTGTCGGAAACTCGGGCCATACCGGACCAAACGCATCTCTTGTCACGGTTACACTGTTGTATCCTGCGGAGATGGTATTGAACAGTATCTTGACACCCGTGAGCACTGAGTCCCCTTGACTGAAATCAAACTCCTCCGGCCCCGGCCCCATGTCGCTCAGCGTCACACTTGCAGAAGGGGCCGAATCCGCACGGACGTGTCTGTAAGCACCGTAGGCGTACATCCCCGGAGGAAAAGTCATTTCGAAGACTATGGACTTGTCGGGACGGACTTCTGTAGCCGCCCTATCGCCGTTCAACGAGGCCCCGCCCCAGCCGATCAGTGTGTTGCCGTTGGGCAATCGCTGGATGGTTCCGCGGGTAGATGCAAAGATATCAGGGTCATGACGGTACTCCCATGCGAGCGTGGCAGTCATTGCATGCTCATCAATAGCGTACTCGGCTGCGCGCGAGTATCGGGGCGAATGGAGGTTCCCGTTGTCAAAGAGCATGAGATTTCCATTCTCCAGTTTGCGCACCGAATGCTGATTGGCAAAGTAGGTGGGAGCGTTTGCTTCGTTCTCACCCACAAACGTGAAGTCGTTCTGCTTCCCTCCCAGGCGCCAGATGATCTCACCCGTTTCTCTGTCAATCTTGGTGATTTCGCACAGGTTGCGGCTGGAGATGAGAATGTTGCCGTCCGCATCCAGATCAATCGCATTGATATGGGTGTAGTCGATGTTGGATCTGGTCAGCCTGAAATAGGAATCGGTAATCGGGATATGGTCCCAGGCTCTCCACTGGAAAACGACGTTTCTGGAGAGATCGAGCTCCTGAACGATGGAAGCCGCAACAATTGCACCCGGGTGTCCGCCTGGGACGACTTGACTCATATCAATGGGCTGAGGGTCGTATGCAAAGAGGAGCGCATGCCCGTTGGGCATCACCATGAAGTCGTGGTTGTCCGCTATGTAGCCGTTACCGCACTGGAAGCTATCCACCTCTGTCAGGTTCCAGTCCATCAGCCTGTGGATCGTCTCCCCTCCCCCGGTGAAGTAGTGGCTCTCCTGGATGTCCCCATAGTAGAGGAGGCCGTTCCGGGCCACCCGGAAATTGGAGTTGTAGTGGTGGGGTGTCTTCTTGTACAGAACAGGATACCCCGAGTTGTCCAGCATCATCATATAGTATCCTATCCCCTCGGCGTCAACCGCAACAGTGGTGAAAATGTAACCGGGGGCTGGGTCGGCAAGTGTGTCGATGGTCATAATGGGAAAATCGGAAGGGAGCGTATCTGTCCCCGCAGGCCGGCTGAGCATTGGTCGCGGCGCCACGGGTGGCCGCTCCTCCTCGAGCTCGTCCGGGATGAACGACGGATGGATTCTCTCACGAAGCGAAGTCGTTGTGAACATGAACGAAAAAGCCGGAAGCGGCGCGCCGGCGACTGTTCTTGCCCCTCCCGCAATCGTTACGGTGACCTCTTCCGCCGGCTCAAAGGGATGATCGGGAAAGAGAAGGATGGTCTTTCCATCGTCCGAGAGAACCGCACGAACCTCCCTGGGTCCACTCGTGGCGCCGGCAACCTTGAAGACTCCAGGTTGTTTGATCGAGGAGGGATCGATCAGCTCCCCCTGCCTGAGGATGATATTCGTCTCTCTGGAAACCAGGACAGAGCCGGGCCTGGGGGATAGATACTGGTATCCTCCATTGAGCTCAGCAAGGGCCGTCCCCGACACCCCGAGAGTGGCAACAAAAACCCCCATCACAACGACTGTCAACTTCATTGCTACCCCTTTCATGTCATTTCAAGAGCAAGAGCTTCAGCGCGGCTGAGAAATCAGGCCGGCCGTTTTGAGGTTTTGCGTGCATCCTGCAAATATAGACGCCGCTGGCCAGTCCGCTGGCATCAAGTTCCACCTCATGTGTCCCTGGTTTCCCTGGAGCATCAACCACCCAGCGGACGGCCTGCCCCAGGATATCGTAGAGAGTGATACCAACATCCGATTGCTCGGGGAGCGAAAAACGAATCTTTGTAGAAGGGTTGAACGGATTCGGATAGGCTCCGTGAAGCGCATACGATGCCGGCAGGTCGGACCCCTCCCCCGTTACCCCATCAGGCACCGCCTCTCTCAGGGAGACATTGTCAATAAAGACCTCATAATTGGCCTTCCCGCAATTGAAGACGACCCGGGCGTCGAGATCCGTGGGATTCTCCATGATAAACCTGTAGGAGAAATGCTCTTTGTATGCGTTCAGAAACATCGTTCCCGTCTTGCTGTAGTTCGTTCTGGGCTCCAGAACGCTCTCGACTTTCGTTTCGATCGTTCTAGCGCGCGACGCATACGCGTCGAATTCAAATACGTATTCCCTGTTCCTCTCCAGAACACACGCTCCCTGTGACATCTGCACACTCCAGGTCTGCGGACCGCCAAGGCTTATTTCCAGCCTGCATTCACCCTGCCCCGTGACGTAAAAGGTAGCCACAGCACCTTCTGTTTGCCCCAGTGTCCAGGACTGCGTCCCCAGCGAAAAATCCCCGTTCACCAGCATGTTCTCACCAGGTTGAATGGATCGGACCTGCGTGGAAACCTCATTGGAAAACCCACTTTGGTTTCCGGCACCATCCACCGCCGTGACCCGAAAGTAATAGAATGCACCACCCTGCAGCCCCACAAGAGTGTGCATCGAAGAGGCTGCAGAGTCCATGAGCAGAGAGGGGTTCGGAGAAAGACCCCCATAGATTCGATACCGGACCACTGTGGAATCACCGAACGTATTCATCAGAAGGGTCACCGTGTCGCGTCTGGACTCCACAGCCAGGTGTGGTACAGCAGCCTTCCCGGACCAGGGGAAGCGAAACGCCCGGTAGCAGTGTGCGTAGTCCACGAAGTCCAGCTCGTACGCCGTCGTCCCGTCCGGGCGAACCTCCGTGATCTTCGGAAGAGATCCATCAGCCCAGCAGATCAGGGTGTTGCCGTTGGGCAGACGCTGGGCATTGCCCATCCACTGCGAAAACAGGATCGGGTCATGTCGGTATTCCCACACCAGTGTCGCGGTCATGGCAAGAGTATCTATGACGTATTCAACCGCTCGGGAAAACTGGTCCGCAGGGAGGCTTCCAATGCCAACGGGCCGGTCGTCGTCTCCCCCGATGTCCACGCCTGAATGGTAGTTCCCGTTGTCAAAGATCGTATAGTGACCATCTCCATGCGATCGGGCATCATGCTGGTAGGATATCCCAAGGTCGTCGTCAATGAACGTGAATTGGTTCTTCTTCCCCCCAAGCCGCCACAGGATGTTCCCCGTTTGACGATTGATTTTCGTAACCTCGCTCATATGCCTGCTGGAGAAGAGGAGGTTCCCATCCGTATCCACTTCAATTGAGTTCATATGGACGTAATCGATGGACGCCGCCGTCAGTGAAATATGATTGCAGTCAGTAATCTCGAAATGGTCCCAGCTGCGCCACTCGAAGACCACCCGGTGATCGGTGTCCAGCTCCTGGACGATGTTGCCGACAACAAGCGCATTGGGGTCTCCATTCGGTACGATCCCGCTCATGTCGACGGTCTGGTAATCCTTCCCGATGATCAGGACATGACCATTCGGCAGCATGAGCAACTCGTGCTCATCGGTCACATAGCCATTCCCAGATCGAAAGGAGTCGATCACCGTATAGGCGGCATCCATGGCGAAGAAGACGTTGATCTCCCCGGAGACGTGGTAGGTGAGCAGACCCGTGGGCTGAACTTTGAAATCCCGTGCGTACGCCGGCATGCGTTTGTAGTAGACCGGCGTTCCATCGTCTTCGAGTATCAGCAGGTATGGATTCCCCGCCCAGTTGTTGAGGAAAACCTTCCCCTCGGCTGGGGAATCCAGGACCATTACATCGACAAAGGGAAAATCAGACGGGACGGAAACTGCAAAAGCGGCTGATGGCGCACGCGGGGAACTCCCCTCACTGGCAGGTAGAATCTGGGTGGGTCGCCGGACTTCCATACTCCGATCGGAGGGTGGGATCCCGATGTCCGTTACGCAGCAGCTCTGACCCCGAGGCGGAGGGAACCGCACCGTCCCCGCGGAAACTCGAAACCGGAGGGTGAAATGTCTTCCCTCCGGCCCACTCAGGCGAACATCCACCTCCTCCCCGGCATCAAATTGCCTTGAGGGCTGAAAGATGACCGTCCTCTCGTCGTCGGAAATGGAGACCGCACCTCCGTGCCACCCACTCAACGAACCCGTCACTTCGAACATCCCTTCCAGATCTTCCCCTCCAATTCGGTCTACGTCCGCCCAGACGACGATGATGTTGGTCTCACTCCGAACCATCCTGGCCCCGGGGATGGGGTGTACGTACTCGATCGCCGAAGTTTCGGCATGGAGGGTAATCGGAATCAGGAGATGGAGGAGTAGCGAAACGACCGGGATTTGTCGGCTGGCTTCGCTGAGAGGGATTCTTCGATACAGTTCGCTGATCAACAGGCTTCCCGGACCATCATCGTAGTGTTCCTCAAATCTACTCAACAAGCCTATGAG
>JBATTW010000531.1:0-1884 GCA_049670805.1 Bacteroidota bacterium
AAAAACTAAACCTGAGATTGGACCCACGATGGGGGCAAGTACCAAAACGATGACACTAACTTAGAAAATGGTACATCAACTGGGGGCAGGTCACTTCGCTGATTGAAGAACAAGCTGTTCTTCAACCTCGGGGTCGGATACAACAAAGACGTTCTCGGCAATCTCTCTTGCCTGAGGCTCTTCCGCGTATGTCATTTCGCAGGAAAACAGGGAGAGGAGCAGAAGACAGAAGGCGACAGGTAGGGTTGCTCTACGGATGGTCAATAGTGAACGAGAAAAGACCTGCGTAGTCATGGGTTTTCCTCCTCACTCTTCTAAGATAGATGGAAGTGGCAGGTGTCCTTTCTCTTGTACGCAGAAGAGGGGTGTTTGGTTGTGTAACGAGACCGCAACTACTGGTCAGAATCCCGTAGTCGCCTTTTCTGTCTAGTCTGACTTATTTGCCAGAACCAGGCCCACCGCACCAAATCCGAGTTCCAGCACCAGATAGACAAGCAGCAGCCAGTGAGGGATGCCGTCTATGAGAAGACTCAGGATCCTGCCTGCGGCCAATCCGAGCATGAACACAATGAGACTGTAGAGCGCAGCCTGTCTCAGGTGGACCTTGAACGCTGCCAAAATCCAGAACAGCGATAAAGCCAGGTAGAGACCCATGGCTGCCCTGAATATGTGGATGCTGTTTGTGTTGGACAGGGAAATATCAAGGCAATAACCCAGGCTCTTCTGGGGTACGACTCCGTACGCCAGAGCTATGGGCACAAGTCCAATCCCAGCGATCAAGAGGAATACCTGACGAGCGTTCATGGAACCTCCATTGCTACCGTGAATTCAAGCGTCTGTAGGTCGTGTCGAACTTCCAACAGGCCGCTTCTCCGCTCCAGCGACCGGCAGTCTCACCCGGAACTCAGTGCGGCCTGGGTGTGAGTCCACGGTGATATCGCCATTGTGCAAGAGGACAGCACGATGAACGATGTCAAGCCCAAGACCGGTTCCTTCTCCCACCGGCTTTGTTGTGAAGAATGGGTCAAAGATGTTCTCCTTGACATCGGGAGCTATCCCCGGCCCATTGTCGACCACGTTCACAATGACGTCCGCACCCTCCAGAATCGCGCCTACGGTGACCTGTCCCTGGGTCGGTGAGGCATCGATGGCGTTGTCAATCAGATTCATCCAGATCTGGTTGATCTCTGCAGTGTAGCCTCGAATGGGGGGAAGGTCTTCCTGGATGCTGAACGCTATGGTGACAGACTTTTCCCGGGCTCTTCCTTCGAGCAGCGTGACGGTATCGGCAATCCCCGGGGAAATCTCGATGGATTCCAGGTCCGGGGACCGGTCCATGTGGGTGAATCCCTTCGCTGCACCCACAAGGGTGTGAATGCGCGTGGCTGCACGCTCAATGTTGGCCACCAGCGATCGTCCTGCGAATGCACCCGCGATCCAGCGCAGCGTGAGTCCAAGCGTCTCGCCCTTGAGCGTCCGGGCAAGCCGATCCAGATCTTCGATCCCGGCGGATAGTCTGGCAAGGTCCTCTGCGAGGTCCTCCGTGATATTGTGTTTGTCGAGCCACTCCTCGATGGCGTCTTCCCGATCCGCGAGCTCGAGCCCGGAAATCGCCTGATGCTCCGAGTATCTCTTGCAGACCTCACACAGGATGTCCAGCTCAGCCACTTGTTCTTTGGTGAGGCCGGAGGTGAACAGCTCCCGGGCGGCCTCGTCGGCAGCCGACAGCGTGCTCGCCAGCGACTTCGCGTCCCTGAGGGCCGCCGATGCCGGGTTGTTCACCTCGTGCGCAAAACCTGCCGCGAGTTTCCCCAGGGATCTCATTTTCTCGTCCCGGAGGTCCGTCGATGTGAATCGACGGGCACGGTCGAGCATGATGTGGAC
>JBATTW010000532.1:0-2782 GCA_049670805.1 Bacteroidota bacterium
CTTCACGAAATTCAGAGACACAATATCCCGATGGAGATCGGGGTCCTTGACGATCCTCAGCGCATCCAGTACATTTTCTCTGTTGAGCTTCTTCATCCCAGCCTCTCTTCAGGTCAGCGTGTCAATCTTTGCGGTCCGGACGTTACGCGGCTCCCCTCCTCCCTCAATAACAAACCGGCATCAGATGAGGTTCATCTTCTTCCCGACTTTCTCGAACGCCTTCAGGGCCCTGTCCAGATCCTTCTTTGTGAGGGCGGCCGAAATCTGCGCCCTGAGCCTGGCCTCACCCTTTGGCACGACCGGGTACCAGAGGCCCTTGATGTAGACCCCCTGCCTGAGGAGATCACGGCTCATGTCCTGGGCGATCGGAGCTTCACCCACCATTATGGGAACGATGGGGTGGTCCCCCTCCAGGATCGTGTAGCCCAGCTTGACGATCTCCTCCCTGAAGTACGCAGTGTTCCGGTGAAGGCGCTTCACGATCGCTTTGTCCCTTGTCAGCAACCTGAATGCCGCTCCCGCGCCGAGAACAATTGCCGGTGGGAGTGAGTTGGAGAAGATGTATGTCCGGGCCTTCTGTCGCATGTATGCAATGAGCTGCTTCTTCCCACTGATGTAGCCACCCGCCGCGCCCCCGATGGCTTTTCCGAGAGTTCCCGTCAGGACGTTCACCTTCCCGTGCACTCCCTTCGCCTCCGGCGTCCCCCGCCCCCTTTTTCCGCAGACGCCCACACCGTGGGAATCGTCCACAACGAGGATTGCATCGTACCGTTTTGCTATCTCGACGAGCTCGTCCAGCGGGGCCAGATCACCCTCCATGCTGAACACACCGTCTGTGGCAATGAGCCGAAGCCTGTAGTCTTTTCCTCTGTCCTCCTCGAGGAGGCGGACGAGATCCGCCGGGTCCGCGTGCCTGTAGATTCGCTTGTCCGTGGTCTCCGCCTTGCAGAGACGCTGTCCGTCGATGATGCTGGCATGGTTCAGCCGATCGGAGTAGATGACGTCTTTGTAGATCTCGTGCCCGAGCTTCTCGTTGGTGAGAGAGGCAAAGAAGGCCTCGTTGGCCGACCAGCAGGAAGAGAACAGGATCGTGTCTTCGGTTCCGAGAAACTTCGAAATCCTCCGCTCCAGAGCCAGGTGGATATCCTGGGTTCCGCAGATAAAACGCACGGAGGCAACGCCGTAGCCGTACTCCCGGATTCCACGGATGGCCGCCTTGCGGACGACAGGGTGGTTGGAGAGTCCGAGGTAGTTGTTCGACGCGAGCATGACCCTCTTCTTCCCCTTGACGCGGACAACGCCATCCTGGGCGCTCTCCAGGGGATCCTCGTACTTGAACGTTTTTTCCGCTTCCAGCTTTGCCAGCTCGGCGCTGACGAGATCGATCATCGATGCCATCTATTTTCTCCTCGGGTCTTTAGCTCCCCTTCCTGATAAGACGCGCTGCAAACGAACCGTCCATCTCATGCCGGTGCGGAAACGTCTCGATGTACCCGTCCTCCGATACCAGGTCCTTGCTGACGTACTGCCCGGCATGATCCAGGCTGAAATCAGGATGGGTCCGGAGAAACTCCTGCACGATTCCCTGATTCTCTTCCGGCTCTGTGGTACAGGTACAGTAGACAAGCACCCCCCCGGCCTTCAAAAGGCGGGCAGCGCTCTCTATGAACTGCAGTTGGAATTCGCGAAGCCGGTAGATGTCGGAGACATCACGTTTCCACTTGATATCCGGTTTCTTCGCAAGTACCCCCAGCCCGGAGCACGGAACGTCCAGGAGTACTTTGTCAACCGATTCCTGCTCGTACTGCATCGCGTCGCCGACGCGGAGGCTCACGATGGTGCATCCCAGTCGGTCACATGAGGCCCGTATGAGGTTCAGCTTGGCCTCGTATTTGTCAAGTGCCACTATCTCACCGTCGTTCTTCATCAGCTCGGCGATGTGAGTGGTCTTGCCGCCCGGCGCGGCACAGAGATCAACAACCCGATCACCCGGCCGGGGCGCCAGCAGGATCCCGGGCAGTGCCGCACTCTCATCCTGAATCGTGAACATCCCGTTCCGGAAGAGCTCCATCTGCCCGATCCTCGTCAGACGCTTCACCTTGACGAAGTAGTCGATGTGACTCGAACCGGTATAGGTGATCTTCTGCTGCTCGAGTTGCCTCAAAAAGCTCACGGGCTCTATCTTGAGCGTATTGATTCTCAGGCTGAGGGACGGCCGCTCGTTGTTGGCCTGGAAGAGTCTCGTTGCCTCCTCGACCCCGAACCGCGACACCCAGCGCTTGACCATCCATTGCGGGTGAGCAAAGAACACAGAGAGGTACTGGATCTCGTCGGCCTTCCGGTCGGGGTAGCGGATACCATCCATGTTTCTGATGATGTTCCGAAGAACCGCGTTGACGAGCCCTGCAGGCTTCTCCCCCCGTATCCGTTTCACGAATTCCACAGCCTCGTTCACGGCCGCGGAATGCGGGACCCTGCCAAGAAACAGGATCTGGTAGAGCGCAACGCGGAGAGCGTTCTTTATGTTGATTTCAGATTTTGCGAAATTCCCATGCGAGAATCCGTTGAGCACCCAATCAAGCCGGCTCTGCCAGCGCAGAACACCGTGTGCGATCTCGGTGAGCAGACCCTTGTCGAGGTCGTTGAGATCCGGCGAACGCAATTCAGCATCCAGGAGTTTGTCGAGGTAGGAGTCGGTTCTGTCGACCCGGTTGAGGATTTTCACAGCCGTGCCGCGAGGTCCGCTGTAGATACTCAGGCGTTTACTCGGGCGCGGTTCGTC
>JBATTW010000533.1:0-4435 GCA_049670805.1 Bacteroidota bacterium
CTCCAACAGCAGGGCTCCCTCGTGGCCCCGGACCGTCTCCGGTTCGACTTCAATCACTTCGAGAAGATCAGCCCGGATCAGATACGAGCCATCGAGGACATCGTCAACGAGAAGATCGCCGAGGCGATCGACATCGTTGCCCTCAACGACCCCGCCGATTGGCTCTCTCTCGAAGAAGCGAAGGGCCGATACCCCAACGTAAAGATGTTCTTTGGAGACAAGTACGGTGACCGCGTTCGTATCGTGGAAATCGATCCGCGGTTCTCGGTGGAACTGTGCGGCGGCACACACGTCGCAAATACCAGGGACATAGGCGTGTTCAAGATCCTCTCGGAATCCGGTATCGCAAGCGGCATCCGGAGGATTGAAGCGGTCTCGGGAACCGGCGTCAGGCGCTATATCGATGACCGGTTGCGCAAGATCGGGGCGCTGGACGAACTGCTTGCAGGGATCAACCGGGAAGTCGGGGAGATCGAACACCAGCTCGGACGATCACGTCAGGCAACTGTCATCACCCGACCGTCGCTGCCGGCCGTGAGCATCGACTTCACAGGGCTCTCTTCCGAGGACCTGCGCGCGCTGGACGGGGCGGTGGTCAAGCGGGAGGAAGCCGTCGAACACGCCACGAGGAACGCGCTGACCCTTCGGAAGGAGGCATCCAGGGAGCGGGTACGAACGGCAACGGGGAGCATTGACTCGCTGATCACGAAAGCGACAACCGTGGACGGGATAAAGGTCATGACGATGAAGATCAATGCGGACTCGATGGACGAACTCAAGAGCCTCGCTGACAGTGTCCGTTCAAAGCTCGGGACCGGAGTCGGGATCATTGCCAGTGTTATCGATGGAAAGGTGGCACTCGTCTGTGTCGTCACGGACGACCTTATAAAGGAAAAAAACCTCCAGGCGGGCAAAATCGTCGGCGCGCTGGCCAAAGAGGTCGGCGGAGGCGGCGGTGGCCGACCCCACCTTGCAACCGCCGGAGGGAAGGATGTGGACAAGCTTGGCCAGGCAATTGCCAGTGCTCCGGCGATCGTCCGGTCCCTCCTGCCAGGGCGGCAGACATGAACTCATAAAGAGAGGAGTGAGATACTGATCTCCATGACTCATCAAACAGAGACAACGCAGGTGCGCCAGAAGTACATTCAGGACGAACTCGAATCCAGTGCGGCAACGAAAAAGAAGATTCTGATTGAATGCGCCGACGCAATCTCCGGTTCTGTCGACTCCATCATCCATGCGCTAAAAGAGGGGAAGAAGATCCTCCTCTGCGGGAACGGTGGGAGTGCTGCCGACGCACAACATATGGCGGCCGAACTCGTGATTCGCATGGATCCTGCCATCAAACGGCGGGCGATTCCGGCGATCGCTCTCACCACGGATTCGTCCCTCTTGACGGCGGGCGCGAATGATATCGGATACGACCGGGTTTTCGCCCGTACGGTGGAGGCCCTCGGGTCCCCGGGCGATGTTCTGATCGCAATAACCACCAGCGGCAGATCCGAGAGCGTCAACAATGCGATCCGCATGGCGCGATCGATTGGCATGTCAACCATCGGACTGCTCGGCGGTGACGGTGGAGGGGCCAAAGACCTCGTGGACATTGCCGTGGTCGTCCCTGCCTACAGCACCCAGAGAATCCAGGAAGGCCATATCACGATAGGCCACATTATCTGCAGTCTGATCGAACGTGAAATGTACGGGCACAATGAGTAACCTTCGACGGGGCGACTTTGCCGTTCCCCTGCTCACGGTCCTCTCCGACGCCGTCGCGATCGAACTCGCTTTCCTGTTGTCGTACTGGCTTCGCTTCAAGAGCACGATCTTCGACGTCCTGGGATCCGTGGAGGGAGCCGCACCGCCTGTTCAGGGTTATCTCTTCGGCTCGATCTTCGTTATCGCAGTCTGGTTGATGCTGTTCCACTCCCGGAAGATGTACAGCGCCCGGCGCAACGCTACTCTCGCCGACGAGTTTGTCAACGTCGTGAAAGTGGTCAGCCTCGGCATGCTCGTGGTCATGAGCGGCACCTTCTTCTACCGGGACTTCTCGTACTCCCGTGTTGTGTTCGGCCTCCTCTGGGCAAATTCCATTGTCTTTGTGTTTGCCGGGAGAGCCGCCATCAACGCGTATGAGCGGGCCCTGTACAGGCGTGGTAAGCATCGCCAGGAGGCAATCATCCTCGGCAACGATAGCCTGGCATCCCAGGTCTACACCAAGCTGGACAAGCATCCTTCGTTCGGGTTCGAGATCATCGGTTACGTCGCCGACACCCCTGCACCGCCCGATCTCCCTCTCTCGCAAGCGTCTTACCTGGGCACCCTGGCCGATGCCCCCGGCGTCATCGAGCGACACCATATCCAGCTTGCCTTTATCGCGGTCCAGTCCCGTGATCACCCGGCCCTGTTTGATGTCATCGGCAGATGCGAGGGGGTCAACATCGAATTCATGATGGTCCCGGATGTGCTGGAGGTCCTCACGAGCGACGTCAAGGTGAGAGAACTCGAGGGGATCCCTTTCCTCAAGATCAAGAGTGTACCCTTCACGACCTGGGGGAGGATATCGAAGCGTGGGATGGATGTCGTCGTGGCCAGCAGCCTCCTCGTCTTCCTCTCTCCCCTCCTGGCAGCCGTCGCGGTTCTGGTGAAGATAGACTCACGTGGACCGGTGCTGTTCCGACAGAAACGCGTAGGGCTGGACGGCAAGGAGTTCACGATGTACAAATTCCGCTCGATGCGCGTGGGAGCCGAACATTTCGACAGGGAGGCGGGACTGGGCGTCACGGATGATCCGAGGAGAACCCGAATCGGCAAGACCCTCCGGAGAACCAGCCTGGATGAGTTCCCCCAGCTGATCAACGTGCTCAAGGGAGATATGAGCCTGGTGGGACCGAGACCCGAACGGTCACATTTCGTTCAGGAATTCCAGGCGTATGTGCCTAAGTATCTCGACAGACACAGAGTGAAAGCCGGTGTGACGGGGTGGGCGCAGGTAAATGGCCTCCGCGGGGATACCTCGATAGCGGAGCGGATACGGTTCGACCTCTACTACATCGAAAACTGGTCACTCACATTCGATCTAAAGATCCTCATGCGCACTCTACATGCGGCCATACACCCGGGAGAGATCAAGAGGAAATGATCGCGCTCGTCGTCTTCGCTCTGCATATTGTTGCCATAGCCGGGGCCTTCACACGGCGATGGCAGGAAGAGAGTATGGGGGAGGGGTTACTTGCCGTCTTCTTTATGGGGCTGATCTTTTTTGTCGGGTGGAGCATCACAAGCTTTGTGGCCAAACTCCTGATTGACCAGGAGGGCTTCGGACCCTGGCTCGACCGGGATGCGCTCTCGCTCCTTCTTCTCACACTGGTGGAATCCGTCTTTTACTTTATTTTCCTCCGCAACTGGAACCCGACGCCGGCAAGCCAGGGGCCAGATTCCCCAAATCGATAAACCCCGGCCCATCCCACGCTCAACCCACAGGCAGCATTCCTCGCGAAACCGCGCGCCGGAAGATCGTTACTGACGTCCTACCCTGCCGACCCAGAGCATCCCTTCCATCATTCCCTGAAGCTGTGATGCGGCCTGCTGGGCATCCTGGAGCGAGGCGTACCTTCCCACGCGTACACGGTACCAGGTTGAACCGAAGACCATGGCGTTTTCAACAAACGCTTCGTAGCCCGCCGTTGACAGCTTGGTCGCCTCGTTGTCCGCCTTCGAGCGCGACATCCAGGAGGATATCTGCACAGTGTAATCTCCTGAACCGGAAGGTGGGAGGGTCGGAGAGGAGAGTCCAGCCGTCGGAGGTGCGACGGAGGATGTTTGTGATCCCTGGCCTCCCGGTGGCGTCACATCCGGAAGCTGGGTCGATGGAGCCATGAGATCATCCTGACCCGCTTCTCCTGTCGCTCCGTCACCGGTGGTCGCGGCCCAATCCGGAGGCGGTAGGTCTGGCTCCGGCAACTGTTCAGCAACGGCAGGTGTCTTCTTGCCCCACAAGTGAATTATCCCAAAGTAGTTTAGCGCAAAGACTCCACCGGCCAGAACCACGATGATGATGAGGATGAGAATCAACGGTGACGATCCCCCACCACCACCAACCTCCCTCAACGTGGGAGGACCGGCCGTGTCGTGGTCCAGACCGGTCGGCCCGGAATCGCCTTCCAGAGAATCATCTTTGAGATTGAGACGTGGCATCTCGGCATCCTCCTGATGTTGTTGTGAACAATCACCTTCCTGCGGGACCCCCCACCACACTAACTTCGCACACTCATGGGAAACACGCAAGTCCTGAAACACACTCGATGTATGACAAACCAGTAGAGTGAGGGCGTCGCCAGGACCAATCGCATGACGGGTATCCCCGCAGAGCGAGGAACCCTGCTCCCCGAGGACGTGGGTTGACCTGAAAAGCTGAAGTATTCCCTGAAATAGTACC
>JBATTW010000534.1:0-1942 GCA_049670805.1 Bacteroidota bacterium
CTCCTGGATCAGGGCCGGACGGACGATGCTCGGGGACATGCGGAAAAGCTGCTGGAGAGCCTGCCCGATGATTACTCCGCAATCGGCTGGGCCGGTGACGTCGCGATGTTCGGGGGAGACTATGAGAAGGCTGAGCAATACTATAGCCGTCTCGGAGGCCAGAGTACGCGGCCGGACTTCTTCGACGTGACGGCGCTGCCCCCGGAGATCCATCTTGCGCACATATACATGTCGGCGGGCCGCACAGGTGAAGCCGAGCAGATCCTGGAGCAAAAGAGTCGCGAGGCGCTGGCTGCACTGGAGGAGGGAGATGAACGAGCCCGCATACGCTATGAAATGGCAGCCATCAATGCACTCCGAGGGGAACAAGCAGAAGCGCTTGAATGGCTCCAGAAGGCGATTGAGTCGGGGTGGCGGAAGTACAGCCTCGCACATCGGGACCCTATCTTCGCCGGACTCGTGGGTGATCCCCGGTTCGATGGGATGATGCAGGAAGTCAAGAAAATGGTGCGGGAATCACGGCGTCTGGCAGAGGAGAAGTAGTATGTCCCCTTAATCCGGGAGGATACCATGGGGCAGTCTCTGACACTCGAAGTGTTGCTCGACGTGTTCGAGCAGTACAACCTGGCCATCTGGCCGATGCAGGTTGTGGGATATATCCTGGGGTTGGCTGCCCTGTATCTGATCATACGGAAAAAGGGGTTTTACGAACTCTGGTCTGGCCTCATCCTTTCTTTCCTCTGGCTCTGGACGGGCATCGTCTACTTCATGCTCTATCTGGGTCCCGTCTACCTTCCCGCCTGCGTCTTTGGCGCGTTCTTCGTGGTACAATCTCTTTTCTACTTGCTGCACGCGTTTGTACGGCGGCCGCCACACGGTGACACTGGCTCCATCAACAGGGTCGTCGGAATCCTCTTTGTTGCATATGCCATGGTCGGGTACCCGCTCGCCGGCATCCTGCTGGGGCACATCTACCCCTGGGCGCCGGTATTTGGCCTGACACCCTGTCCTCTCGTTGTTTTCACATTCGGCCTGTTCTTGTTCTCCGACAGGAAACTCCCCTGGTGGATGCTCCCCGTACCGGTTCTCTGGGCGATCGGTGCAATAGTGCCGGTCTCGCTGGGCATTCTGGAGGACATCGGGCTCATGGTTGCCGGGGTTGTTGGTACCAGTCTGATCATCTACAGGAACAGAGACACCGCGAAGGCGGGAGCTGGTTCGTCCGTCTAAGACTCACATTCATATCGGGGAATAGTCATGATGAAGAAATCTCTTGTATTCCTCTCGACAACGGCTGTTCTGTTGATGGCTGTTCAATCTGTTTCGGGGGATGCTGATCCCGTCAGCTCCCTCTCTGCGACCATTATCGTTGATAACACAGCTGATACCGGCCCCGGATCGCTGCGCCAGGCGATCATCGATGCAATCGTGAATCCTGGCCCCGATACCGTTGCGTTTGCGATCCCAAAGACGGATCCAGGATTCGATTCGGTGATGGGCGTCTGGACCATTCAGCCTGCTTCGTTCCTTCCGGCACTGTCGGGAGACGAAACTGTGATCGACGGAAGAACCCAGGCGGAGTTCGTGGGAGAGGATACGAATCCTCTCGGGCCGGAGATAGAAATCGACGGAACAAACGCCGGGACAAACGGGTTCGGTTTCTATTTGTCGGGAGAGGCGAATCAGGTGCTCTACCTTGCCATAAATCGATTTGACGGTGCCGGTATCTATACGTACGAGGCCGCCTGGGGATACGTCGCAGGGTGTTACATCGGTACCGATGCCACCGGTCGCGTTGCAGCCGGAAACCTCTTTGGTGTTGCGATCGACGCGGGGAGTGTCCGCATGCATGTCGTCCCCCTTGATACGGTTCCGAATGTGATTTGCGGAAATAAAACTGCCGGCATCAGCATGAACGACTCCTCCAAACACAATATCATAC
>JBATTW010000535.1:0-2520 GCA_049670805.1 Bacteroidota bacterium
GGTACTCTCCTTCTTTGGAAAGATTGACAGCGAGATTGCGGAGCTCCCTGAGGGAGAGGCAAAGTCGTTCATGGAAGAGTTTTGACTCAAGGAGTCATCGCTTGACACGCTCATCCGGGAGTCGTACGCGCTTCTGGGGCTGCAGTCGTTCTTCACCGTTGGAGAGGACGAGTGCAGGGCCTGGACGATCAGGCGTGGTATGACCGCGCAGGAAGCTGCGGGTGTGATTCACTCGGATCTTTCAACGAGGTTCATTCGAGCGGAGGTCGTTCACTATGATGACTTCATGGCCCATGGAGGATCCTTCGCCAAGGCCAGGGAGGCCGGGAAGTGGAGACTGGAGGGGAAGGACTACATCGTGAAAGACGGTGATATCATGTCGATACGGAACGGCTAGACTTTCAAATCAATCCACGGGGGTTGATTGTCTTCTCCCTGGTGAGTATTATCTTCCACCACCCCTCTCTCCATCACCTATCACCAGGGAGCCATCCATGAAACACTCTCTGAATCGTCGTGTCTGGCTACAGACCGTCGGTGCTGCCGGCGCAGGAGCGGTTTTCGGAAATCAAGCACTTGCCGAGATCCTCTCGCGGCCGGCCGCGTTTCCCCCACACATTCAGTCCCGTCCCCCGGAGAGACCCGTCACAGCGATAGTGGCGGGGGCTGGCAACCGGGGCAATGTCTATGGCGGGTATGCACTCAAGTTTCCGCAGGAGCTGAAGATCGTAGGCTTTGCCGAGCCCGTTCCGTTTCGTTCGGAGCGGTATGCGAAAAAACACGACATCGATCCGAAGAACCAGTTCATTACGTGGGAACACATCTTTGATGTTCCCAAGTTTGCCGACGCGGTGATCATCACCACACCGGATGCCCTTCACTACGGGCCGGCAATGGCCGCACTCGAGATGGGTTACGATCTCCTCCTGGAGAAGCCGATTGCCCAGACCTGGCGGGAATGCTCGGAGATCATGAAGCTGACGCAAACGAGGGATAGAATCGTGGCTATCTGCCACGTGTTGCGCTATGCCCCGTTATTCAGGAAGATCAAGGAAGTTGTCGACTCGGGTGCCCTCGGGAGATTGGTGAGCATTGATCTCCTGGAGCCCGTCGAGCATATTCACATGTCTCACTCTTTTGTCCGGGGGAACTGGAGGAACTCGAGGGAGTCGAATCCCATGCTCCTGGCGAAGTCGTGCCACGATCTGGATCTACTCCGCTGGTACACGGGGACCCATTGCAAGCGGGTCTCCTCGTTCGGTCATCTAACCTGGTTCCGGGAGGAGAACGCGCCTGCCGGGAGTACTGCTCGTTGTACGGACGGCTGTGCGGTGGAGTCTGAGTGTCCCTACTCGGCACTGAAGATTTACTACCGTAACCGCAACCGGCTTCATGTTATGGACCTCCCGGAAGAGGGGGACCAGGGACCAGTCATTCTGGAGCGCCTGAAGAACGGGCCGTATGGTCGCTGCGTCTATCGTTGCGACAATGATGTGGTTGACCACCAGGTTGTCGCCCTGGAATTCGATAAGGAGATCACGGCGAGCTTTAGCATGGAGGCATTGACCAGTTATGGGGGGCGACGGATCAAAATCATGGGATCCATGGGAGACATTGTGGGAGAACTGGAAGACCTTGTCATTGCTGATTTCACAACCGGGAAAGAGTTGCGATGGAATGTCCTGGAGCACGCAGACGTATCCTCCGGACACGGAGGCGGCGATTACGGCCTTGTGCGCGACTGGATTCAGGCGGTGAATCAGCACGACGCTGGTTTTCTTTCGACAGACATAGCCAGTGCAATGGAGAGCCATTTGATGGCCTTTCGCGCTGAGGAGAGCCGGTTGACAGGAACGGTGCAGGAGGTGGGGGCAGCAGGGTAAGTTCTGATCTCAGGAATCTATCGTCCAAAATCGAAGGCCCCGCCTCAGGATGAAATCCTCAGATGGCGGGGCCTTCACTTGAGCGGGCGATGGGACTCGAACCCACGACGTCCAGCTTGGGAAGCTGGCATTCTACCACTGAATTACGCCCGCAGTTGCTTTTCTGCAAAATCGAGTCAATTTAATCAATTTCCCTTTTTTCTGGGTAACTCGAGGGACGGAAAAGGGACGGAAACTGGTCCTCTCCTCCTCTCTTGTAAATATACCAAGCTGCTGTGATACAAGCAAACAACTCGGCGGGGTTTCGGGGAGCACCGAGTTCCTCAGCAACACCACGATGAAATATGGGTTCCAGACGTCAGAGAGAGAGTCGGATGGGGATGGATTCTACTACGCCCTCAAACCGCGCATTACTGGAACATAGTACACGGGTGTGCTATATTGGCGGTAACTGGACACCTTGTTCTGAGCCGCTCATTCCGAGACCTCCTTCCACAACCAGCCACCCGACCCCCTGCTGGTTTCATTGAGGTCTCCCTTTGGATGATGTTATGAAAACCAGCAAGCCGAAACGGAAGTCCCGAATAATGCGTGCAAAGATTCTCGGCAGACACCCAGCGGCACCGCACCCATTGGG
>JBATTW010000536.1:0-14557 GCA_049670805.1 Bacteroidota bacterium
GGTAATATGTGTGTCCTCCACTCCTCCAAACGCGGTTATGGGGATCTTCAGGGGGGAATCCGACTCAAATGTATAGTTCTCCGAGACGGCGAAATCTGCGCGCAGGAGCGGAAGAAGTATGTCCATGAGCTCCGGATTATCCAGCACTTCCGCTGGTGTGCCATTCATTCGACGGAGTTCTTGAATAAACTCAATTCGAGGCAGACCGTGCCGGGAAAGGTCGGCTCGCGGCACCCGGGGAGCCGCGGAACCTGAGACGAAGAGGTGAACAGGAGTTGGTCCACCCTGGCGTCGGAGCAGGCGAGCCAACTCAAACGCTAGCAGAGCCCCCATGCTATGTCCGAAGAAGGCAAACGGTCTGTCAAAATGCGGGTTCAACCCTTCGTACGTTGCCTGCACAAGAGGCGGTAGCTCTTCGAAGCACGACTCGTTCAGTCGCGCTCCCCTTCCGGGAAGCTCGACCAGAACCGGGTCAATCGCTTCCGGGAGTCGAGCCGGCCACTCTCGGAATAATGCGCTGCTCCCCCCCGCATAGGGAAAGCAAAACAGACGCAGGCGCGCCGTTGGCCTTCGCTCCGAACGGGCTATCCAGACATCACTAGTTGTCCGGGAATTGACGAGCACCTTTCTCCCCCGAGCTCTGAAAGTGAGAACCGACGCCGCCCCGCCAGTCGTGAGCGGCGCCACGGATTTTGCTACTGAGCCTGCGCCTTGTTCGCATCTTCTTCCATCTTCTTCCTGAGGCTCAACGGCCGCATGTCGGTCCACACTTCCTTGATGTACTCAAGACATTCAGCTTTCGGACCGGTCTTTCCGGCATCTTTCCAGCCCAACGGATTTTCGCGATCCGCCGGCCAAATGGAGTACTGCTCTTCGTGGTTCAGAACCACCTTGTAGACCGTGGTGTCTTCTCTCTCTTCGTGAGTCATGATACTCCCCCTTGTTGTGATTGTTCAGTGAATGATGTACTGGTTTTCTTGTCTTCAAATGCCAGAAAATCTCGAAACTCCTTGCTGGTAGACAACAGGATGATCAGGAACGTCATGATACTGCCGCATCCGAGATACATTGCCGGGACGTCCTGACCGATCCAGTCAAACACAACACCTCCCAGGCCCATGCCGGCCGGTCCAAGGCTACCCGCAATTGTAGCGAGTACTCCAAAGAGGCGGCCTCGCGTCTCGCTCGGCGTGGAGAGCTGAAGAATTGTAACCATATAGACCCCGACAAATCCAGCAAGGGCTCCCCCGAGGAACACCAACGAGAATGCAATACCGGGAACACTGATGAGCCCCAGGGCCGCAAAACCAAGGGCCTGCAGAACCATCAGCGTCACGAGCAGCTTGCTCCTTCTCCGGCCACTTGGATTGATGAAGCCGGCCGCAAGAGACCCAATGAGTGATCCAACCCCATACGTCGCAGCAAGGTATCCCACCGCATCCTTGGTGAGTCCCAGAAAATCCTCGACGTAGTACGGGATCAAGAGAATCAATGGGGCTGAGAAAAACGCAAGGAAGGCACTTGCCAACACCATCCTGTTCAATCCCGGCATATGGAGTACGTGGCGGAACCCATCGGCCATGTCTTTCCGGAACGACGCGAACCGGGGTCTCCACCCTCCGTCCTCAACAGGAATCCTCTGCGGGATCCTCACAACGGTCTCCGTCAATCCGGCGTACAGGCTCGCAATCCCATTGATGGCAACAGCCGTGAGTGCTCCAAAAACTCGATATGCCAGCCCTCCAAATCCTTGACCGAGGAAGAGAGCGAGACTCAGAGCAAGGTGGCTGACAGAGTTCGCTCGTGCAGTCGAGTCTCGCGGGACAATGTCGGGTACTGCCGCCGTTATCGCGGGCGTCGAAAACGTATCCATAACGGCAACAAACAGAGATGTCAGGACAACCCCCACTGCCAGCAACGTCGTGTTGTCCGGGTAATGAGTGAAGAGAACCGCCAGCCCCAGCAACGCGATACCGGCAAGTATGTCACAGTACGCGATGATTTTCCGCCGTTCGTGGCGGTCAGCCCATGTCCCACCGATGACTCCAAAGAGAACGGCAGGAATAGTGCTCACCATAGACATGAGGCCCATGAGACTGGCTGATCCGGTTGCGTCCTTGACCCACAGAAGCAGAACCATTGCAGTGAGAGAGGCCCCGACCCTGCTGATAAACTGACCCTGGATCAACAGAACATAGTTGATATTCATCAGCTTCTTCGGAAGCCTCATACTCCCCGCCGACGATTGGACTGGTGATGTAGCACCTTCGATGGCTGTGGCATCCCTCACTGTAACACCCGATCGTAATTGGTTCAACGCAAGAGAGTCTTTCTCACGGCTTTGCATTCCGTGTGTGCCCTCCGTGGTCCTTCCGCCGTTTTCGTTCGTCTATGACTTTCATGGCACCATCTGACATTCCTGACATCTGGGGTCTGCTTCCGATCCATCATTCTCGTTCTGTATCGACCATTTGTGCATTCTGAATCAAAGTATCCATTTTTTCCGCGAGATACTGGACGTGAGGTGTTTCCATCATGCTCAAGTGGTCGCCGGGGACATCTATGATGTCGATCCCGCCTTGCGCAAATCTACCCCAGCCAAGATCGGGCTGGTCCCCGGAGCGGGAGGCGAGCTCCTCAGACCTGAAAAGCGATACTCGGCCTGGATACGGTTTTGCCACATACGCGCGCCACGCCTGCATCTGGACCCTGTTGATCATGATGTAATGCCGGAAGTTCTTGCGACGAACGAACGGCGGCACAATACCTGCCCTCTGCGCCCTCTTCAAGATGAATCTGAACTGCTCGTCGTTGTCCAGCGTCCTGAGGTATTCGAGATCAACGGGAAAGTAGTTCGAGAAGATGTTAAACAGGAGCTCCGCGTCGTCCGATGGCTCTTCCCTGATAGGAACCTCAGGGCCCTGATCAAGGATCGCCAACAGGGAAACCTCTCGTCCCATCATTCGGAGTTGCCTCGCGACCTCAAACGCAATAATCACGCCGAGGGACCATCCGGCAATGTTGTACGGCCCGTCGGGATGCCTTCCTACGATAGCACCCACATAGCCTGACGCCATCGCTTCAATAGTGGTATCCAGGTCTTCCTGGCCGCCAATCCCTTTGGCCTGAAGACCGAGAACCGGCCGATCTCCATTGAGGTGCTTTGCCAGGGACGAGTACCAATGAACACTTCCGCCCGTCGGATGAACGACGAACAGAGGAGGTTGTGAGCCTCCTTTCCGCAATTCGACCAACGTTGCCCCTGTTGATACCTCATCCTGATCCCGGAGCAGACGCGCAAGATGTGCAACTGTGGGATCCTGAAAGAGTGCGACCATGGGGATTTCTTTGCCGAAGTGACTCTGGATCTGCGCCAACAATCGGACTGCCAAGAACGAATGACCGCCCAGCTCAAAGAAATCGTCCGTCACACCAATCGGCCGCTTCTGCAGAACCTCCTCCCAGATCGTGACCAATTGCTTTTCCGTTTCGTCCCGTGGCTCCAGATGAGAGCCCTCCGAAATTTTTCGGACAGCTCCTGGTGCGGGCAGAGCTTTTCTGTCCACTTTGCCGGTTGGCGTTAGAGGGAATGAGTCGACCGTGATGAAATCGGCCGGAATCATGTATGATGGAAGGTGTACCTTCAAATATGCCCCGAGCTCCTCGCGGGATGGTGTGGCACCTGGCTGAGGCACCAGGTATCCGATAATCCTCTTGTCTCCTGGAGCGTCTTCGCGAACAGTCGTGAGCGCCTCCCGCACACCGGGCGCTCTTGCCAACAACGCCTCGATTTCTCCCAGCTCTATTCGGAACCCCCGAATCTTCACCTGGTCGTCAATACGACCCAAAAACTCAAGATTACCATCTGAGAGAAACCGGACCAGATCCCCGCTTCTGTACATTCTCTCCCCCGGCCCAGAACTAAAGGGATCGGGGAGGAAACTTTCCGCGGTCAGCCCGGGTCTGCCAAGGTAACCGCGGCCGACACCCTCACCCGCAATGAAAAGCTCACCAGCTACTCCGATGGGGACGGGACGCAGGTGGCGGTCCAGAACAAACAACCGGCAATTGGCCAGCGGTCGGCCAATCGGAAGAGATTCCGATCCGTCTGAAGCTCCATGGAAGGGATACTGGGCTGCGGCAACAGTGGTCTCGGTCGGACCATAATCGTTCACAAACCTCCGTCCTTCCCCCCACTCCATCCCCACATCCCGCGGGCAAGCCTCACCTCCACAAACCACGGTTTTCAGGTCTGGTAGATCACGGCTTGGAATATGGGCCAGGGCAGAAGGAGTCATCAAAACTGTCGTAATGCCTTGTTCCCGGAGCAAGCGGTGAACGTCCAAGGGGGACATCAGTTTTTCACGCTGAGCCAGATGGAGGGTGGCTCCACCGGCAAGAGCTGGAAAGATCGTCAGCACTGACCCATCAAAGCCGAATGAGAAGAAATTGAGAACCTGTGAACCCGGGGTGATTTCGTGATCCCGAACACTTGCCTTCACGAGGTTGTACAACCCTTCATGCACTATGAGTGATCCCTTGGGCCTCCCTGTAGAACCCGAGGTGAATATGACATACGCCAGGTTTTGTAAGCTGCACGTGTTGATGGGGTTCAGATCAGACCAGGACCGAAAATCATCCTTCCCATCAAGAACGATCTGTCGCGCAGGAGACTCCTCGAAAAGGTGTGCTAAACTTCTCTGCGTGAGCAAATGGGAAGCCCGTGCATCTCCCACCATGTACCGGAGGCGCTCTGGAGGAAAACTAGGATCGAGTGGTAGGTATGCTCCCCCCGCCTTCAGGACAGCGAGAGTTGCAACAACTACCTCTATGGACGGATCCGCACAGATCCCAACGATGCTCTCAGGGCCGACACCAGTGCTCCGGAGAAAGTGAGCCAGCCGATTTGCACGGACGTTGAGCTCACCGTAGGTTATCGCCCTCTCGTCAATCCTGACCGCGACCGTGTCCGGTGTCTGCTCAGCCTGAACCTCAATCAGCCCATGAACGCAGGCTTTTTCACCAAAGTCCTCTGCAGTGTCATTCCAATCGTTCAGAATCTGTTCACGCTCATTTCCCGTGATGACCTGGATATCCATCAGTCGAAGAGCAGGGCTATCAGCAATCTGATCCAGGACGGTCCTGAAATGGCCGAGAATCCGTTTCGCAACATCTTCTTCACATCGCCGACTGTCGTACGCGATCCTCACCAGAAGCTCCTCACCAACCCCTCCCACGACGGTGATGGGATAGTTCGTCTGCTCAGGGGCACGGATGTTTTCTATTCGAAGACTGGACTCGCCTGTACCTTCGAGGTCCCGTATGGGGTAATTCTCAAACACAAAGATGTTCTCGAAAAGAGGTACCCCACGGGGGATGTCGCTCCACCCCTGGATGTGAACGAGAGAACTGTATTCATATTGTCGCATTGCGACGGCCCGATCCTGAATGGCTTTGAGCCACAAGAGGAAACTCTGCTGTGAATCCAGGTGAATCTTGAACGGCAGGGTATTGATGAAGAGGCCCAACATGGATTCCGATCCCTCCAGGTCCACGGGTCTTCCGGAGACCGTCACACCGAAAAGGACGTCGTCGTCGCCACTGTACACACCCAGGAGAAATGCCCACACACCTTGAATGAGAGTGTTCATAGTCACGTGGTGTTGCCTGCAGAGCTTCTGCAGGACAGAGGTGGTCGCAGGTGGCAGAGACATTTCCACCTCGAGAGAACGGACACCGACCTCCCGGGTCTGAACAGTATCGGGGCGGAGCATCCCAAGTGGGGTCGGGAACGTCAGCCCACGCATATGCTCCCTCCAGAACCGCTCAGCGTCGGACTCGCTCTGCTTTCGGAGCCATACAATGTAGTCCCGATAAGGACGTCGAGCCGGCGGGTCGAACTTCCCTCCCTGAGCAATGGCCTCATAGTGTGCGAACACCTCCTGTAGAAGCATTGGAACTGACCATCCGTCCAGGAGGACATGGTGATACGTCCAGACAAACTCATGTAGGTCCTCGCCGCGACGGACAAGCACGAGACGGAGCAGCGGGACTTCGGAAGGGACGAAGCCACGAGTGCTTTCCTCCTCGAGAAGGAGGTTCAGTCGCCGTTGCTGATCCGCCGAGGGCATCTCACGCCAGTCATACTGCTGGATCTGCACCGGAACATTCCGATGGACGACCTGGAGAGGCTCCTTCAACCCTTCGCCCCGAAAGGACGTCCTCAAGACCGGGTGCCGGTTCAGCATAGCTTGCCAGGCATCACGAAATGCTTCGGCATTCAAATCCCCTTGGAGGGTGCAACTCAGTTGCTCAACATACACCTCGGAATCGGGGGCCATCATGGTGTGGAAGAGCATTCCCTGCTGCAACGGCGAGAGCGGGTAGAAATCCTCTACATTTTTTTTCCAGCTTTCCTTACTCATACTATCAGCGTGATGATTTTGATAATTCATCGACAATATCATTCAGATCATCATCCGTCCAACCGAAATCTGCAAAGTCAGACGCAGTGAAGCTGCCACCCTCCGTCGAGAGGCAGTGTTGTATCAACCCTCTCAACGCTGCCAGGTATTCACCGGCAAGCTTCTCGATGGTCGAATGTTGGAATACGTTCCTGCTGTACGTCCATTCCATCTGCAGCTGGCCTCCTGCAACACCTCCATCAACCTCGATCAGGTGTGTCCGAATGTTGGACGGACATCGATCGGGCCCTCTGCTTTCACGTGCCATTCCAATGAGAGAGCCCTGCCGATGACCCCGGTCCAGCTGCCCGAGGTAATTGAAACTCAACTCAGGCGGCGAGACATGATTGAGCCCGACGTCTGACCCTCCCTCGGTGCTGAGGTAGCGAAGAATCCCGTACCCCACTCCCTTTCCGGGAATCCTGCGGAGTTGCTCCTTGACGGACGTGATCAATTCGGCAGGGTCAACATTGTCTGCCGTTAGAAAGACGGGGGACAGTGCCGTGAACCATCCCGCTGTTCGGGAGACATCGACATCATCATGTAGGGATTCGCGTCCGTGTCCTTCGAGATTGATGAGAAACCGTGGCTGTTGCGTCCAGCTGGACAACGCATGTGCCAGAGACGCCAGGAGGATATCGTTGATATCTGTCCGGTATACCCCGGGAACCTCTCGAAGGAGTGCATGGGTCTCTTCTGAAGTCAAGGAGATAGCGACACTCCGTGCCGAGTCTTCCGTGTTCGCCCCCTCAGAGAAATCTACCGGAAGCCTGGGAACGGTCGTCCTACAGAGATCGCTCCAGTACGAGGCTTCCTCCCGAAGCGTTTCACCAGAGGCATAGTCCCGTAATCTCAATGACCATAGCTGGAATGAGGAGGTCTTCGGCGATAGCCGGGCTCTGCCTCCTTGAATCAGCTGTCGGTATGCCTCCTGGAAATCCTCGAGCAGGATTCCCCAGGAAACGCCGTCGACTACAAGATGATGAATGGCGATGAGGATCCGGTCAGTCCGGCCCTCGCCAAGATCCAGGTACGCAACCCGGAAGATCGGCCCGTGACTGATGTCGAGGCTCGCCTGCACCTCACTGGCCGTCTTTTCGATCGCCGCAGCTTCGCTCCCCGCAGGTATTCCCGAGAGATCCGTCCAGGAAAAGGGGACGTTATCGCCAGGATCCTCGATAACCTGTTGCCATCCGGCTGGCGATTCCTGGAACGTCGAACGCAGCACATCGTGATGGTGCATCAACTGGCTTACGACCTGATTCAGGATGGAGCCGTCAAGACGTTCCTGTACTTCCAGTAAGAGAGATTGATTCCAGTGATTCCGATTGGTGAGATTCTGTTCGAAGAACCAGTACTGTATCGGCGTCAACGGTACCGGGCCTGTCACTAGACCTTGCTCTGCGACGATCTGTTTCCCCTCTTCTGCAACTGATGACAGCCGACGGATGGTCTGGTGTTGGAACATCAGCTTTGGAGTCAGGCGCAGGCCAGCCTGGTTGGCTCTGGCAATCACCTGGATGGTGAGGATGGAGTCCCCCCCCAGTTCAAAAAAGTTATCATCGATGCCCACCGATGTGACGCCCAGCACCTGTTTCCATATTTCTGCAAGAGTTGTTTCTGCTGCAGTGTCCGGAGCAACATATTCGGTCTCGAGGCTTTCTCGCGTCTGAGAGGGATCCGGAAGCGCTCTTCGATCCACCTTACCGTTTGGAGTCAACGGAAGAATTTCCAGCTGCATAAACAGAGCAGGCACCATGTACTCCGGAACCCGCTCCTGGAGGTAGCTCCGTATTGCAGGAATACCCAGGCCCTCCTCGTTCGACACCAGGTATGCCACCAGGCGTTTGTTCCCGTTTTCATCCTCTTTCACGATGACAACGGACTCTTCTACAGACGGGTGATTACTCAGGACAGATTCGATCTCACCGAGTTCGACTCTGAACCCGCGGATCTTCACCTGCTCGTCGCGTCGCCCGATAAATTCAATGTTCCCATCCGCCAGATACCGGCACAGGTCGCCGGTCTTGTACAGCCTTCTTCCGGGCTCGAGACCAAAGCGATCCGGCACAAATCGTTCAGCCGTCAGGTCGGGCCGCTGGAGATATCCCCGAGCCACACCAGCTCCACCGATGTACAACTCGCCTGCAACGCCGATCGGTACCTCCTGCATAAACTCGTCAAGAATGTACAGACGTGTGTTGATGATCGGTCGCCCGATCGGAACCGAGCCCTCTCGTTTCTCGCCTGCCCGGACCTGGTAGACACAGCAACCGACGACTGTCTCCGTCGGCCCATACTCATTGATAAGCGCTGTCTCTGGCGATGCGTCCTGCCAGAATCGAATGCTTTCGGACAGCAAGTTCTCACCGCCGATAATGAACGCCGCCGTACGATTCTTCGCCTCCTCGCGTGACAACTGTTTGCTCAATACGTCCAGATGAGCCGGCGTCAGCTTGACGAGACTGAAATCCCCGCCGCCGCGGAATGCTTCCGCCATCGTTTCAACCCCCAGATCCTCGGGTAGCAGATGCACGCTCCGCCCCGAGACCAGTGGTGCAAACACACTTGTCACAGTCAGATCAAACGAAATCGGCGAATGGACCGGTGCCCCGTCTCCCTTCCCCAGAGGATATGCAGTCTGGCACCACGTCAGGTAGTTCACGACTCCACGATGATGGACCATGACACCTTTCGGCTTCCCGGTTGAACCCGATGTGTAGATCACGTATGCAAGGCTCTCCGGATTCGTAACAACCGGGAGCCTGTCATCGCTCTCCTTCGCGATCTCTTCCGACCGCCGGTCAACACAGATCACCTCCACAGATCCGCGTGGGATCCTTTCCTCCAACCGTGCCTGCGTCAATACCATCCGTGCGCCGCTATCAGTGATCATAAACTCAATCCGCTCCGGCGGATATGAAGGATCAACCGGAAGATATGCTCCGCCGGCTTTGAGGACACCGAGCAACGCTACCACCATCTCCACGGATCGTTCCATGCAGATTCCCACAAGCACTTCTGCCCCCACACCCGACCTGCGCAGGTAGGATGCAAAACGATTCGACCGACGGTCAAGCTCTTCGTACGTCCACCGTTCCTCTCCGAAGACAACAGCAACCGCCTCCGGGCTTTTGACAGACTGCGATTCGAACAGTTCCTGCACCGATCGGTTGCACGGGAACTCCGCGTCTGTTCTGTTCCAGTCCACGATAAGCTGATGACGTTCCGCCTCGGTCAGAAGCGGTACGGAAGCAATCAACTGTTCCGGATCTGCCACCAGTGCCTCCAGCAACAATCCGAAATGCTTCACCAGACGATCGATGGTTGATGCGTCGAACAGATCCGTGTTGTACTCCAGGGCACCGCGCAGATTGGACTCGTCATCGATCATGAAAAATGTCATATCAAACTTTGACGTTCCGCTATGTGCCTCAACGGGTGTAATCGACAGGTCCTGCATTTCATCGCCCCCGCTCCGTGCAGCGGCGGTCTGCAGAACAAACATAACCTGGAAGAGTGGACTGTGACTCAGATCCCGGTCCGGCTGCACGTTGTCGACAATCATTTCGAACGGCACATCCTGATGGGCATAGCCACCAAGAGCAACATCGCGAACGCGTCCGAGAAGCTCCCGGAAACTCGGATTTCCTTCGAGGTTGGTCCGCAGAACCAGCGTGTTCACGAAGAACCCGATTAAGCCCTCGATTTCCGCCCGGTTACGATTTGCTATCGGGGATCCGATGTTGATGTCAGCCTGACCCGAGTACCGGTACAGCAGGGCTTTCAGAACCGCCACCAGCACCATGAACGGAGTAACTCCCTCCCGTTGACAGAGCTCTCGTACTCCTTGTGACGCTTTCTCCGAGAGATCAAACTTCCGGTAGGATCCCCAGAACGTCTGAACAGGCGGCCTCGGCCTGTCTGTCGGAAGCTCCAGAAGTGGCGGACTGCCCGCCAGTTGATTCTTCCAGTACGATAGCTGCTTCTCCAGCACCTCGCCCCGCATCCAGTTTCTCTGCCAGTGAGCGAAATCTGCATACTGAATCGGGAGATCCGGCAGGGGCGATTCAGCTCCGCGCGCGTACGCGTCGTAGAGAACCGCGATTTCCTGAACTAGCACGCGGCTCGACCACTCATCAGAGATCACATGGTGCATGATCAACAGGATGACATGCTCCTCCCTCGCCAACTGAAGGAGCTTCAACCTGAACAGAGGGGCTCTGTCCAGCGGAATAGGTCTCCACGCCTCTTGCGCTGCTCGACGGTGAATTTCCTTTTCCTGGTCTTCTTTCGGGATTTCTGTGAGATCGACAACGGGGATCGGTACAGCAATTCCGGAAGCAAACTTCTGAACAGGTTTCCCCTCTACAGTCTGAATGCTGGAACGCAGGTTCTCATGCCTCCGGACAACCTCGTTGAGTGCACGTTCAAGGACGGAAACATCCATTGGTCCGTGCACCCGATGGATTTCAGGGAGGTTGTAGAACGGATTGTCAGGCTCCAGCTGGTCCAGGAACCAAAGTCGCTGTTGTGCAAACGAGAGGGGCATCTCTTCCGTTCGATCCACCGGCACGATCGGGGGAGCCTTCGGCAAGGTTCCGCGCCGTTGTTCTGTTTCTATTGCTTCAGCAAGAGCTGCGACCGTCGGTGTCTCGAAGACCTTCCTCAAAGGCAGTTCAACCTCAAAGGTCTTTCGTATACGGGAGACAAGCTGAGTCGCCAGAAGCGAATGCCCCCCGAGCAGGAAGAAATTGTCGTGTACCCCAACCTTTTCCACTTCCAGAACATCGCTCCAGAGACCGGCCAAGACCTCTTCCGCGGCAGTCCGTGGGGCGATGTATTCCTCTCCAGTGTCACGGGATTCTCTGTCGGGCGCCGGTAGAGCTTTTCGGTCAACCTTTCCGTTGGGCGTGAGAGGCAACGCCTCGAGGACAACGAACGCAGATGGGACCATGTAATCCGGGACTTTTTCCAGGAGGAATCTCCGCAGGTCACCGGTGGAGAACTCGTCAGCCTGATTCGGGACAACGTAGGCAACCAGAGCCTTGTCCCCGGGTGAGTCCTCCCGCACAAGTACTACCCCTTCCTGAACCGCCGGATGCCTGGCAATTGCGGTCTCAATCTCGCCGAGTTCGACCCGGAATCCCCTCACCTTCACCTGATGGTCCGCTCGACCCAGGAACTCAATGTTCCCGTCGGGTAGATATCGCGCAAGATCTCCTGTTCGGTAGAGGCGCTCTCCCGCCTCGATCGGGAAGGGATTCGGCACAAATTTTTCTGCAGTCAGATCCGCACGCTCATGGTATCCCCTCGCAAGTCCCATTCCACCGACATAGATCTCCCCGTTCACCCCGACCGGTGTAGGTTGCACGTTCCGATCCAGGATGTAGACCTGCGAGTTCGCGAACGGTCGCCCAATGGGGACCAAACGCTCCTTTGGAAGGTCCAGGTCGGTAGCCTCGAAATAGGTGGTGTCAATGGTTGCTTCCGTGAGACCGAACGAGTTGATCAACCGTGTACCGGGGCCGATAAAACGCAGAAATTTCTTGTACTCACCAACGTACCAGACATCCGACCCCGCAATCAATACCTTCATGAATTCCAGTGTCACGCCAGATACTTCCAGGTGCTGAATGAGATTCCGAAGGACTGCCGGAACAAACTCGGCGATTGTCACCTCCTCACGAACCATTAGATCATAGAGGCGCTCTGCATCAAGCAGGTACTCCCGGCGACAGAGAACGAGTTTGCCTCCCGAACAGAGCGCGCGAACGAAATCCCCTGAAAAGACATCGAACGCGAAATTTGCCATCTGAAGATGTGAGCGTGCAACGCCCTTCAGCGTGTACTCCTTCTCCCACGCGAGATACGCATTGAGCAGGCTCCTATGGCTGACTATCGTTCCCTTGGGTTTCCCGGTCGTCCCGGACGTGTAGATCATATACGCCAGACTTTCGAACGGCACCTCGAGTGCAAGATCCCCGTCGGGCTCCTCATCGACCAGACTCCAGTCGCGATCCAGACAGAGAACGGGACCCGTGACGAAGGGCAGGCTATCAACGAGGTCAGCCTGGGTCAGCAGGATTGCACTGTTGGAGTCACGCACCATGTACTCCAGACGTTCAGGCGGTTGGGCAGGATCCAGCGGCACGTACGCTGCTCCCGACTTCAGCACGCCGAGAACTCCAATAATCATCTCGAGCGATTTCTCCATGCACATCCCCACGCGGACTTCCGGACCGGCACCCAGCTTCATCAGATGCCGGGCAAGCTTGTTCGCCCGGGAGTTCAGCTCGCCATAGCTCATGCGGGCGTCACCCGACACCACAGCAATGTTGTCCGGCTGGCTCGCCGCCTCGGTCTCGATGAGCTGATGGACACAACGTGCGGGAAGGTCCTGTCTGCGGATGTTCCACTCCCGGACGATCTGGTGCTCCTCCACCCTGGAAAGGACCGGGAGCTGGGAGAGCCGCTGACCCGGATCGCTCGCAACACCTCCCAGGAGGTGGGCGAAGTGCCGCATTAGACGGCGAATCGTCGTCGCATCGAAGAGATCCGTGTTGTATTCCATCGAGGCAAGGATCCCCTCAGGGGACTCTGTGACAGACATCGTCATGTCAAACGTTGCAGTCCCCATCTCCACGTTCACCTGGGACAGGTGAATGTCAGGGAGAACCTCTATTCTTTGCGGCACATTCTGCAGGATGAACATCACCTGGAAGAGTGGCGTGTGGCTCATATCCCTGTTGAGCTGCAGGGAGTCCACCAGGGTTTCAAAGGGGAGGTCCTGATGTGCGTACGCCCCGAGAGTAAGCTCTCGCACTCTCTTCAGCAAATCCGAAAACGTAGGGTCCCCACGAAGGTCGCCGCGGAGAACAAGTGTATTGATGAACAGACCAATCAGCCCTTCGACTTCGGCCTGGGTCCGGTTCGCAATCGGAGTACCGATGCAGATGTCTTCCTGCCCTGAGTAGCGACTCAGCAGCGCTTGAAAAGCGGCAAGCAACAACATGAACATCGTCACGCCTTCCTGGCGGCAGATGGCGTTGAGAGACGACGTCAGCTCTCCTGACAACTCGATGGATTCGGTCGATCCGACGTTTGTATAGACGCTGGGACGGGGCCGGTCCGTTGGCATCTCGAGGAGTTCCGGGCATCCGTCAAGCTGTTCTTTCCAGTGGGCAAGCTGCTTCTCCAACACCTCCCCCTGCATCCACTCCCTCTGCCATTTGGCGAAGTCCGGGTACTGGATAGGGAGATCGGAAAGCGGAGACGGTTGTCCCTTCAGGAACGCTCCGTACAGCGCGGCGATTTCCCGGGTCAACACAGCCATGGACCAACCGTCTGCGATGATGTGATGCAGCGTGAGGAAGATCAGGTGATCCCGCCCGCTGATCCGAACGATGCGCGACCTGAACAGCGGACCAGCCGCAAGGTCAAACGGGGTTCGTGCTTCTTCCTCCGCGAGCCGCATTGCCTCACGTTCCCGCTCTTGCTCCGGCAACACCTCCAGATCGATGAGTGGTCCATCCACGTTCAGGCGCGGTGAAACCATCTGAAGCGGTTCTCCGCGAACCGACGCGAAGGTCGTCCTCAGGGACTCGTGGCGCCGGACGATCTCCTGGATCGTCTTTCTGAAAACGTCGAGAGAGAAGTGTCCTGTGAGTCTGAACACCGAAGGGATGTTGTAGGACGGACTCCCCGGCTCGAACTGATCCAGGAACCATAGCCGCTGCTGTCCGAACGACGCCGGGAACACGTAGACATCTTCCTCCGGCAACGCCTGAGCAGATCCCTCGGCCTGAACGGTCTTCTCTTCTTCCTGTAAAGGATCGATCATACCGCTACCACAGTCCTCCTGGCTACTTCTTCACTTCATCGATCTGTTGCATGTGAGACCGCTTGACACGGACACTCTCGCGCGCAATCGCTTTGATTTTCGGAGCCTGAGGCTGATTACCTGCAGCCTTCAATCGCTCGATCTCCAAAGCCATCTCTGCGACGTTAGGCTTCTCGAAGAGCGCCCGCAGAGCCATATCTACTTCGAACGTATCTCTGATACGTGAAACGAACTGTGTCGCAAGTAGCGA
>JBATTW010000537.1:0-13574 GCA_049670805.1 Bacteroidota bacterium
ATGGATGCCACCGGGGCAGCCACAGGAATCATCGGCGTGAAGAGGAAAAACGAAAAGGCGATCCAGGCCCTCTCAGACGCCCTTGACGACAGCAGGATATCTCTCCATCTCCTGGGCGATTTTTACCCGTCGGGAGATGAATACATCTTGGTATACGACTCGACGGGCCGCCTGATCCCCCCGCAAGGGATTCCTCTGGATGTCGGGATTGTGGTAAACAACGTGGAAACGCTCTACAACGTCACGCGGGCTGCGGATGGTCTGCCTGTCACTGAAAAGTTCATCACGGTGGCCGGAGCGGTCAAGGAGCCGGCTACCTGTATCGTGCCGATTGGCACCACATACAGGGACGCACTGGAGATCGCCGGTGGGGCTCTTCCGGAGAAATATGCGGTCTTCACCGGCGGTATCATGATGGGTTCGCTCGAGAGTGATCTGGATGCTCCTGTCACAAAAACCTGCGCCGGATTGATTGTCCTGCCGGAGGATCACCCGCTGATTCAACGCATGTCTCAGCCGGAGTCGAATATGCACAGGATCGGGAAGTCCGCCTGCGACCAGTGCAGCTACTGCACAGAGCTCTGTCCACGATACATTCTGGGGTACGACGTTCAGCCACACAAAGTGATGCGAAGCCTCGGCTTCACAAAGACCGGTGAAGACTTCTGGAATCAGTTTGCGTCTCTTTGCTGTTCGTGTGGACTCTGTACTCTGTACGCCTGTCCCGAAAACCTCTTTCCAAAAGAAGCATGTGATCGAAGCAAGGAATCGATGAAGGCCGCCGGCCAGCGATGGGAGGGCGTCAACCGGGTCTCACCGCACCCGATGCAGGAGGGAAGACGCACGCCGCTGAAACAGCTCATTCGGAAGCTCGGGATTGTGGACTTTGACCGGCCGTCCCGTTTTCGTGAGCGACCCGTTCTCCCGAAGAGGGTCCGAATTCCGCTGCAGCAGCATATTGGAGAGGCGGCGACGCCCGTTGTCGGAAAGGGCGAGCGCGTGGAAGAGGGAGCCCTCATTGCCGATGTCCCCAAAGGGAAGCTCGGGTCGGCTGTTCACTCGAGCGTCAGCGGTTTGGTCCAGGAGGTGGGCAATATGATCGTCATAGAACGGGAGTGACCGATGAAGAAGACATCGATCGGTTTGATTGAACTCACCAGCATTGCCGCCGGCTATCAAGCAGCTGACGCAATGCTCAAGGCCGCTGAAGTCGAATTGCTACTCTCCCGTTCGATCTGTTCCGGAAAATACCTCGTGCTCATCGGAGGTGATGTCGCGGGTGTGACCTCCAGCGTGGAGGCGGGTTCTGCGGCAGCCCAGGGGTGTGTCATTGACACGTTTGTCATTGCAAATGTGCATACCGACGTGTTCCCCGCGATTGCCGGATCATCCAGCGTCAACCTCCTCGAGTCTCTCGGTATCGTTGAATCTTTTTCCGTGGCTTCGCTCATCGAAGGCGCGGACGCTGCGGTAAAGGCGGCTAATGTGAAACTGATCGAGATCCGTCTCGCCATGGCCCTGGGGGGGAAGGCCTTCGTCACTCTGACCGGCGACGTGAGCGCTGTTCAGGCGGCTGTGGACGCGGGTGCGGCTCTGGTCGCAGAGAAAGGTCTCCTCGTCAACAAGGTGGTCATTCCGGCGCCAAGACAGGAACTCCTCTCAGAGATCGTCTGAAAGCCGAGGGATCTTTTCGACAAAGAGTGTCTGCGTCGGATAGGCAAACTCAATCCCCTCCTTCTCGAATCTCCTGAATACACCCAGGTTTATCCGCTCCTGCGTATCCATGTAGAGAGTATAGTCGGGCTTCAGCATGTAGTAGACCGTTTCGAAGTTGAGCGAGAAATCGCCGTATGATTTGAAATGCGACCGGTCGAAACGCGTGTCAGCCTGTGCCTCGATAACCTCTCGGATCATCCCACCGATGGTTTCCAGCTTGTCAGCTGGCGTCTGATACGTCACCCCTATCTCGAAGACGATGCGCCGCTGAAACATCTTCTTGTAGTTCCGCACGCGGCTGTTGAGAAGGTCGTTGTTCGAAAAGACGATCTGCTCACCTGAGAGGCTGCGGATCCGTGTGGTCTTGAGCCCGACGTGTTCAACTGTCCCCAGATAGTCGTCGACGATGATGAAGTCGCCGATGACAAAGGGTTTGTCCAGAATGATCGACAGCGAGGCAAAGAGATCCCCGAGCACATTCTGCACGGCCAGCGCCACGGCGATTCCGCCTATGCCAAGTCCCGCAACGAGGGCTGTAATATTGAATCCCAGATTGTCAAGTGCCAGCAGCATGACCACTGACCAGAGAACCAGCTTGCTGAGGAACCCGAGAGCCGAAATCGTGGTAGCACCTGCGGCATCTTCGGCCATCTTCTCTCTGGTGGCCCTTTTGATGAGGTACATGAGGATGCCGTTCCCCCAGATTGCGGCCTGAAGAAGCATGACGAGAGTCGTCACCGTCCCCATCAGCTTTTTGAGATCCGGCGGGAGGACGAGAGCCAGCGTCCCGACGTAAAGCGCGATCAGAACCAAGACAAAGAACCGGGTGCGCCTCACGAGATCGACCACGAGATCATCTATGTCAGTCTTGGTTCTCTTTGCGAGCGCGCGAAACCGTCGGACGAGAAAACGCTTGATCAGCGTCAGGACGACATATGTGACAATGACAATGAGGCCGGCAAGCAACCATTGTTGCCCGATGTTCCCCCAGTATGATTCATCCAAAAAGTTCATTTCACCCCTCCCGCGAGGACGCCGCGCACCAGCAACCGTTGCAGCGCTCCGATCACGAGAACTGCAGGAAGAAGCATCAGAAACGCGAGTGTGCTGGCCGCGCCGAGCTGGCCGAATTCTGAGTAGTAGTAGACGAGCGGTGGCATCGTCCGGTTTGTTAGCTGAAGAAGCAACGCGTATGTGAACTCATCCCAGGAGACGAGAAAAACGAGGATCGATGCACTGGCCACTGATCCCTTGACCGTTGGGAGCGAAACCCGCCAGAAGACCCCCAGCGGGCTGCAGCCGTCCACATAGGCTGCATCCTCGAGTTCGCGGGGAATTGCACGGAACGCTGTGAACGCAATCAGTATGGCAATCGGGACCCCTATAGTCAGGTGTGCGGCCACAAGTCCGAATCCGAACGGGTGATTGTATCCCCCAAGGGGGATGAGCATTGCGGTCAGAGGTATCGCGATGGCAATGGGGGGGAGGACCCGACTCAGAAGGGCGCTCCGTGTGGCGATTTTCTGGAGAACCGTTAGACGGGCCGCCGACCAACCCGCAGGGAAGCCTAGTGCCAGGGAGATCAGTGTCGTCAGAACCGCAACCCAGAGACTGAGAAAGAGGTGTTCTCCCAGCGACTGAGTCTCCCATAGCGAGGTCAGGTTCTTGAGTGTCACCGACTCAGGAAGAAACGATATCGGCCATGTGGCACTCTCGCGCTCCGGCGAGAATGCCTGACGGATCACCAGCCCGATGGGGACGAGATTGACGGCGGCAAGAACCAGAAGAGCGCCAGGAGAGACCGCCCGGAAGAGCGGTTGAGACAACCGACCACGCTTCGTTGAGCGCTTCATTTCCCCCTCGCTTTTCGTCCGAAGAAATAAAGTCCGGTGGATGCAGCGAGCATCAGCCCGAGGGCTAGGCTGAGCGCAACCACGTTGGCGCCGGCAGGGTCGTTCAGATCGGCCTTGTAGTGATACGCCACGGAGGTTAGGACAGGGAGCCCCTCGATGCCCACAAGAACAAGAGGTGTGGCGAAAATCCGAAACGCATCCACTGCCCGCAGCGCCACGGCCACCCCCAGGGCGGGCAACACCAGAGGAACCTGAATGTACCTGACTACCTGTCCCCATGATGCCCCATCCATGCGGGCGGCCTCTATCGTACTTTCTTCCATCTGTTCCAGGGCAGCCAGAACTATGAGGAAGACAAGTGGTGTCACCCGCCATGCGTCCACGAGCATCACAACGACGAGCACGAGACTCCCGCCCGGATCAAGCCACCCGACCGTTCCGGAACTGACGCCTGAAGCAATAAGAGCACTGTTGAGGTATCCGTGTTGCCGGAAGAGGAGCTTCATGGTCAAGAGATAGACGATCTCCGGGAGCGCGAACGGGATTATGGCGAGAGTTCTCCAGAAGGCTTTGCCCCGACGGATGTGGTAGAACCAGAGCGCCATTGCGAGGCCGGCGGCCGCTTCCACGGTGACGCTCAGAAGGGGAATGATCACGTTGTATCCGACACCGCGAAGGAAGAGGGGATCACGGAAGACGCGGACGAAATGAGCCGAGGTGACCGCTCCATGAGCGTCAGTGAAGGAACTGGCTGCCGCGGACGTTAAAAGGAGCACCTGGACAGAGAGAAACGCAATGGCCGGTAACGTGATCCCGACGTGTGTAAGTCTCTGCCTCTGGAGGAACGTCATGGTCGATGGGCCTCTCCCAGCTCCTCCAGACGGGACTCCACGAATGCGGCGACCTCGTCTGCGGATTTGCCTTCGAAGAGGAGATCGGAGAATCCCTGCTGCCAGATGCGGCTGATCTCCCCGTAGTGTGGAACAGCGGGACGTGCGCGGAGTCCACCCCTCATCTCCAGGTATCCTGAAAAGTCGATTCTGTCGTCTTCGCTCAATTCTTCCCAACCGGCGTCTCGAACGGGAAACCACCCCAGATCCCGCGTGAGTCTCCGCTGCACCTGTTCAGAGAGAAGAAAATCGACGAGCAGCGCCGCTTCCGATGGGTGGGGTGCGGTCCGCGGAATCCCCAGATACCCGCCGCCGAGGACGGTGACACTCCCGGCCGGTCCGGCGGGGAGGGGTGCCACGCGGATGCGCGAGCGCATCAGCCCTTTCTTTCTCACGAGTGGGACAACAAAGGGCCAGTTAAAATGCAGGATGACCTCCTGTCGTTCCTGTGCCTGGAGAATGGAGACCTCCTTGTAGGAGCGGACAGCAGGGTTCAGCGTTGGAGATATCTGCTTCAGGAAGCGGAGGGCGCGGAGCGATCCGGAACTCCGGGGCTGAAGAGGATCACCGCCGGATTGCCAAAGAAAGGGGAAGAAGTCACAGACCATTCCTTCGTATCTGGATGCTTTGAAACCTATGGCACCGGCGTGCTGGCGGCACACGTCGAGCAGTTCATCCCAGGTTCCGGGAGGCTGACTCAGAAGTGACGCGTCATACACCATGGCCTGCCAGTTAAGCCGGTGAGGGAGAAAGTGGGTCCACCCGTCAGCCTCGGGAGGAGATCCCGCGCGGAATGCGGCAGAATCAACAACCTCCCGAATAGCAGAAAACGTCCCGACGAGCGAATCGAGCGGCAGCACACTCCGGTAGACCTGCGCGAGCATGTAGACGTCGAGCTCTACCAGATCGAGCTGACCCTGTCCCGCCCGCACCTCTGCCTCCAACGCTTCACGCACCTGCTGGTACTGCTGAACGATCAGGCGTACGTGTATACCGGTCTCCTCCGTGAACTGGTTAAGGACGAGCCGATAGGCAGGTTGTTCTGAAGAAAGGAGCGCGATGGCGACTGTGATCTCCCCACCAGGGGATCCTCCGCCGGTGCATGAGAGGCCGCACAGAGTCGCGACGATGAAAGAAGTAACACTGCTCCAGATCCTCATTCTCGAATGCCCCCTTGCATCTCCCTCAGGTTAGGCAAAGCCCCGCGTCTCACCGGGCTGCAAGATGTGGACCTTTTTCCTCATGGCGGGAGGAAGATGCCTCTGCAAATCTTCAGGGGTACCTTCCAGCACGGGGAAGGTCCCGTAGTGCATTCCGATGATATGCCTGGGTTTGAGCAGCTGGCAGGCTTTTGCCGCCTCTTTGGGACCCATGGTGTAGAAGCCTCCGATGGGGAGAATCGCAAGGTCTGGCCGGTAGAGTTCGGCAATTATCCCCATGTCTCCAAAGACGCCGGTGTCACCGGCATGGTACACGGTGAAGCCGTTCTCGAACTGAACCACAAACCCGGCGGGATCTCCCCCGGGCAGTATGCTTTCCCCCGTTTCAATCCCGCTACTATGGGTTGCATCGACCATCGTCGCCTTTATTCCGTTCAAGCTTGCGGTCCCCGATTTGTTCATTCCTGTCACGTCGTTGACACCGGCACTCTGCAGGAAGAGGGAGACTTCGTAGTTTGCAAATACCATGGCGCCTGTGCGATTTGCAATTTCCACGGTGTTGCCAATGTGGTCGCCGTGTCCGTGAGTGAGAAGGATCGCATCGACTCGTGCTATCTCTTTTGCCCCCGCAGGGGCTTTCGGATTCTCCATCCAGGGGTCGATCAGGACACATTTTCCTTCAGGGGACTCAAAGCCGAACGCGGAGTGGCCGTACCAGGTAATCCTGACCTCGGTCTTGGGTGTTCGGGGACTTTTCTTCATGGGCGTGCTCCTTTGCGCTATCGATGGTTCGGGAGGCGGATACTCGGGGCGTTCCTTGATGGATGTGCCCAAAGTAGTGAACCGCCTTCAACAAATCAAGAGGACGGTTTCCGTCTCACCGGTGTTATTCGTATATTTCAGTTATCCACAATGGAGAAGGCATGAACCACGGTTTCGCACTGATACTTGCATTCCTGGCACTCGTCCTGGCGGCGGGGACCTCCTGTCATTCGGAAGGGGGGATCGATCCCGTGTCGCTCACGATCCTGCACACCAATGATATGCATGCGTCCTATCTCCCCCAGGAAGCTTTCTGGGTTCGCACCGAGGAGAAGCCGCTCATCGGGGGATTTCGGGAACTGGCATACGTGGTGGATAGCATACGCGCGACTCGGCCTATAAGCCTGCTCATGGATGCCGGCGACGTGATGACGGGGAGCCCTCTCTCGGACAGGAGCTACAGAGGAGCCGATGGGGGACTTCTCTTCGAAATGATGAATATGATCGGCTATGACGTCTGGTGTCCCGGGAATCACGACTTTGACATATCCCAGAAGAACATGATGGGTCTTGTGCAGATAGCTGATTTTCCCACAGTCTCTGCAAATCTGGTCAACGAGACAGGAGAGTATCATCTCGGAACCAAGCCCTACGTCGTTCTGGAAAGGGATGGACTAAGGATAGGCATCGTGGGGTTGATGACTCAGTATCTCTACTCCGAGGTAATCCAGAAGAACCTGGCCGGCATCCGGGTCCTCTCCCCTGAGGAAACTCTCCAGAAGTGGGTTGATGAACTCGACCCGAGGACCGATCTTTTGATCGCCCTCACGCACCAGGGGGCCGACGAAGATTCGCTTCTGGCCGCGAATGTCACAGGCCTGGATATTATTGTTGGAGGACATTCGCACACCCGCCTGAAGAAACCTGAGATCGTCAATGGCGTACTTATCGTCCAGGCAGGGTCGCGCGCCCAGAACTTGGGAATGCTGGAGGTTACCGTGGCCGATGACCGTATCGTCGGACACGAGGGACATCTCATTCCTCTATGGTATCGTGAGGGCCGCCCGTCCAATGAACTTTCTCGAATGGTCGATTCGGTGAAGACTGAGATCGACAGGGAGTACGGAGAGGTGATCGGTGTTCTGAGAGACGGCTGGTATCGGCGGAGCCGCGACGGTTCCATGAGCTCATTCATCACCGAGGCTCAGCGGAAGGCTGTCCACGCCGACGTGGGCTTTATGAATATCCAAGGCATGCGGAGTGATGTCGGACCCGGTCCTCTCACAAGACTCGAGCTTTCGGAGGTCTTACCCTTCCGGAATGTTCTGGTCACCTTTCAACTCAGCGGGGTCGACCTTCGGTCCGTCCTTCACCACTACCTGGAGAAGAAGACCTCCATCGTCATCTCCGGAATATCGGCGGAATGGAGGAGAGAGGCAGATGGAGCGGTAGACCTGCGCTCGATAGAGGTCCAGGGGAAGGCTCTCGAAGAGAAAAAAATGTACATCTGTTCCGCCAGCGACTACTTCGTGGGGCAGTCGGAGCGATACATCGGTCTCGAGATCCGGGAACCTGTCTTTCTGGAACAGACGCTCTATGATGCCGTGGAAGACGCGGTTCGAACAGCTGGTGTGGTCACTTCAGATGTCCCTTATAGAATAGAACGGGTAACCAAATAGGGTACTGCCATGCACAGCGAGAGGTTTCCAGTCGTTATTCTCACGGGTCGCCCAGCATCCGGCAAATCTGAACTCATCGACTACCTGAAGAAGGCCGAACCGTCCGAACGACTCAAGCGGTTTCACATCGGAGAGTTCGAAGAGATCGACGACTTTGTATTTGTCTGGGAGACATTCGAGATTGACGATATCCTGACCCGGCATAAGCGCCCCCGGCTCTGGACCGACGAAAACTACTGGTTCACCGATCCCTTTACCTGGAACGTCTACATCGAACGCATTAATCTGGAATACAGGAAGAAGATCGCCCGGGACCCGAGCTACCATGAGAGGACAACTGCAATAGTGGAGTTCGCGCGCGGTGGTGAGAACGGGATAGCCGAGGCGCTTGGATACCTCCATGAGGACATTCTGGGACGCGCGGTCATCGTCTACATCAACGTTCCCTACGAGGTGTCTTTTGAGAGAAACAAGCGACGGGCACGCAAGGGAATGGAAGATTCAATCCTTTACCATTCTCTCCCGGACGAGAAAATGGAGCACTATTACCGCACCAATGACTGGGGGCGTCTTGCTTCCGCCGATCCTCGTTTCATAGACGTGAAGGGTTTCAGGGTCCCCTACGCGGTTTTTGAGAACGAACCCGAGAAGACCCATGATCCGAAGCTGACGGGGAAAGAGCTGGAGAAGGCGACAACGCAACTCTGGCCTCTCCGGCAGAACGGTTAGGACGGACCCCCTCAGTGGGGTGTGGTCTTCTGTTTCGGGACGGCGTTCCAGAGTTTCAGCATGAGGATCGCTCCGACCATGGCAAATCCGATCATGCTGGGCCCCCAGACGCTCCAGCCAAAGGTCTCCAGTAGCCACCCCATGCCGGACCCAACGGCGGCTCCCCCGATGTATTGCATCCCGTCAAACATTCCCGTCGCCGTGGCTGCGGCTCTCTTCCCACCGAAATCCATAGATGCAGTACCGGAGAGCATCGAATGTACCATGCTGATTCCGAGGGAGTTCACGACGAAGGCCGCAATGACCCAGGTCAGGCTGGGTGATAGCCACACGATGGTCAGGCAGAGAATCTGAAGTACGTACCCGATGAAGGCGACAGGAGTCCTACGCGACTTGAAGACCCAGTCGGACATGGTCCCTGCCAGAAATGCCCCCAGGATTCCCGCAACAACAACGATAAACGCTCCTTTCTGGAACACAGATGAATCCAGGGCCAGACCCTGAGCCTCCTGCATGTAGCGAGGGAACCATTGTTCGAACCCGTGTCTGACGAATCCTGTGCAGAACTCCGCGATCGCAATGGTGATGGTGATGGGGTTTGTGAAGACCTTGCGCGCGAGATAACTCAGGTCGACCTTTTCCGTGTCACCGCTTGTCGCGTCGGCCGTATCCAGGGGAGGAAAGCCGGATTCTTCAGGTGTGTCACGGACAAACTTCCAGGTAAGGATCCCCATGAGCGTCATGACCATTGCGGGAATGAAGAAGACCCACTGCCAGGGCAAGAATGTGACGGCGATGCCGCCCACGATGAAAATAAGTGCCCGCCCGCTCTGTATCATGGACCCGAATATGGCGGAGAACACCCCTCGCTCACGCACGTGAAACCAGCCTGAATTCACTTTGATGAGCGCAAGGGCACTGTACGACTGGAAATACGCGTTCAGGGCCCACGCAGACGCGAAGTAGGCGAGAAGGAGGGGTCCGGTCTCGATGGCCCCGAGATAGGCACCCATTCCGAAGAGGATGTTGAAGAGGACCGATCCGAACACCCCGATCAACATTGCCTTCCTGCCGCCGATACGGTCCGCAATCGGGCCGTTGAAGAGGGCAGCAATGCCGTAGATCGTCAGCGCGGCCGTGATGATGGCTCCGACCTCTGTCTTGTCCCATCCGTAAGTGTCAGAGAGGGACTTGTTTGCAAAGGAGAGATTGTACCTGCCCATGTACATCGCGGCATAGGTAAACCCCAGCGTCAGCCAGTTGACTGCGCGCCGCCGTCGGTAAGCGGAGCTGTGAACGGGTTTGTCAGGGGTGAAAGAAGACATCGCTAGTCCTTTCGATCAACACGGGGACCCTGCGGTCGGGCACCATGGCGTGATGATGAGGGCTACCGTCTTGCTCGCAGAGAGCGAGAGTCGTCAGCGTGTGAGGAACTTCTCGATGCGGGTCAGCAGGTCTTCGAGTCTGAACGGCTTCGTGATATAGTCGTTCGCTCCGAGTTTCACCGATTCGATTGCCACGGTGAAGTCATCCACTCCTGTAACCATGATCACCCGGGTAGCCGGGGTCCTGGATTTTATCTGCCGTAACACATGAAGACCGTCTTTGCCGGGCATCCGGATATCCAGCAGCGCGAGGTCGAATGCTGTTCCGTCCAGGCGATCGAGCGCCTGAAGACCGTCCCCCGCTGTTGTCACCTTGTACCCTGCCTCGACGAGCTGGTCACAGATCGCTTCTCTCAACTCATCGTCATCTTCGGCAAAAAGAATGGTGTGTTGCAATGGTTTTAGTTGTAGAGGATTGGTTCGTTCACTGTTGGAAATGTGTGTGTCGTCTTGTCCCAGGCCACCTGCTCTTTCTTCCGGGAATTCTGGAAGAACTGTACGATGGCCCTCACGGCCGCGGCAAAGTTGATGACATTGCTGACCGGGAGCCTGGGGATACTCAGAAGGGCCGCCAGTTTTCCGTAAACCCTGTTCACGCTCAAGAACCGGTGCACGAACCGCCAGAGCATGAGTCCTGTGTCGATCAGGACAATGTACCAGAGAAGGGTCCCGGTGGCCACGACGGGTTCGAGCGTCCCGTACTCGCGGAGTGCCCAGTTGACGAATTCATAAAGAAGAACGTATAATAGCACGACATACGCAAGGGCATTAACGATATTGGTGATGACCGCCTTCCGATCCCTGTAGAGGGTCAGGCGAAACCGGAAATTCCCTTTCCAGCCGTAGCTCTGCCAACCCTGGAGGCATATCCCGATGAGCCACCGTGTCTTCTGCCGGACTGCAGCGGAAAACGTGTGAGGGAAGTACGCCCTGGTGGCTATCGGCTTGCCAAAGGGCCGATTCAGGTAGAGGAGGCGGGCCTCGCCCAGAGCAAGGCGCATCGAAATGTCGTAATCCTCCGTCAGAGAGTTTCTGTTGAACATGTTCCGGGCAAAGGAGGTCCCGATGAATTCTATCACCCAGCGGTTGTAGGCAGTTCCGACACCCGCGGACGGCACAAAGTCGCTAAACATCTGACGCGCCACGAGGTCCTTGGTGTGGTTCTCTGCAAACTCGTCGGCGTATGTCCAGTGAACTAGATGGCTGTGCGCCGTCTCGAGCGGATAGACCGGAATCTGCACCATGTCGTACCGTGGCACGAAATAGTTGAACGTCTTCAGGGAGAGGGGATGAATCAGGTCTTCGGCGTCGTGGAGAATGATGACGTCATACCGGATCCCTGTCATGTTCTCCCAGCGGACCATCCCTTCATAGATGTCGTTGAGGTTTTGAGCTTTGGTCGATGGGCCAGGATGTGTTGCCAGGATCGGGTGGATCCGGTGGGGGGCGAGCCTGGAGGCTGCAATGACATGTGCTTTTGTGGCCGGATCATTGGGGTAAACACCCACAAAGACATCATAGTTTTCATAGTCGATGGTCTCGGACGCGTTCTTGAGCATCAGCTTGATCACGGCCTCTTCCTGCCAGGTCGGAATGAAGATTGCAATCGGCTTCTCCTTCTGCTGATCCATCTTGGCCGGGGAGAGCTTCTCGTATTTCGTTGCCTCTTTGCGGCGGAATATCCGATTGAACCAGTAGTAGAGGTCGACCGCAAGATCGTCGAGACCGCTGAGCAGGAGGAACACCGCAACGATGAATGCAAACACGTAGATGACATCGTGCGATAGCTGGAAGAAGTATAGTATGTCGTGCAGTATGGGTTCCATTTACCAGCAGAGAAATCGATCAAACGTCAGGAAAACGCGCACTGAGTTGTAGTACTTGTCAAACGGGTTCTCGCTCTGGTCTTCTTGCCAGTAGACACCGCGGTGGAATTGCAGCGCCAGCGATGCTCCCCACCAGTGGTTTGGGATGAACCGTATCCCGAGGCTGACTTCCGCGATGTTATTGTAGAAATCGCCCTGTGTGTCAATCGAGGCGTCAATTCGGCCATACGCATCGAATGCAGAATACCTGTACTCAAGAAACCGTACACCCGCTTTTGCCTGCAGATATCCGATTCCGTTGCTGTAGCGGGTGTAGTAGCCAAACGAAGAGTAGACATCTGCAAGGAATGCCGGCCGTACGGTAACACGGCTCGGCATTCGAATATCCGGAAAGATACCGTTGCCGTATGAAGCCACTACCCGAAAGTCCCACCGGACTTTTTCCCAGTTGGGCCGGTCGGTTAGAGCGATGGCAACGCCAAACTGAACGTCCGCCACGAGTCCCCGCAACGGCAGTGTCCTCAGTCCAAAGGCCGCAATTGCCACGTTGTCGGAGAAGATGATCGGGAGGGTCCCGCCCTCGCTGCGCGTGTCCTGGGTGACAGAGAGGACTCCAAAAACTGATGCGATCCGACTGCTGTCCAGGTACTGCCCCGCGTAGACCGATACGGGCAAAATGAAGTTGTCGAACCGGCTGTCATACAGAGGGTATGTCTGCAGTTTGACCCACCAGGGGAACTGTTCCGCGCATAGCATCAGGGCAAGGATAGTCGTCGCGGGTTCCGCAACATCCTTGATATCGGGGTCATCGCTCTTCCGGAGCGACCGGAACATCTTGTATGCTTCTTTGTTTCTCCCGAGGGAATTCAACAGAAACGCAATCTGCATTCCGGTGGTATCCGACGGGTGGATCCGATATGCGGCGACAAATCTGTCGAGGGCCTCTACCGTTTTTCCAGCCGTGAGGTATAGAGACCCGAGCTGCCGTTGAGCCTGCAGGTTAGCCGAATCAAGGCGCACGATCTCCTCGAATATCGGTATGGCCCCGGCAGGGTCGGTCCGGAGCACAGTATAACCCTGATTGAAGAGATCCTGGACGCGTCGTTCCCCCGCGGTCTCCGCATCCTGCGCGTTCCCTGCCGCGGGGAACAGAAGCAGCACCATCGCAAGAAGATGACGACGCTCGACCATCAGGCTAGCTTATCAGGCGAATGAGACGTAGTGGTTGGACTTAGGGTGAACCTTCCATCATACTACGTGTGATGCAGTTCAAAAGGTATGACGGGTGACACGTAGGGAGGGGGGATCGGTATACACATGAAATATACGTAAATCCTGGTGCATTACCCAAACGGGCTGGCCTTTTCCCCCGTTCGTTTCACACAGGGATGAGTGCCTCCCCGTTGCAAAAGTCGATTATTTGCATATATTAGTGAGATTCATCAAGGGAACGCATGCAATAGGCTCTATTGGGTGCGCTCCGACCTTCACCTCAGATTCATTTCACGTGGCCGCACCCCGTCCACCGGGGTTTCGCGCAAATCGCCACAATGTTCTTTCCGCTTTGTTACCAC
>JBATTW010000538.1:0-3813 GCA_049670805.1 Bacteroidota bacterium
CAAAAAACCTCTTCCCGGGGCTGGGGTACTCCGTTCCAATGATCACCGGAGTTGTACTCTTCAGCATTCTCACATCGGTCCTGTCTTTTGTTCTCCTTGTTCACTATCTCATTCTTGGAGAGATCGGAGCCGGGGTCGGCCTCCTCGTGGCGGGAGAGGCGGGGGGGGTTCTGCTGATCCGGTTGCTCCTCTCACTCCGATTTGACATGAACCTCTGGCCGATTCTCCTCCACCCCGTGGCAGTGCTCGTGTTTGTCGCAATCGCCGTGAATTCTGCACTCTGGGTCCTCACCGGTCGGGGATCGCGCTGGAAAGGGAGGGTATATGGCCTCCGGCATGATATCGCAAATCAATGAACAGGAAAGGTGACCAGTGACAGCTATTCTCTCCCTTCTCTTTCTTCTTGGTGGTGAGCTCTTCACCGTGGATGCCAGTGCGGAGACATCCTACGATGTGGAAATCAACCGTGAGGCGCTCAAAGGCTACGTCGATGATATAGGGCTCTTCAAGCGACACATGCCAGGGGTGGTGAGCGTCGATCCCCTGGGAGGTGACCGGTATCTCTACGTTACCGAGAAGGAGCTTCCTCTGGCCGGCAGCATGAGAACTGAGTTTCTCATACAGAAATTTGTCTACGGGGATTCAGTCTGGGTCTACCGGTCGGCGAACCTTGATGCGCACAACTACATGTACTGCAGGGTGAGAATCACGCCTGCGGGAGAGACCAACACCGTTATCGCCATCGCTCTCCGCGTCCGGCTGAGCCGAGAGGATGCTTCCGAGGTCCACTGGATGGCTCCGATACTGGGTGCGGAATTCATCAACGACCAGATGACCAGGGATCTGGTCGACATGCTGGCTGTGTTTGTCGAGAAGTCGAATGAGGAGCTCTATAGCCAGATCGTCCCCTCAACTGCGGCCCAGAACAAGGGGGGGAGATGAAGGAGCGACTCTCCCAACTCCTCCTCCTTCTCCGGGCAGGATTTTCCGAAAGGAAGGCCCGTGATCTCTACACGGCTTCTTTGGGGTTGCTCCTGTTTCTCTTTCCGTTTGGCCTCATCTTTCTGACAAGCGGAACACTGCCCGCGCGGTTTTCCTGGACCGCGTCTGTCTTTATTATTCTGATTGGTATTGTGACATTTCTCTCGGAGCTTCGGTTGGAGACTCCCGGAAGGGCTCTGACGGTCCTCATCTCACTTGTCGTTTCGCTCTTCCTCATAGAACTGGTGGGGGTCGCAACGGGTGTTCCGTTCGGTCGCTATGCCTACACAGACGTCCTGGGGCTGAGTGTCGCGGGAGTCCCGGTCGCCATCTCCGTCGCCTGGTATGCTGCCGTGATGAACTCGATGCGGATAGCGGAGGCGGGAGGGGGCGGCTCACGTCGCGGTCGGTTACTACTGGTTGCAGCAATGGCCGGGATCCTTACCGTTGCGCAGGATGTGGCCCTGGAGCCCGCTGCTTCAAGGGTGGAGCTCTACTGGGTCTGGGGCGGGGACGGGAGCGTCCCGATGCAGAACTACCTGAGCTGGTTTTTCCTCACATTTGTGGCTGTGCTGTTCCTCACCAGAGGTGGACAGCCCGACGGAGAGGCGAGGGACGGTCTCAGGGTAAGCAGCCTGCTCCTGTTTGGCCTCCAGTGGTGTCTCTTTGCCGTCCTGGATCTGTCAAACGGGCATACACTGCCCGCATTGGTCTCTCTCGGAATCATCGGAGCCGCGGGGATTCTCATGAGACGGTCCGGTCCGGGGATCGCGGGCCGGGGAGCGGAAGTCCGATGAAGGCGGAGTACATCCTTGTTCTTGTCTGCATTGCGGTCGTTCCCGCGATCATGAGCCGGGATCCACACCTGCCTCTTGCCACCGGGAAGGGATCCCTGGTCCGGTCCATCCTGATCGTCTGCATCCCCTTCTGGGTCTGGGATGTGTTGGCGACGGCTCGCGGACACTGGCAATTCAACGAGAAGTATGTTCTCGGCATCGGACTGCTGGGTCTTCCCATAGAGGAGTGGCTCTTCTTTCCCGTCCTGGGCTTCGTGGCAATCTTTACGTGGGAATCCACAAAGTACTTCATGAGCCGACGATGAAAGAGTATACAGTTCTCTCGATTCTCTCTGTCGCCGCGACGGTGGTGCTGGACAGGGTGTTGCGAACAGGTATTCTCCGAAAGGTTTCATTCTGGGTCTTCATGAGCGTCATGTTTGGCTTCATGCTCATTGCGAACGGGTATCTCACATGGCGGCCGATCGTGCTCTACGGGAAGGATCATCACTTGGGGATCCACCTCTTCACCATCCCCGTCGAGGACTTCCTGTACGGGTTCAGCTTCATCGGGATGAGTGTGATTCTGTGGGAGTTCTTCAGAAAGCGACGAGACCAACAACGTGAGGTCGGGACGTGAGGCTCTACACGCTTGAACGGCATCAGCGCATACCCGCCGCGCTGGAGGAGGTGTTCGGGTTTTTCCAGGATCCAGAGAACCTCGGGCGCATCACCCCTCCATGGCTGGCATTCACCATCCTGACTCCTTCAACCATCGAGATGGGACAGGGAACGCTCATTGACTACTCGATACGGTGGTTGGGTCTTCCCGTTCACTGGACCACGATGATCACCCGGTACGATTCGCCTCACAGCTTTGTGGACCAACAGCTGATGGGTCCCTACTCCTTCTGGCACCACACGCACACATTTACGGACCGGGATGGGGAAACGGAGATGGGGGATTCTGTCCGGTATGCTCTCCCGGCCGGTATCTTGGGCAGAATGATGCATGCTCTTCTCATCGAGCGCCAGCTGCAGGAGATTTTTGACTATCGAGCAACGGTGATACAGGAGGTCTTCAGCCGGGACCGCCGCGGGGAGGCGACAGCATGAAGATTGTTCTTGCCGGGGGGACAGGATTTATCGGACGGGCGCTAGTGGTGCGGCTCAAGCGTGAGAACCACGATGTGGTGGTTCTGACACGCAATGTGGATCGTGCCCGCCAGGGTCTCCCCTCGGGGATTTCCCTGGAGCGGTGGGATGGAGCCACGCAAGGGTCATGGCTCTCGAGTCTGGAAGGTGCTGATGTTCTGATGAACCTCGCCGGCGAGTCTGTTGCGGCCCGTCGGTGGACCCCCTCTCAGAAAGAGCGGATTCTAAGGAGCAGGGTCGGGGGGACGCGGGTTCTGGTGCGGGCTCTCCGATCGGTTGACCGCCGGCCGAGTATCCTTCTCAATGCATCGGCCGTCGGGTACTACGGGCTTGCGCACGAGGAGGGCCTTACCGAGGAGTCACCTCAGGGGAGCGGGTTTCTGGCCGACACGGCCAGAGCCTGGGAAGACGAGGCATGTGCAGCGGAGACACTTGGTGTACGCGTGATCCGGCTCCGCATAAGCAATGTTCTCGGAAGCGGGGGAGGAGCACTGCCAAAGATCGTCCTGCCATTCAGGTTCTTCATGGGTGGACATCTCGGGTCTGGACGCCAGTGGTTTCCCTGGATCCACCTGGATGACCTGGTCCGTGGATGCCTCTTTCTCATTGATCAGAAGGCGGTCTCCGGCCCTGTCAACGCGGTCGCACCTGAAGGGGTCACCATGGGGACTCTTGCTTCCTCCATCGGGCGGGTGCTGAGAAGGCCATCGTGGATCCCCGTGCCGTCATTCGTTCTCAAACTGCTTCTGGGGGAGATGTCCGAGGTCGTGTTGGAAGGTGCGAGAGTCCTTCCGCAAAAACTATCGCGCGCGGGATTTCAGTTTCAATTCCCGGACCTGAAATCCGCGCTCACGGATTTGCTGCACTGATTTCCACGTTTCCATCTCTCACCGTTTTTGAC
>JBATTW010000539.1:0-6166 GCA_049670805.1 Bacteroidota bacterium
CTGGGGCAGACCATGCTCTTCTTCATCAAGGGCTACGGGGCGGCCAAGGCCTTTGGCGTCTACGCGGCGTTTGACGGAAACCAGGCCGTCGAGAAGGTATTCGAGAAGGTGTTCGAGGAAGAGTACGCGGAGATCGAGAAGAAGTGGGCATCGACGATCAGGACGGACGCCTTCCCGACCGAACAATAAGGGTGTGCCTGATAGGGGGATTGGCTGCGTGCGAGTGTTGATGCTCTTTCTTGACGGGGTCGGGATAGGCCGGAAGGACCCGGGGGTCAATCCCTTCTTTGCCGCGCGCCTTCCCGCGCTCCGGTCGATCCTTGATGGGGAGCTCCCTTCGCTGCGGAACCGGACCTTCGCTTCTTCGCACGCCCTCTCCATCCCGCTTGATGCAACCCTGGGCGTTCCGGGGCTCCCGCAGAGCGGCACCGGTCAGACCGCTCTCTTCACCGGCGTCAATGCCGCACGCCTTATCGGAAAGCATTTCGGTCCGTATCCCTATTCCACGTTGCGCCCGACCATCGAGCGGAGGAGTCTGTTCCGTAGATTGCTCGAGGGGGGGAAGACCTGTTGTTTCGCAAACGCATTTCCGCAGAGGTTCTTTGATTATGCGAGCAGGAACGGTACCCGGCTCACCGTGACGACACTTTCCTGTCGCTACGCAGGGGTTCCGCTCAAGGGTGCGGATGAACTGGAGCGCGGAGAGGGGATTTCGGCGGACCTCACCAACGCGGGCTGGCGGGATCTTGGCTACCCGGAGATGGAGATCATCGAGCCCGCGGAGGCGGGTCGTCGGCTGGCGGCCCTATCCCGGCGCCACGATTTCGTGCTTTTCGAGTACTGGAAGACGGATCACGCCGGTCACGCAAAAAATCGTGAGGAAGCCATCCAGGTCCTCGAAAAGTTCGACAGGTTCCTAGTAGGTATACTGGAAGGGATCGATTCCGGAGAAACGTTGCTCATTATCACGAGCGACCACGGGAACCTGGAGGATGCTTCGGTAAAGACGCACACGCGAAACCCTGTCTCCCTCATCCTCTACGGCCATCCTCGCCACCGGTTCCTCTCGCTGGTCGAGGGCTCCAGCTCCTCGAAACCCGATCTCTGTCTGGTTACCCCAACGCTGCTCCGCCTGATGGAGACGGAGCCCCCTGTGACACCGGATTGACCTTCCGCCACGCAGTGCAGAGGAAGGGTCACGTCCCCGGTGGAGACGCACACACTGCCTCACATGTACCCCGCCCTCCGCGTGAGCGTGCTCTACGGTGCGGGAATTCTCCTCGCCCGGGGACCGGGTGAGGAGGGAGTCCCTCTCCTCCTGCCATCGCTGGTTCTCCTGCTCCTCTCTCTGATTCTCCTCCTGGCGCTCCTGTTCAAGCTTCGCTCCGATGCCCTTCTCTCTCTGGCAGGCCTCGGGCTCTGTGTGGCAATGGGTGCGGGAAGGATGGCCATGGTGGAGGTCAAGGAGGATGGAATTCCAGAAGCAGGCCTGGACTCATTGGTCTTGATCGGGACCATTGTCGACCCGCCGGTCCAGGACCCGGGGCGGGTCAGATTCCTCCTGGAGCCGGAAGACCGGACGGGAGGAGACGCGTCTCTGCACGGTCTGGTTGCCGTATCGCTCAGCCGCCGCGCCAAGGATCCGCCATTACCCGAGCTGGCCTACGGGATGCGCGTTCTCCTCAATGGGGCTCTCCGGCTCCCGCCCGCGCAACGGAACCCGGGTGAATTCAACCTGAGGGAGTACTACCGGGCCAATGGTGTGGGATATGTCATGAAGGTGCGGGGGGTGGGCAACCTCCGTCTGGTCGAAAGGGTTGGCGGTTCCCCTCTCTTTCGAGAACTCGTGATGCCGGTTCGTGCCTTCATACTCCGCCACATCGATCGGACGATCGGAGGGGAGGAGGGTGAGTATCTCAAGGGCATTTTTATTGGAGTCCGATCGGGGATCTCACGGGAGACGCGTGAGGCTTTTGTAAACGCCGGCGTTGCGCACATCCTTGCCGTCTCGGGGTCCAACGTGGCGGTGATTGCAGCAACTCTCTATGTTTTGCTCGGCGCTCTGCGCGTTCCTCGACGCCTGGTGGAGCCGGTCGTGGCTGCGGGTCTCCTCTACTACATGCTGCTCACCGGGAGTCAACCGCCTGTGGTGAGGGCGACCATCATGGCGCTGGTCTACCTGATCGCCCGACTCATCGAGCGGAGAGTGAATACGCTGAACTCCCTGGGTCTGGCGGGGATGATCATACTGCTTGTCGACCCCCGCCAGCTCTTTGATGTTGGATTTCAGCTATCGTTTGGTGCCGTCTTCTCGATCCTGCTCCTCTACCCGAAAGCGAACCGGTTCCTCTCATCCCTTCCGCTAAAGGGTTGGGCCGGCCGGGGTCTACTCTGGTGTTTGAGGCTCTCGGCTCTGTCACTTGTTGCCTCGCTTGGAACCCTCCCCCTTGCTGCGTCCTACTTCGAAAAGGTCTCCATCATCGGGCTCCTGGCAAACATCTTTGTTGTGCCTGGGGCCGGTGCAAGCGTTGTTTTGGGCATTGTTGCCGCAGGGGCAGAGACCGTCTCGACCCCTGTCGCTGAAGCCTATGCGGCGGTGAACTGGTTGCTTCTCCATGTGACACTCCGGCTGACCGTTGCGGCGGGCTACTCTCCCCTCGCGTTTCTTCACACGTCGGGATGGGGTCCTCTCGACACGATACCCTACCTGACTGCGGTGGCGCTCCTTGCCGCGCTCGACTCACCGGAGGTGAGACGAAGGATTGTCATTCTGCTTCTTCTTCTTCTGAATCTGCGTCTCCTCGCCCCGGAGGGGGGGCTCCGGAAGAGTGACGATACCCTCCGGGTGACCGTTCTGGATGTGGGTCAGGGGGATGCGATTCTGGTTCAGATGCCGGGTGGAAGAACGATGGTTGTCGATACGGGGCCAAAGATCCTGGACTACGATGCCGGTGAGCGTGTCGTGGCTCCGATGTTGAGGCGTATGGGCGTGACGCGCATCGATGTTCTGGTCCTGACGCATCCTCACAACGACCATGTCGGCGGAGCGGGAACACTCTGCAGGGAGTTCGAAGTCCAGAACATCATCCATGGAGGAGTTCTGCCGGATCGGAAAGCCATGCGCGGGATCGGTCTGGTCTCTTCTCCGGAGGCCGGCACGATGCTGACGCCGGCTCCCCGAACCAGGCTCTACGTGCTTTCCCCCGGCTTCAGTCGACCCCGGGTCGGCGAAGGAGGATTAATGCGGGGGGGAAACAACAGCTCGGTTGTCCTGAAGCTTCAATTCGGCAATACGTCCTTTCTTTTCACCGGAGACGTGGAGCGCTCCCTGGAGGAGCGGATGACAGGAGTCTACGGGAAGTTTCTGAACTCCTCCGTTCTGAAGGTTGCCCATCACGGTGGCAACACCGGAACCGGTGCACGGTTTCTGGAATACGCGCGGCCTGATTTTGCGGTCATCTCTGTCGGTGCCTGGAACACGTTTGGCCATCCCTCATCTCTTCTCCTGAACCGGTTGCATGGCTCCGGGGCCGTTGTGGCGAGGACCGATCGGGAGGGGGCCGTCATCCTGGAATCGGACGGCTGGAGCGTACGCAGGCTCTCATGGCGGTAGGGTGTCTGATCGTACCTTGATTCTCCAGCACCGGTTGTGTACTATTATGAGGCCTTCCCCGCAATCACTTCCGTCTCTGAGCCTCATGACGATTTCAAAGAAGAGGATGAACCTGGTCCGAAGCCTCACGCGGAAGAAGAACCGGGATCAAAACAACCTCTTTCTGGTCGAGGGACTGAGGCTTACACGCGAGGCGGTTCTCTCTGATTTTGAAATCGAGGAAGCCTACTACACCTCCGGGATATTGAACCAACCGGGCGGACATGATCTGGTTCGTGACCTCGAGCGGAAGGCTCGCCGGATCCAGAAACTCACCTCAAAAGAACTTCAGTCCTTCTCCAGCACAGTGACCACGCAGGGTGTTCTGGCCCTGGTGAGGAAGCGGATGATCGGGGCCGAATCGATGCTCCTCACGGAGAATGTTCCACATTTGATCGTGGCTTGTGACGCGATTTCCGATCCGGGAAATCTGGGTTCGATCATACGCACATGCGACTGGTTTGCGGTCGACGGTCTCCTGTTGGGTCGGTCCACCGTCGATCTCACGAACCCGAAGGTCGTGCGCGGGACAATGGGCGGAATCTTCCGCGTCCCGATCGCCGAGGAGGTGGATCTTCAATCCACGTTGCAGGAAGCAGAACGGCTCGGGTACTCACTCTATCTCTCCGACCCCGAAGGGGCTCTGGACGCGGGGAGGGTGGTCTTTGAGAGGAAGGTCTTTGTGGTGTTCGGGAACGAGGCACACGGGTTTTCAGAAGGGATCAATTCTCTGGCCGGAAGGAGGCTCAGAATTCCCCGGTACGGGAAGGCCGAGTCGCTGAACGTGGGAGTTGCGTGCGGGGTCGTTCTATCGGCGATTCGACAGGCCCGGAAGGAGATGGTGGTATGAACGCCGCCGCGGTGCTGCCGGATGGGTTTGCCGTCGGTCACTGGGAGGATCCGGAGGGCGCAACGGGATGCACGGTGATTCTCTGTCCGGAGCGGACCGTCGGAGGGTGTGACGTCAGGGGCAGCTCGCCCGGGAGCCGGGAGACGGCGCTTCTGGCGAGCGAAAAGACGATGCAAGAGGTGCACGCTGTTCTCCTGGCCGGTGGGAGTGCGTTTGGTCTTGCCGCGGCGGATGGCGTCATGCGCTACCTGGAGGAGAAGGGGAGGGGTTACGGCACCCCCTGGGGCAAGATTCCGATTGTCCCGGCGGCCGTTATCTATGATCTGAACATCGGGTCGAGCCTTGTGCGACCGACCGCAGAGGCTGGCTACAGCGCATCTCTTGCGGCATCCTCGGAACCCTCCCGACAGGGGTCTGTGGGTGCGGGGATGGGGGCGACCGTGGGGAAGTGGGCGGGAGTGGCCGGGAGGATGAGGGGCGGTCTGGGAATTGCGACGGCCCGTCTGGAGGCACTGCTGGTTTCGGCCCTCGTGGTGGTCAACGCCGTGGGAGATGTTCTGGATGCGTCCGGAGCTGTTCTTGCCGGTGCCCGCTCCGGCGGAGGCGGGTGGTCCGCGGATGAGGATCCCCTCCGGAGACTCCGTCTCGGGCGGCCACCGTTCACCGATATGACAAACACCACGCTCGCCGTCCTTGCCACCAATGCCCGTCTCTCAAAGGTGGATGCAAACCGTCTTGCGCAACGAGGACATGACGGTATGGCAAGATCGATCAAACCTGTCCACACATCCTATGACGGGGATATCGTTTTCGGCCTGGCGGCCGGCAGTGTGGATGTTCCCTTCGATGTCGTTGCCGAGCTGGGAGCCGATGCCGTCACGGAGGCGATCAGGAACGCTGTCAAGCTTGCCCGCTCAACACCGGATGTGCCGTCTCTCCGGCAGTAGGAGGAAGAATGCCCGGGATAGTTTCACGCATAGTGGAAGTTGTTGTCTTTCGTTTCACACATGACAGACCGGAGTACCTTCTTCTCCGCCGGGCCCGGGAAGAGAAAATCTACCCGGGGATGTGGCAGATCATCACGGGTAAGGTTCGCGAAGGAGAGACAGCTGTGCAGGCCGCTCGTCGGGAGCTCCTGGAGGAAACGCGGATTTCACCGGAGCGGTTCTGGGTCCTCCCGTACACGGGAACGTTCTACGACCCCGGAATGGACGCCATTCAAATATCACCCTTCTTTGCCGCGCAAGCCCCCGAACAGGCTGACCCGGTGTTGTCGAACGAACATGCCGCATTCCGGTGGTTGTCTGTCGAGGAGGCGTCACGAATGCTGGTCTGGACGGGCCAGCGAGAAGGATTGAGGCTTGTGCATGAATGCATTGTCGGGGGGGGAGAGGCGTCAGGATTGGCCCTTCTGCCACCCGATTGAACGGGTTTGTTGCGAATCTGCAACGCTTTCCTTACCTTTTTCTGGTTACATCATCCTCCCCCCTTTCACTCTGATCAGAGGAGCGTATATTGGGCGTTCTCGTTGTGGGTTCACTGGCTCTGGACACCATCGAAACACCGTTCGGCTCCGTTCAGGACGCGCTCGGTGGTTCGGCCGTCTACATCTCCACCGCAGCAAGTTACTTCTTCAGCCCGATACGTATTGTCGGGGTTGTGGG
>JBATTW010000540.1:0-3766 GCA_049670805.1 Bacteroidota bacterium
GCCACTGGATTTTGAGTCCAGCGCGTCTACCAATTCCGCCACTTTGGCGATGAATGCAGAGTGAATAGTATCGACTCTGCGACTTACTTGCAAGAGAAAAACCAACGACTAGGAGTGATTGCTTATAGACTTTACTACAAATCTTCACTCACGTATATTTGAGCTGAATGGCCGGTACGCTGAACATACGGCTTGTGCTGATTGGATTTCTTGCCCTCCTCAACTGGCTGCCGGTTCTCCCCACTCCTTATACATACGCCCAGCAAGAGACCTCGGAGGCCTCAGCAGCTCCCCGCGATACCGTCAGCTTCATAATCGGTGCTAGTTTCAGGGATAGTGTCATACTTCTGCCTCAGCAGTTCATCGTCGACGGGAGTGACAGGGCCGCTGTAGGACCAGGTAGACGTCTCATCAGGGGTGTTGAGTACACCCTCGACTACCGAAATGGCAGTCTCCTCTTTGACTCCAGCTTTGTGCAGGGTCTGGTGGAGATCCCGGACTCCAGCGACAGAACTGTGGTGTTGTCATATTCATACCTTCCGTTTCAATTTCAGGATGCGTACTACAAACGTGAGCTGGTGGTCCTGAAGGACTCACTGGGGCGTGATCCATTGGTGAGCTTTGCCCGGCCGCCCTCCAGCTTCAACCTGGAGGAGGCATTCGGACCCAACTTGCAGAAGAGCGGCAGCATTGTCAGGGGATTCACGGTGGGGTCAAACAGAGATCTCTCTCTCAACTCGGGACTCCGTCTCCAGCTTGCGGGCCGTATCTCATCCGATATAGAAATCGCGGCCGCGCTGACCGACGAGAGCACACCGATACAACCGGAAGGGACAACGCAGTCTCTCCAGGAATTCGACGAGGTCTATGTCGAAATCAAGAGCACGGATCTGGCTGCGGTTCTCGGGGATTTCAGCCTGCAGACGGGGGGGACGGAGTTCGCCACCGTAAACCGGCATCTTCAGGGTGCAAAGGGGGTCGGCTCTTACAGGGTTGGTTCCTCGAGGGGTTCAGCCATGGTTGCGGGTGCGATCACGCGCGGGCTGTTCAACATCAACCAGTTCTTTGGGATAGAAGGTGTACAGGGCCCATACAGACTCACGGGAAGAAACGGCGAGACATTTATTACAATCGTAGCGGGGACGGAGCGTGTCTACATTGACGGAGAGCCGATGGTGAGGGGCGAGACAAACGACTATATAATTGACTATTCTCTGGGGGAGATCACCTTCACCGCCAGGAGGTTGATAATATCCGCATCGCGCGTCACGGTCGATTTCCAGTACACCGAAAGGTCGTATGCACGATCATTCCTTTCGGGAGAGAATAGTTCTTTCCTCTTTGACGACAAGGTGAGCTTTTCGGTCTCCTACTTCCGTGAGGCCGACGATCCGGACGCACCCATCGATTTTGCCCTGACCGATTCCGCCCGGCTGGTGTTGGAGCGGGCCGGGTCAGACCCCACTGCGGCCGCTCTGAGCGGCGTGACCGTGGTGGATTCCAACGGACTCTACAAACGGATTGATACGGTCCTCTCCACGGGTGATTCCACGAGCTTTTTCCGCTACGCACCGGGCGATTCGGCGGCTCTCTATAATGTTAGCTTCTCGTTTGTCGGCACGGCAAACGGAGAGTACGTCCGGATCGCTCTGGGGGTCTTCGAGTGGAAGGGTCCCGGTGGCGGAGACTACATGCCGGTCAGGTTTGTCCCACTGCCGCAGGAACACCAGCTGATCGACGTGGCTCTCAGCGTTGCGCCGAGCGACAATCTCAAAATCAGCGCCGAGTACGCCCGGAGCATTGTCGACTCCAACAGGTCCTCCAACCTTGATACCGGCGGCGGCGGAAACGCCTTCATTTTTGATCTGGATTATCGTCCCCAGGATGTCCGTATCGGCGGTCTCAACATCGGGTCGTTCGAGATCGGCCTCAAAGAACGGTTTGTCCAGGAACAGTTTGTCCCCCTGGATCGTGTCAACGTCATCGAGTTCGACCGCAAATGGGCGCTTGACGCCACTGCAAAAGGTGACGAAGAGATCCGGGAAGCATCACTCGGCTACTCGCCGGTGGAGGGGATTGCCGTGAACGGTGGATATGGCGACATTCGGCGTGGGGACCGATTTCGTTCGAAGCGACTGGACGGCTCGGCTGTCATCCGGGGCGAGGATCTTCCGAAGGTGAGCTATTATATAGAGAACATCTCCTCCGACGACAAATCGGCTGACGACAGTGGAGAGTGGCTTCGCCAGCAGGGACAGGCCGAGTACACCTTCTGGAAACTGACACCGGTCCTCCGGTACGAGGCCGAGGAGAGGGAGGTGACCTCGCTCTCCACCGGTCAACTCACCCCCCGTAGTTTTTCATTTTCCGACGTCTCGGCGGGTGTCAGAGCGGTGGATCTGGGCAAGCTTTCCGTTTTTGCCATGTACACCTGGAGGAGCGAGGAGATGTTCCTGGATGGCAGTGTCGTTCCGGAGTCGGATGCTTTCACCCATTCGTACGGGCTGCGTCTCGCCGAGTGGAACAACCTCTTCTCCTCCAACGATCTCACGTTCCGGAAAAGGGATTTCACGGAGGCGTTCGAGCAGCAGGGAAGGACAGACATCAAGTCAGTGGTTGTCCGGAGTCAGACCCGCTACGCCCCGCTCAAGAGGGGGGTGGTGGTGGATCTCTACTACCAGGCTCAAACGGCGCAGTCCTCGAGGCTGCAGCGAATCTTTGTCAGGGTCACACCGGGATCCGGGAACTTCCGTTACATCGGGGATCTGAACAACAACGGCATAGCCGATGAAGAGGAGTTTGTCCAGGCACGGTTTGAGGGCGACTATGTCGCGACGTCTCTACCGACTGACGAGCTCTTCCCGGTCATTGATCTCCGGACGAGTCTCCGATTTCGATTTACCCCCAAGCGGTTCATCAGCCCGACGGCCGGATGGGAGGATGTTCTGAACACGCTCTCTTTTGAGACCTACGTGCGGATCGATGAGAAGAGCGTTGAAAGAGATTTCAAGAGGATCCTCCTCCTCGATTTCGACAGCTTTCTGCAGGACTCCACAACGATCACGGGGTCTCTGCAGTTCACACAGGATATCCATCTGTTCGAGAACCAGCCCGATTTCTCCATGCGGCTTCGCTTCTTCGAACGACGCGGACTGAACAACGTCAACAGTGGAATCGAGAAGGGATACGGCCGGGACAGATCCGCGAGACTTCGGTGGCAATTCGTAAGGGAGATCTCCACCCAGATGGAGTACACAAACTCGACCAACATTCTGAGCAGTTCAAACGTCCCGTCGCGGAACAGGGATATCGCCTCGGACGCGGTTTCGTTCGTTCTCTCGTATCGTCCCGAACAGGATATCCAGTTCGGTTTCGAGCTGTTCCTCTCACGGGCGAACGACTCCTATCAGACTCCCGATCTCCAGGCGGACATCAATACGCAGACTGTGAGCTGGATTTACTCCTTCCAGAGTGCGGGACAGTTGCGTCTCGAGGCTTCGCGAGAGGAGGTATTGCTTTCCGGACCGCTAATTGATTTTCCATTCGAGCTCACCGGCGGCAAACCCACAGGGAAGACATGGCTCTGGCAGGGGTCGTTTGACTACCGGCTGACGGGGTTTATCCAGGCGACGGTGAGCTACGAAGGTCGCGTCGTCGGCGGTCGTTCTCCCGTTCACGCGGGGAGCGCCGAGGTACGGGCGTTCTTCTAGATACCCCGGTTTTTTCCTTGCGTTTTAGATACGCGGTTTGTATACTAGCCCTTACC
>JBATTW010000541.1:0-11821 GCA_049670805.1 Bacteroidota bacterium
CTCATATGGCCTCCCGCGGACACTGATGTTCCGCATGAGACGAGGAACGCTGCACTGAAGATAGACAACGAGGTCAGGCGTGGGAATGCTTCGTTCGATGCTATTGACGAGGGTCTGGTAGAGTTTCAGTTCTTCGTCCTGGAGATTGAGGTACGCAAAGATCTTGTCTTTTTCAAAGATGTAATCGGTCACAAGGAATCTGTGGAACAGATCCGCCTGGAACAGGTCCTGCTGTTGCTTGTACCGGGTCAGAAGGAAGAAAATCTGAGTTTGGAAGGCATACCGTTCGGGATCCCTGTAGAAGTCCTTCAGGAAAGGGTTTTCCTCGAATTTTTCCAGGACCACCTTTGCCTTGAGCGTCTCTCCGAGCATGCTGCAAAGGGTTGTTTTGCCCGCGCCAATCACTCCCTCGATGGCAATGTGGCGCAGTTCTGTTTGCTCGATGAGCTGATCCAATGATTCACGTTTGACCACACCTACTCCGATGCGCTACACCAGAATCTTGTATGATGTCAGTTTGATCCGCCCCTGTCGCGAACACCCCCCCGCCAGTTCCTCCATGGTAAGCCCGCTCACCGGATGCACGACATCGGGAGCGATTTCCCGGAGCGGGACGAGCACGAACCGCCGCCGTTCAAGTTCAGCATGAGGGACTGAGAGACCCTTGTCCTGATGCAGGAGACCATCGTAGAGGAGGATGTCCAGATCAATCTCTCTGGGGCCCCAGCGCTCGTTCTGTATGCGCCCCACAGCCTGCTCCGCGACCTGCAGCTCCTCCATCAATTCAGAAGGCGTGAGAAATGTTTCCACCTCTGCGACCGCATTCAGGAATGCAGGTTGATCAATTTTTCCGACGGGGTCGCTCTCGTATACCGAAGAATAGCAGATGACGCGTGTCCTCCGGATATCCTGGAGATACGAGGCGGCTTTGATCAAAAAACCGTGCCTATCGCCCACGTTCGACCCCAGGCCGATGAATGCTCGGTATTCTTTCATCGTCTCCTGGACAGCTCTACCTCAACAAAATCCACCACTCCCCTAACCGGCGGATGGGGCTTGCGGACGCGGACGATCACCTGTTCAATATTGTGGAATTCCCGCAGCAGACCTTTTGCAATGGTGTTCGCAAGCGCCTCGAGCAGATTGAATTTCTTTTCGACAACCACGTTTTGTATGCAGGAGTAGACCTTCTCGTAATCCACGGTCTTCTTCAGTGTGTCGCTCTCGGCGGCTGGCATGAGATCGCAATAGAGCTGCACATCGCATTCGAACTTTCCGCCTAGGTTTTGCTCGTCCTCTCCCGCCCCGTGGTAAGCGTAGAAAACAGCGTTCTTTATGCGGATGACGTTCAGATCATCCATGGAATCTCGCCGTGAAAAGGGTCGTGACGAATATAGCCATTGAGGGCTCGAGAGTCAAACCGGGAGGATTTCAACTGCACGGTCAATCCTCCGAATACACGTCTCTCTTCCCAGGACCTCCATCAGTTCGAACAGACCGGGGCCACGTCCCATTCCCGTAATAGCGAGACGGAGGGGGTGGATAATTTTTCCGGCCCCGACGCCGTGTCTCTCGGCCGCGTTGCGGACGATCCCCTCGATGGATGAGTGGGTGAACGGTTCGAGCTGTCCGAGATCAGTGCGGGCGTCTGTCACTCGCGTACGCGCATCGGGCGTCCAGTTCTTCTTCCTGGAGGCCTCGTCGTAGGTATCGGGATCTTTGAAAAAATAGGGACCAAGAGTGAGAAAATCCTGCACGCCTTCAACCCGCTCTTTTAGCAGCCGGATAACGGCGAGGAGGTATTGATCGGTGGGGGTGCCCAGGCCCGATGCGTCGAAATGGGGCCGACTCATGAAGAGCAACTCTTCGTCGGACTTGAGGCGGAGATGATGGGTGTTCATCCAGCGGAGCTTTTCGATGTCGAAGACCGCCCCCGATTTTCCCACCCGCTCCAGAGAGAATTCGTGGATGAGTTCCTCCATCGTGAAAATCTCCCGGTCATCACCCGGATTCCAACCCAGGAGAGCTACGAAGTTGACGAGAGCCTCGGGAAGGAATCCCTTCGTCCTGTAGTCCTCGACGGCCACGTCTCCCTGGCGCTTACTGAGTTTGGATCTGTCAGGATTGAGCAACAATGGAAGATGAGCAAACGCGGGAAGATCCCACCCCAGAAACTCGTAGAGGAGCACGTGTTTTGGGGTGCTGGAGAGCCATTCCTCACCCCGGATTATGTGACTCACGCCCATGGTATGATCATCAACGACGTTCGCGAGGTGATAGGTGGGGTAGCCATCAGACTTGAGAAGGACCTGGTCGTCGATCTGATCACTGGAGAAGCGGATACGTCCGCGTATGAGATCATCGACGACGACGGTTGCCACGTCGGGGACCCGCATCCGGATGACTGCCGGAATTCCCTTCTCGCGGCTTTCCCGAACCTCCTCCATGGAGAGCTTAAGGGCCCTTCTGTCGTATTTCGGAAAGAGACCCCTCTGCTCCTGGTCCCTTCGCATCTCCGCCAGTTGTTCCGCAGTATCGAAGGCGTAGTATGCCTTTCCGGTCTCAACCAGATGTTCCGCGTGTTTCCGATAGAGCGGTAGCCGCTCCGATTGCACGTACGGCCCCGTCGCATCTCTGGTCCCGGGGCCTTCGTCGAAATCCAGGCCGGCCCATCGGAGAGTCTGGATCAAATTGTCCACCGCCCCCTCGACATAACGAGCCCTGTCGGTGTCCTCAATCCTGAGGATGAGAATGCCGCCAGTCTTCCTGGCGAAGAGGAAATTGTAAAGTGCTGTGCGAAGGCCGCCAACGTGGAGGTAGCCGGTGGGGCTTGGTGCGAAGCGTACCCGTACAGGTGTCAAGCGATTTCCGTCTCGGTGCTATGCGGAATGACAACCACAATGTACAGAAAAGGGTCCTCAGTTGCCAAAACCAAGCGGGAAGAGCGGACCATCTGGGCCATCTCATTGATTGAAGGCAAACCTGCCGGGAATGAGCCCAACGTTGTGCTCGCTCCGCATGGATCCCTCACGGGAGTAGACGAGAGTTCGGCCTGGACTAACGAAATCTCTTGCGTCGGCGAGATAGACATCACCCGATTCCTCCTCCACGCCGACCCCGTAATAGACTCCCGAGGCAAAGGGTCCAACAACTGAATGGCTCTGCGTGTCGATCTGCAAGACGTTTGCCTCCGTCAGAACGTAGGTTTTGTGGTCCCTCCCCGCGCTCGTGCGAAAAGCGTGACCTCCAACCAGGATCGAATCCACTACCCTCTCGGAGATGGGGTCGATGACCATGAGTTTCGCCGGTGTATCATCGTTGGGGTCGGAGAAGTCACCGTACGCGCCGGCACAAAGGACATATATATGGCCGTCCGATGTGCGAACAACATCGGCAGGGTTGTCCGCGACCGTAATGGTGCTCGAAACAGCAAGCGTGGTGAGGTTGATCACGGAGACGGTGTTGCCGCCTCCAAAGCCAGAATTGGCGACGAATGCTTTTCCGGAAGAGACGGCTATCCCCTCCGGATTCGGCCCAACAGGGATGCGACCTACAACTGATCGAGAAACGATACCGAGAACAGAGACCGATGCGTCGTAGAGGTTTGTGAGGAGCGCCAGGGTGTCCGACACGAAGGCGATTTGCCTCGGGCTTGTTCCCGCACCTGCGTCAATCGTTCCCAGACTCTTGTGTGTCTGTGTCTCTATGATCTCCACCTTGTGGGAGTTGTTTACAACGATGTACGCAGAGCCGTTCCGCACAACGATGTGGTTTCCCACATCACCCAGCGCGCGCCCGTTTGCAGTTTGGAAAATCCCATTCTCCAGCTGACCTGAATCGAAATCCAGATATGACAGGCTTGCATTTCCCTGGCCCCATAGACCTTCATTCAGGATGTAGACGCCCCTTGCAGTTGGCAACGTATCGGCAGGTGGGACGCCGGTCGGATCCTCAGTGCACCCGAAGAATACGATCGTTGCGAAACAGAGGGCCGGAAATCTGGATTTCACAAATCCGCTCCTTTCAAAGTTCTACTCCAACGGTGCCACGCAACTCACGGAGAGGCATCGGGTAGAGGGTCATTATCTGGTATGGTTCGTTGAAGATATTTGAAGCTTCGAGTTTGAGAGTCAGTGCCGGCATCTGGATCGGCAGCGTATAGCGAATCGCCGCAGATGCCACAGCGTACGAGGGAAGATACCTGTCATTCGTTCTTGTTGTATACCGATGGCTGACCCAGCTCTGGCGGAAAAAGAGGTGGATCCCCGCTACCCGAACATCCATGGTTGCGGTCACAGTCTGTTCCGGCACGTAGATCAGTCGCGATCCGTCTGCAGGGTCAGGAACGTCTCCCCATTGTCGGTACCGGGCATCGGTCCACGCGGAGTTGAGCGAGAGGCTGAGTGCTCCACGCAAGCCGGTCCACCGCCCTTCCATCTCGACTCCCTGCGTGACAACCCGACCCACGTTCACCGGGCTCCAGAACATACCGCTTGACGGCATCCAGACAATCCTGTCCCGTGTGTCAATGTTGAAGTAGGTAATGTCCAGACTCACCTCCCCCATAACCTGCATCGCGGAATAGAGGCCGCAATCAAAGCTGACTGACCGTTCCGGACGGAGCTCAGGATTCCCGCCCGCAAACCAGTAGAGGTCATTGAACGTGGGAGCTCGAAAACTCCCTCCATAGCTGGCCCTGAGCCGGAGGACGGGTGTGCGAAGAAGACCGAGGTTTAATCCGATCTTGGGGCTGACTGTTCCGTCGACATCCGAGAAGTGGTCATATCGCAACGAAGGATAGAGAGCAAGCTCATACGGGACCGTTGTCGGGAGAAGAGCTGTGTAGCGGAGCGTCGCATAGACGCTCTGCTGCCAGCGGACAGCGCTCTTCAGCTGGTTGCTGTTCACCCACGCACGAACCAATTCGGCCCCGACGGTGGCCTCGAGGGCAGGAATTGGGGTGAACTCGAATTCAGGAGCGATTTGCACATGTTGGTTCACGTAGACGCTCCGGAGAATACTGCCTCCCAGGCCGAGGGTGGGATCGGTGTATTCCTGAAATGCATAGTGGAACAGCGTAGCCACGCTCAGTCGCTGATCGGGGGACGGGCGCCAGTCGATCGTCAACCGCGAACGAACAGCCTGGTCCTCCAACCGGGCTCCGCCGGATGTTTCCGCGTTGGTGATCGGGCCGGGAACACCCCTGTCCGCCTCGCCGTAGGAGACCAGAAGCGATGTCTCGAAATCGCTGGTTATTTTGTAGTCCAGTCTCCCCTCAGCGTGGTTCGTCCTGTATTCTGCTCCCAGGCGCTCAAGTGTGGCTGAGGTAATACCATCATCGTACGCGTATGTGAAATTGCCGTCACCACGCTCGTTGCGAAATGCGAGCCGGCCTCCAAATCGGCCCAGAGTTCCACTGAGGGACGCTTCGGCGGCCCTGTAGCCGTAGGATCCGACGCTAAACGATGCTCCCGTGGTGAGGGCCGAAGTCGGTCTGCGTGTGAATACGTTGATGACACCACCGACGGCATCGGCACCATAAAGTGGAGAATGTCCGCCTTTGACGATCTCCACACGCTCAATTCCCATGAGAGGTATGACACCCAGGTCCACCTGACCATTCTGAAAGCTGTTTACTCTCTGCCCATCCAGCAGCAGCAGAGTGTGTTCGGGTGCCATCCCCCGAACGGAGATCGAGCGGAGGGAGGCTCCTCCCCCGTACGAGCGGACAAAGAGACCGGGGATCCCCTGGAGGGAATTTGCCAGAAGACTTCCTGGTTTGGAAAGAAGATCGTTTTGGGAGAGGACAACTACGGAGTTCGGTGAAGAAGACGCGCTGGCCCGAATCCGGGTTGCCGTTACGACCACTTCAGGGAGCGGATAGACGGACCCAGCCGAATCCCTTGCTTCCACTTTGCCTGGACCAGCCGCGCTTGAGGTCGCAGCCGGCAAGCTCAACAGGCAAACGGCTGTTGTCAGGATCGGGAAACGTCGAACTGTCTCTAAGAGGTGCATACGGGTCCAGAAATGAAAAACCCCGGCCTCCTCGGTGGAATCGGGGGTCGGGGCAATGTGTGCTGAGTAATCGGCAACCGTAACCCTCCCGCGAAGGCTCTTTGTGGCGCTGGCTTTGGCAGGTCTCCTGGCTTGTGGCCGTTATCCTTGCACCGCCTTCCCACCTGCATTGTCTGCAGGTAGTGGCTGGTACTCACTGTGCCACGTACAGTTGCGGGGCAGCTTCCGCTTTTAACGGAATTCCCTTTTTCATCCCGTCTCACAACGGGACACCAAAACCGGATATGTCAGAGAACTTACAGACCCAATATAGCCCTGACACCATTGAATGTCAACACTGCCGTTGGTATCTTTCACAACATAAGGAAACCTTTTCTGTGACTATGCCTCTCGTTCCTCCATATATCGAGTCGCTTGAACCGTATCAGCCGGGGAAATCGATCGCAGAAATCCAGCGTGAGTACGGTCTGACCAATGTGATTAAGCTCGCTTCCAACGAGAACCCCCTCGGCCCCTCACCAAAGGCGCTCGAGGAACTGGAGCGGCATCACTCCGGACTCCACTTCTATCCTGACGGGGGTCTCGAGCTGCGACGGGTTCTCGCGGAGAAGTTTTGCCTGAGGGTCGACAATGTCATTGCAGGCAGCGGGTCAGAAGGGATCATGTCCAACATCATTCGGACATTTCTTTGCGATGAGGACGAAGTTCTGACCTCCGAAGGGACGTTTGTCGGCTTTTACGTTCTTGCGCGATCCCGCGGCGTGAAGATGGTCACCGTGCCGCTGCACGAGTATCGCTTCGATCTGAGAGCGCTCGCTGCACACATCACGGATCAGACGAAGATCATCTACCTCGCCAACCCAAACAATCCCACCGGCACGATCTTTACGGTCGGGGAATTCGACGAGTTCATGCGTAAGGTGCCCCCGCGGACCCTCATTATCCTCGACGAAGCGTATTTTGAGTATGCGACGGAAAACCCCGAGTATCCCGATTCGATGATCTACCGCTACGACAACGTCATCACCCTCAGGACATTCTCGAAAATCTACGGTCTTGCCGGGGTCAGGATTGGTTATGGATTTGCCCACGACATGCTGATTCGGAATCTCCTCAAAGTGAAGCTCCCGTTCGAGCCGAGCACTTTGGCGCAGGCAGCGGGTATCGCCGCGCTGGATGATTCGGAGTATCTGCGCAGATCGGTCACGGTGAACGCAGAGGGAAAAGAGCTCCTCTTTCCCGCTCTTCAGAATCTGGGTCTCGGGGTTGTGCGGACAAATGCCAACTTCGTTTTCGTACCGTTCGCAAACGAAGATCAGGTGAACGCAGTATACGAGGGGCTTCTACGGCTGGGAGTAATAGTCCGGCCACTCAAAGCTTTTGGATTGCCTAGTTGTGTCCGGATAACTATCGGCACGGAGGGCCAGAACAGGAAGCTCGTGGAGGCACTTCAGAAGGTTCTCTCAAGCGGAACTAATCGTCGCTGAAATACTGGTTGACACTCTGTTTTGTGTATCCGGCTGGTATCGTAAAGAAACCTGCGGGCAACTGTTCGCGGCGGATTTCCGTTACCTCCGAGGATTCCCAGATACCACTCCCCACCCTCGTGACAGCGATCAGAGGAAAGACTCCGCTTTGCGTCAGCTCGTCTGTCCAGCCTCCTGTGCCAAAAACATCTTCACCCAGACCTCTGGCAATTGCCGCGGAGAGTCCGGCCAGGTCCCGCGTTCCCCAGATCTCCGTTTCCGTTCCGTCGCTCCGCATCAGAAACTGCTCCGAAGAGTATCCCAGAATGGACTTCCGCTTCCCCGTCTTCTCGATTCCGGGCTCTCCCCCCTTGATCTGTCGGGGAATCGAGTCCGGGACGCCGGCCACCTTTTTCACTTCGAAGTATGTGCTGTCGTCGTCGTTGAGGATCCAGACGAATCCGATATCGCTCCGGTAGATGACCGTCGATCCGGGAGAGTCTCCGATCTCTGAGATCTCTATCTTCACCATCTGTCCCTTTATCCACATTGTCATGTTGAATTCGTGGAGGACGCCGGTCTCGTCTGTCGTGCTGTTCCAGCTCACGACCACCCCCTCGAATTGACCAGAGGCAGAGTAGTAAACGAGACAGACGGTCGCCCAGAGGGAGAGAAGAACACGAAGCCGTTTCCTGAAGTGTGGAAGAGTCATGCGGGAATTGTACAGAATAGCCGTTCGAGAATCAAGGTGGAACCTCAATCTTGACTTTGGCGTCTGTTTTTGCTATTGTAGATAAGTTCAACAGGGAGATCATTTTATAGAAGCGTTGTTACAGTACTCTATGTGAAATCCAGTGGAGTCACTTGGATCAACGCTTCATGGTTTCTGAGCTGAACAAACTAAACACCGAGAATCCGCCAGGCCATACTCCTCGGCCTGTGGGTCTCGGTTTTTTTGTTGGGAGGGGTGATGTGAGGAGTACTGGCTCTCGAGTCATCCATTGGCTCTTGACGGTGGGTGTCACCATTGCGGTCCTCGCGGGCTGCGAATCAACGAACGAAGGTATTGTGGATCAATCGGGAGATCCCCCATATGTCCGTGCGACGACCGTAGACCCCGATACCGTGAATCTGCGTTCGATCCCCCCCGTGGCGGGACTGTACCCGGTGAGTGTAGAGGTGCGCGCGGCCGTTGAGTATCCTGACGGGAGCAGTGGTGAGATCACGGTCTTTGCTGAGCTCCTTCCTCCCTCGACGTCTACCCCGTGGCAGCGGATCCAGCTCAGCGACGACGGAGCGGGGCCTGACCAAACGGCCGGTGACGGGGAATTTTCAGGTCGTCTCGCATTTGAGCTGGCTCAATCGGAAGCGGGCCCGTTCCGCGTTCGCGTGCGGGCCCTGGACAGGACGGGCTTTGAGAGCAACGCTCGCGAACAGACACTGCTTATCGTTCGTGAGAATGAAGTGCCTCTCCTTTCCAATCTCGTCGCGCCCGACACGGTTCTTCTTCCACCATCTGGGTCCACCCTTGTGCGAATGACCGTGGATGCAGACGACCCTGACGGATCTGATGACATTCAAGAGGTCTACTTCCGCAGTCTCGATTCGTCTGACCCATTGCGGAAGTATTTCTTGCTGGACGATGGAGACATCAATGGGAGCGGCGACGCCGTGGCTGGCGACGGAACGTACTCGATTATCGTACAGCTCCCATCGACGACGACCCGGAAGACGTACCGGTTCGCCTTCCAGGCGGCTGATACATTCGGGGACACGAGTGCAACATTACTTCACAACCTGACGGTACGGTAGCCCATGGCCTGCAGGCACATAGCGCGGTGGATCTTCCCGCTCTTGCTGGTCTCCGCTCTGTCTGACGGGCGGGCACAATTGCTCTTTCCCGGCAGCCCCCGACTGGACATTCAGGAACCAGGTCTCTCTTCACCACTGCCTTCGAATTCTGTTTCCCACCTTGTGGTTCAGGGGTCTGTCGTCTGGATCGGCACGAGCAAGGGAGCCGGGCGGAGTTTTGACGGCGGGAGATCCTGGGAGAACTTTGCATCAGTTCCGGCCTTCGCCCGTCCCGGTGTTTTCGCGCTGACAGTCCGGGGAGATAGCGTCTGGTGCTCTACCGGCTTCACACAGGATATCGACGGTTCATCCGTTCAAACCGGGGCAGGCTATGCCTACACTCTTGATGATGCCGCGACGTGGAGTTTCGCCGACCAACCGCTGGATGCCCAGGATGACAGCCTGGTTCAGTACGGCGTCAACACCGTCCGCTTTCTTCCCGTGACCGTGAAGGAGCAGAACGTCACATTCGACATTGCGCTCACCACGGGTACTGTTTGGGTGGCAAGCTGGTCCAGCGGGTTGAGAAAATCCACAGATCGCGGCGCAACCTGGAACCGGATTGTGCTTCCCAACGATGATCTTAGCTGGATTGCACCAACCGATAGTCTGGGGGACTACGTCGTCAACCCGGTTCCCGTTGACAACTTCAAGGCGTTCTCTGTCTTTGCCGAAGACGATTCGACCATTTGGGCGGGTACGGCAGGGGGGATAAATAAGTCAACCGACGGTGGGATGAGCTGGAGGAAGTTCCGGTCGGACAATCAAAGCCAGTCTGTCCTCAGCAACTGGATTATTGCAATCGCGGCGCAGCAGCTGGGACCAACGAAACGCATCTGGACCACCAACTGGATAGCCGAGGGTCCGGGGCAACGCTACGGCGTAAGCTACACCGACAATGGTGGCAACTCCTGGACAAACATCCTGGTCGGTGTCAAAGCCTACGGGTTTGGCTTCCGGGACTCGGTGGTCTACATCCCCACGACCGAGGGTATCTACAGGACGGATGACGGTGGGAGTTCTTTTGTCCGTTCGGGGACCATCGTGGATCGCGCTACAGGACAGAGGATCACCTCAGACACGTTTTTCTCAGTCGGGATTCTGGGAGATACGGTCTTTGCCGGAGGGGCCGATGGGCTTGTGAGGACCGTTGACAACGCGTCACATCCTTTCGGGCTGACGTGGGAGATCTTCAGGGCGTACGAGCCTCTTACCTCAGAAGTGCAAACGTACGCGTATCCCAATCCTTTCTCTCCACGGTTCGACGTTACCCGTCTCCACTATGCTCTCCCGTCGTCGGCTGCCGACGTTACCATCGAAATCTTTGATTTTGGCATGAATCGCGTGAGAACGGTCACCCGGGATGCGCCACGTTCGGGTGGGACAGAATACGATGAGGTGTGGGACGGGCGTGATGATAGCGGGTCGGTCGTTCCCAACGGGGTCTACTTCTACCGAATTATCGTTGGAGGAGGCGAACCGTTGTGGGGTAAGATCCTTGTGCTGGCATGAGATGAAAAGAACATCTCCATATCACATTCTTTTCGCCGTCTTTGCGGTTATGGTCGGTACTCTCGCATCTTCTCCGGCGGGGGCGCAGGATACTGGCACCCAGCCGGGGGCGTTCAGCCGTATGGGGTTTGGCGCCCGGGGCATCGGGATGGGCAATGCCATGGTGGCAAACACTCTGGGGGACGTGGTTGGCTATTACAATCCGGCACTCTTACCATGGATGGAATCCAGGTACGCCGGGGCAACGATGGGCATTCTGACGCTGGACAGGCGCCTCAACTTTCTCCACATCAGTCTCCCGCTGCCGCCAAACGCCGGGGTCTCGGCGGGCATCATCAATTCCGGTGTAAGCGAAATCGACGGACGCGATTCCGATGGCCGCCCAACGGGCCCGCTCCGGACGTCAGAAAACCAGTTCTACCTCGGATTCTCTCTCCGGTTCAAGGCCGGTTTCAGTCTCGGGATCAACCTCAAACTCTACTACTATCAGCTCTACACGGATATTTCATCGACCACCGTCGGCCTGGACATCGGAGCGCTGTACGAGGTGAACGAGACTCTGATAATCGGCGGCGCGATTCGAGATCTCAATTCGAAATACAAGTGGGATACCTCATCCCTCTACGGGCAGAGCGGACAGACAAGCGAGGTTCTCTTCCCGCTTCTCTACCTGCTTGGCGTTACCTACCGCCTTCCGGGACATATCGGACTTCTCTCGGCGGAGGTGGAAGTCTCATCGGTCAAAACAGTTCTTTTTCGCGCAGGTGTGGAAGTCCCACTCGTGCCCGAACTGACCCTGCGCGGAGGTATTGACCGGATCGACATGAAGGACGAAGGGAACGGGATCAAACCCTCCCTGGGCTTCAGCGCACAGAAGAGCCTGGGTGACTGGACCCCGGCAGTACAGTACACGTATGTCATTGAACCGTTTTCGACATCCGGAATCCACTTGATTTCCGTGTCGGCCATGTTCTGAC